>CAYWZG010000087.1:0-10620 GCA_964462795.1 uncultured Methanotrichaceae archaeon
CGATATCAAGAGAAAATAGGCCCATGTCACAATATGTCATGCCGAACGTCGGATCATCGTAATCCGGCAAATTTGATTCTAATGAGGGCGCATTCAGCTTAAATTTGGTGATCAAATCGAATTCGATATCACGTCTTGATCGGAAGGGAGGACAATCATATTCCCTCCGAAATACCCCTGGCGTAAGCTCACCAATGATCCTACTGTGTCCTCTGAACCAACTTCCGGACAGCCTCGCCCCGATCTCTACTACGTGTTGAATTGTAGAAAGTTTATACGTTTTAGTCATGGTTGTGAGGCATTTTGTACATTTATGAAATCTGAGGTGATGAGATCACCTCATCTCCCGCAGGGAGTCGAGCGCCCAGTTGACCCGCCCCCTCATCTCTTCGACGAGCCGCTCGTTTTCCTCGATCCACTTCTTCTGGTCGGCGGCCATCCTTTTTGTCTCCGAGGGCGCGGGACCTCCGATCCTCGACTTCAGGGCGACGTTCTTCTTTTAGAATGAATACCCCACAGCTTGCTGCGGTTGGGATGACCAAATAGCCAACTTAACAATTTGAATCGGTCTACGGATAAACTGAGTGGTGTGGTGCAGGGGGGACATATGACTGGCTTAAGAATGATACCATTCGCGGTCTATTGGCTTAACAGGGCGGCAGCGCGAGTCATGCCCCGCTGCAAGCAGCGGTGGTGTGCGCCGCCGCCAGTTTGATTCATCGTATGAAAAGATATCCACAAATATATCCACAAAAACAGATGAAATACATCAAACCCTATGGCAGGTCAGCTATAACCCAAAACAAAAGTTATACCCTTTGAGAACAACACCTCTGCATGAACAACCGACTGATCTACTTTCCCTTCGGCTTGCTCATCATAATACTACTCGCAATGGCGCTCTGGCTGAGCGTGACTGTCTTATTCATTGGAGCGCTCAGCACCGCGTTTACCAAGATAGGATTCTCCTGGTCTGATGCGCTCCTATTGCTTTTGGCCACATTCATAGGAGCGGGCATAAACATCCCCCTGACCACGATGGAGTCGAAAGTGCCGGTGGTGACCGATAGGCTCGTTCGAGGCTTTGGTATGATCTACAGAGTTCCAGTCGCGGGAACCAGGACCAACCACACGGTCCTCGCCATAAACGTTGGCGGAGCAGTGATCCCGATTATGGTGTCCGCATACCTTCTGAGCCGGTTTGCCCAGACGATACCCTACGCCCTGATAGGGATTGCCATCGTCGCCCTTGTGACCTACAAGATTGCCCGGCCGATCAAGGGCGTGGGAATCGCAACTCCAGTATTCGTTCCGCCCCTGACCGCAGCCTTGAGCGCCATCTTGCTTACCATGGCCTTCTGTCCTGGCCATCACGATTGCCTCTTTGTCATGGCCTACGTGGGCGGAGTGCTCGGGACATTGATTGGGGCCGATCTCATGAACCTTGGACGGATTGCAAATCTGGGCGCGCCAGTGGCCAGCATCGGAGGCGCTGGAACCTTCGATGGAATATTCCTGAGCGGGATAATCGCGGTACTAATCGTCTGATCCGCCAGAAGATTGGATGTTATGTACATTAATTATATTAAACATGCAATCGGGCGCAGAATCTACCGCCCAGGATTATAAAAGGGCCTTCCGTGGCCTGGAACGATCCAATCAGCCAAATCCAACGCCATCTTTCGGCTCACCTTCAGTGCGGCAGGATCTGAGGCAAACTCGTCTTCTAGGCTCAACAGGGCCTCTGAATCGGTCTTCTGCTCAGCATCGTCAAACCACCAGAAAAGGTCGCCTGCAATCAGGCACGCGCCCTCGTCAGTTTCTGCCAGCAAAGAGGCGTGTTCTGGTGAGTGACCCGGCGTTGGGATCACCTCGACCCCGGTTTCAGGGATCGCGCCTTCGCGTGGGAAGCGGATCTCGCAATCCTCGTGGTAGAGGAAGTATTGGTCGCAGACATCCACTTCTGGAAATAGCCTGATGTTGAGCAGATGGTCCAGATGATAATGTGTCAAGAATATCAGATCCACATCTTTGGGTGCAAGGCCCAATCGGCTCAGAGCCTCCAAGAGACGGGTGGCGTTGGCACCTGGATCAACGAGGACCCGAACCCCCGAATCTTCTATCAGGACCGATGTGGGTGATGCCTGGATCTTGCCTGTGCGCCCGCGGCGGCGAGCGTATCCTTGGGTGAGGAGAGTTACCTGGGCCATATTCTCATTCTGGCTCGATCCCGAAGATCTGGACAAGGGAATCGTGAGCCTTTTCCGCAACGGGGGGTGAGCAGCTCTTGCAGGCTTCTTTCAGGGCATCGATCGCCTGAGGATCTCTTATCTCGCCCAAGGACCAAGCCGCCCAGGCAGATATCTCTTCATCATCTTTGCCGAACATGATCTCGACAAGGCGGCTCAAAGCCTTAGTTTCTCCGATCTCGCCCAAGGTCGTCACGGCCGCAAGCCTCACTTGCGGATGTTCGTCCTTTGTGAGTCTCAAGGTCATTCTGCAAGCGTCAAGTCCACCGATTGACGCCAAGGACTTTACAGCGGCCATCCTGACCACATGGCTTTCGTCTTTTAGAGCTGGTTTCAGGAAATCCTTGGCCTTCGATGTACCGATCTCGCCAAGGTACCAGGCTGCTCTTCGCCTGAGCTCTGTGTCTTCGTCTTCTATCTGGTCCCCAACCTTCTCCAAGGCCTCCTGACACTTCAGGCGGCCCAGCCCTACTATGGCCATCTGGCGAGTCGCCACATCGGGCTCATCTAAAAGTTCCAGAAAGGTTTCAGAAGCTTGAAACGCCACCAAAGCAAGAGTCGCTCTGTGCCTCACGCCTTTGTTTGAATCGGATTTGAGGGCCAGTGCAAGCTCCGAAACTGCACGTGGATCACCTATTGATTCCAGAGCAGCTGCCGACCATTCTCTGACAGTTTCGTCCTCGTCTTCCAAGAGGGCCCGAACCAGGACATCTAAAGCCCTTGAGTCATGTATCTCACCAAGCGCCCAGGCGGACTTAAACCTCACTTGAGAGTTCTCTTCGTTCTCCAAGGCCTCGATGAGAGATTCCACTGCGCTTTCGCCCATCTCGATTAGCTTCCAGGCGGCTTTCTGCCTCTCAAAGAAGTTGTCGCTGCTCAGCATTCGGACCAGTTCTGAAGGAGGCTCCATGCTTTGCTCTTTTCAGCTCTACCAAATTAAGCTTTGCTGGTCTGATCTTTGAAGTGATCTAGCTCGAAATGGATCGCTGTGCCCAAAAACCTCAAATAGTTTGATCTGAAGTTTATGGATCCCCAAAAGCAAAAATGATATTCGTCAGAATAAATCTCCTCTGGAGGTGTAGTTTTAATGTCCCAGAAACGAATTTACCACGTGCTTCTTGTCAGCCATAATCCGAGGAAATTCGACTCGATGAATCGCTCTTTTGAGAGTGCTGGCATCGAAATTGATTTCGCCTCCAACGACGTGAATGGTCTAAGGAAGCTCTCCGAGGAATCTTACGACCTCATCACCCTTGATTCCACCAACAAGTCGAACGGAGACAAATCTTTCGGCAGATTAATCGAAGAGGCCGAGAAGCTCGGTCCCAAGATTCCGATGATAATTTTGGGATATAATGGCGAAGTTTCAGCCGAGTGTTTGGGAGTAAATGGCGCAAAATTGATCACCCAGGGACAGGATCAACTCGCCGATCTATTTGTGGCCGAGATCAGAGAGCACGCTCTGCGACGTTTGGATAATTTGCTCAAAACCTTAAAAGAAGGGACAAAGTCAAAGAACTTGGATTTCAGCGGCGAATCACAAGATGTCTCATCGTCGCTTCCGGTTAGTTCAGAGATTGCCACCACCCTGGAAGAATTGAGCGAGATTGCAGCTGAAATGCGCGAGCAAAACCAGAGCCTCGTATCAACCATTCAGACAAAAGATTCTCCTGTTGATGACCTGACGCTCGCCTCTGAAAACGGCCTGAAAGATGCCCTCCGACTCTGTGAAAAACGGTATAAATCTTTTGTTGAGAATTTCAAGGGGATTGCATTTCAGATAATCATCGGTCCGCCTTATGCTTCAGCTTTCGTTCACGGCACTGTAGAAGAGATCACAGGTTACTCTGGAGAAGAATACCTCAAAAGTGACGACTTGAGCTGGCTTGTCCATCCTGACGACTTGCCAGGGCTGCTCGACCAGATCGCAAAATCTCGATCGGTTCCGAATTACTCTGCCGAAAGAGAATACAGGATCATCCGAAAGGACGGCGAAATCCGATGGGTTCACGAGATGGTGCAAAACATCTGCAATAAATCCAGAAAGGTCATCGAGGTTGATGGGACGATCTACGACATCACCGACCGAAAGATGGCAGAAGAAGCCCTAAAAGAGAGCGAAGAGAAGCTCGACCTTGCCGTCGAAGGCGCAGACTTGGGAATCTGGAACTGGAACATGACCACCGAGGAGGTCATTCACAACGCCAAATATTCCAAGATGTTGGGGTTGTTACCAGAACGTTTGAAGAGCGATCTGGCGGATTGGACGCAATCGATACATCCAGACGATCTCATCAAAATAGAAAACGAACTCAATGCCATCCTCAGAGGTGAAGTGACGTACTTTGAGATGAATTATCGCTTGAAGTCGGGAAGTTCTTGGAGATGGATTCACGACAGAGGAGATGTGGTTTCCTGGGATGAAACTGGTAACCCCGTCAAACTGGCAGGAATCATACAGGACATTACTGATAGAAAAAATGCCGAAGAAGAACTACGCAATACTCACTGCCAGATGATGAAGATCATAGATTTTCTCCCCGACGCAACCTTCGTCATCAACAAAGATCGAAAGGTGATCGCCTGGAACAAAGCCATCGAAAGGGTGACAGGGGTTTCAGGTGAGGAGATTCTCGGAAAAGGCGATTACAGTTATTCAGTTGCCGTTTATGGCCTTAAGAGACCAATACTTGCAGACTTAATCGTTTCAGATGACGAAGATGTCGAACAACACTACGATTACGTCGAGCGGAAGGGCGATACCCTTTTTGCTGAGGTCCTCGTGCCGTCCCGTTATGGGGGCAAAGGTGCTTACATATGGATCAAGGCATCGCCCCTCTTCGGAAAAGATGGCGAAATCGTTGGAGTGATCGAGTCGGCAAGAGACATCACCGAGCGCAAAAGGGCTGAAGACAAGCTCAAGGAAAGCGAAGAGCGTTATCGATCTCTCGTGGAACTTTCCCCCGAAGCAATAGGTATCCATCTTGATGGAAAGTTCGTTTACATGAACTCGGTGGGAATCAAGCTTCATGGCGCAGAAAGCTTTGACGAACTCGGGGGCAGATACGTGACGGATTTCGTTCACCCAGATTATCTCGATATTGTGAAAGATCGGATTCAGAAATGCTATGAAGAGAAAATACCTGCGCCATTTGTGGAGGACAAGACCGTCCAGCTGGACGGAACCGTCATCGACATAGAGGGCGCATCAGTTCCAATCACGTATCAAGGAAAATCCGCAGCTCTCTTCGTCATAAGAGATATCTCCGAGCGCAAAAGGATGGAAGATCACCTAAAGCGGCTGGCAGACATCAGCGGGAAATTGATCGAAATCAGCAACCCCATGCTCTACGTAATAGATCCAGACCAGAGAATCCTCATCTGGAACAGGGCCGCAGAAGAGATTACAGGTTATACGGCCAAGGAGGCTACAGTCGGAATGGAGTTCTGGAAGCGGCTATTACCAGATTCCCAGACCAGAGAAGAGACTCTTGCCCTCTTTGAGTTCGTCGAGAGGGGCGGGTCAGTCCTAAATCAGAAGATCAAGATCAAAGTCAAGTCGGGCGAGGATAAGATGATTGCCTGGAACGGCCTTAAGCTGGAAGACTCCACGGGAACGACTGCAGGAGTCGTTGTAACTGGCCAGGACGTAACTGAACACATCAAGATGGAAGAAGAGATCCGGTCTGAACGCGAATTTTCTCGAAGCATAATCCAAAGGACAGACCTTTTCATAGCCAGCCTCGATCCAGAGGGCGGGATACACCTCTTCAACAAAGGTGCCGAGAACATGACTGGATACACCGGAAAAGATGTGCTCGGAAAGAACTTTTTTGATCTTTTGATACCAGACACTGCAAAAGATGATTTTCGAAGAGAGGTTGAATCTGTGGTGAAAAAAGGCACTTCTAAAGTGATGGAAGGGCCCCTGATCAACCGTTTCGGCGAAGAGATCGCTCTTCAATGGGACTGGAGCGTTGCCAGAGATTCTTCTGGAGTGGTGGACCGGGTGATCGCCTTTGGCCAAGACATGTCTTATAATCGGTGGCTTGAAGAGCAGATGCTTCTCTTCATGGACGCCGTAGAGTCTTCCAACGACGGGATCGTTATATTCGATCAAAATGGTCATCTGCTCTTTGCAAACCCTGCCCTTTTGGAAATGTTTGATTTCAAGCGGGAAGAAATGAGGGGCAGACACTATGCAGATTTCATCCAAGAAAGAGAAGAAATCGACAAAAGAGAGATCGATAGCAGAGGATGGCGAGGTAGGATGACCTGTATAAAGAAGGACAAAACTACTTTTCCAGCTTCGGTTAGTTTCGCCCCTGTTTCGGAAAGGGATGGAAGTTTCAGTTCTATCGTTGCGATAGTGAGGGATATATCCGAGACCACCGATTACGAACGGAAGCTCGAGTCCCTGAACCGCGAGCTTGAGAGCTTTGCCTACACCATATCTCATGACCTTCGCGCGCCTCTTCGCGGAATTCAGGGATTTACCACATTCCTCATGGAAGATTACGCCGACCAGTTGGACGAAACCGGGAAAAATTACCTGGAACGGATAGTGAGAAGTGCTGCCAACATGGATCGATTGATATTGGACCTTTTGGACTACTCTCGAGTAGGCAGGATAAAAGGTCTGCCAGAGCAGCTCAAAATGGATACTCTTATTCAAGAAGCGTACGAAGAGGTCAGTTTCCTCATCAAGGATCGTGATGTGCAATTCAGCCTTGAAGGAGAGTTTCCAACCATCGTTGGCGAGAAGAGCAGGATCAAACAGATCTTTGCCAACCTATTGAGTAATAGCCTCAAGTACACCGGAGAAAAACCCGAAATCGTGGTGGGCTGTATCGATCGAGGAGATCGATACGAGTTTTGGGTTCAGGATAACGGAAAAGGCTTTGACATGACCTATCACGACATGATCTTTGAGCCCTTCTACAGGTTGGATCGAAGTCGCGAAGGGACCGGGATTGGACTTGCCACGGTCAAGAAGATAGTCGAGACGGCTAGTGGAACTATCTGGGCAGATTCCGGCCTTGGAAAGGGTAGTACGTTTCGCTTTTACCTGTCCAAAAGAGCTTTCCAACTTTCAACGAATGATTTAGATGAGACAACGAGACCGGTCAACGAATATGAAGGTTAACTCTATTTTCGTTGTCATGCGCCACCCCAAAAACCTTTTTGACGCAACCTATTAGTAGGTCTTAGTTCAGTAATTTGTGTAATGGAGAGCGTGTGAAATATGGAACATCTATTTGGCCCTGTGCCATCCCGCAGGCTCGGGTTATCTCTTGGATTGGACCTGTCGCCTTACAAGACCTGCACACTGGATTGCGCCTATTGCCAGCTGGGCAGGACTACTTGCCTCACTCTGGAACGAAAACGGCGCGTTTCTGTCCGAGAGGTCTTGGAAGAAATCGAATCCAAGCGAGATGCAGATTTCGATTATCTCACTCTTGCAGGATCTGGCGAGCCCACCCTCCATTTGGGCCTCGATGAGATCATAGAGGGCGCAAAAGAGATCATTGATCAACCTATCGTGATCTTGACTAACGGAACGCTCTTTAGCAGCCCAAAGGTCCGGGCCGAGGTGACAAAAGCAGACCTGATAATACCTTCGTTGGATGCTGCAACCCAATCGACCTTCGAAAGAACGAATCGGCCCCATCCTGACCTCAGGATCGAAGAGATCATAGAGGGCTTGGTGGCTTTGAGAGAAGAGTTCGAAGGGGAAATCTGGCTTGAGGTGATGCTGGTAAAGGGCCTAAACGACTTTGAGGTTCACAAGATCGCACAGGCGGCCAAAAGGATCCGGCCAGACAAAATTCAGCTCAACACAGTTGTCAGGCCGCCAGCCGAGCTGGTCTTGCCACTGGACTCTAAAGGGATGGACGAGGCGCTGAAAGCCTTTGAAGGTGCCAACGTCATCGCCGAATGGGAACGGAAAACAGGGGGCGAGATCGAAGTTCAAGAGCTTCTTTCAAGGAGGCCCTGTACCTTAGACGAGATCTGCACCCTTACAGGCTTGCACAGAAACGAGGTCTTAAAGCACCTGGGAATCCTGGAGCAGGAAGGGACTATGGAAAGTAGAAGGCATGAGAACAAACTCTACTTCCAGGTTTCTGGCAAAACCTAATTAGCGTAATCTAATCTAATCTAATTCGATAGATGTAATTGGTTGTTGACTATTATAGTGCTTAATAAAATCATTCTGGTGTTTGTATGGAAAAATGTGATGACGTGTGCGAATCATGTGCCGACAGTGGCACTTGCAAAGATCCTCGAAAAGAGATGGCTGAGCAGATAGAGACAGTTTCCCGGAGGATGGAGCGGGTAAGACACAAGATCATAGTGGCCAGCGGAAAGGGCGGCGTTGGCAAAAGTACCGTCACCGTGAACCTCGCCCGGGCACTCCAACTCAAAGGTTACAAGGTCGGAATCTTGGATGCAGATATAACCGGACCCAGCGTCGCAAAGCTTCTGGGTCTGGAAGGATCTCAGCTCAGCGTGGGGTCTGAAGGGATTGAGACGATTGATGCAAATGGCATAAAGGCAATCTCGATGGCATTTGCACTGTCCAGCCCTGATTCAGCCATAATCTGGAGAGGGCCCATGAAGATGGCTGCCATAAAACAGTTCATGTCTGATGTGAACTGGGGTGACCTAGACTTCTTGATAATCGATCTTCCTCCTGGAACCAGCGACGAGCCGCTTAGCGTGGTCCAGTTCCTTCCAGACCTTAGTGGTGCCATCATCGTGACGACACCCCAAGAGGTTGCCCTTCTCGATTCCAGAAAAGCCATTAACATGGTCAAGTCGATGAAAGTGCCCTTGCTTGGAATCGTCGAGAACATGAGCGGACTTCGGTGTCCTCACTGTGGCGAGATCGTGGAGATCTTCAAGACCGGTGGTGGAAAGAGGACTGCAGAAGAGATGAACGTCCCGTTCCTTGGAGCAATCCCCATAGACCCAGAGGTTACGCCTTTGGGCGATAGCGGTATTTCTTTCATGGATAAAGAAACGCAAGCAAAAGAGAGCTTTGAAGTGATTGTGGACAATCTGCTCAAGGGATTGGGCAAAGTTTGAGGTTGATCGATTAGACTAAGAGCAGATTCAAATAGGACGGAACGATCGGCTGTGGCACTTTCAGGGCCACAGCCCAAAATAAACGCTCATCGACAATACGCCTGCGCCCGTGGCCGCGCCAAAGGTGATCACAGTTTTTGGATCCAATTTAATTGCAGTATCGTCTGCCTCGAAGTACCTCATCAGACCCGCAGAGGACATGAGGCCGCTTCCGTCTGACTTTTTCTTGGCCATAGGTCATCCCTATACCTTGGCTTATTCAAGTACGTTTCGGCCTTAGGGCCCGTAGAGAAATAACTTGCACATAAACGTGTACGGCCATTATACGAAACCGACATGAGTCAGATTCAGTATAATAATTACGCATGATGCATATGACAAGATTATTCCTTCACGGACCCTTAGAGTCGATAAATCGTTCCTTCGAACCTCTGTTTTATAATTTTAGTACGAGATCTGCCACATTTTCGGCGAATCTTCTGATCATCTCCATGCCTTCATCATCATCCCAAACTTCGCCTGGATTGAGGCCGAAGACCATGTTCCAGTAGTTTGAGCCTACCACAGTCATCTCGTTGATGAGGTAGAACATCAACATCTCTTGAAGTGTAGACGTGTGACCGCCTCTTCTGGCAACGGCGATGGGGCCACCAACTTTTCCTCCAAGAAAACGGTCGGTAGCCCTCGATACCATTCCTATCCGCTGCAAGGCCGACATCACGTCTCCCCGAGCCGTTCCAAAGTAGACTTCCGCATAGCAGAACTATCTTTTTCATCTTCATCACTACAAAAATATTCGATTATAATCGAGAACCGATTAGCTTCATATAATTTGTTCTCGACTATAACTCCAATTGCTGATATTGTTTTTTATCTGGCAAAAGTTGTTAGTTGGCGTGCTACTTATCATTGGCCAAAAAGAACATCAAGCAATCGATTTTGGGGGCGCTAAACACATACGTTCACGTTTGTTTTTCTTTTAGATGTGGAATCGACCAATAACAGGGCTGAAAAGAGCACTTCGTGAGCGTGTCGTTCTGCGGAAGATCGTAGGGACTTTCTGCGTAGCGAGAAGGGAACATATATCCACGAGAGGATTATGGCAGTGCTCGCGACATGACCTTTCAGCTGGGGCTTTGCCCCTGAGGGATATGGTGGAGAGGGCATTGTTAGCGCCCACCCCCCACTTTTTTTGTTTCAGGACGAACACAGCAGGATCCCCCCTACTTTAGTGGGGGGAGGAATGCGTTCAAATTTATGTGAACTATAGTGTTTAACGATA
>CAYWZG010000088.1:0-10500 GCA_964462795.1 uncultured Methanotrichaceae archaeon
CCTTTCATACCCGCTGTCTGCCCTGTCAAAGAGTCCTATAGCTGAGTAGTTACACTACATTTCAATAATCCAAACCACTTTCCATTATAACAAGGATTTGGCTTGACTGCAGATCATTGAATATCGCAAACATGTCATGAATTCGCTAAATAAGAAGCAAAATGTGGCCAAACTGAAGCGTGAGGAAAACAGATGCAAAGCAGGCCAGGTTATTCTCCCAGTTGAACTCGGGGCCAATTCATAGCAGATTAGTCAAATCGATATCAAGCAGACTAATGTTTTGTTAGGCAATACACCTAAAACCTCGGCAGGCACCGGTTTTTAGCACATCTTTGAAACTCAAGCATAAAAGAGTCAACAAGACGAAAAGCGTTATCTTCTCTTGAAGACCACTCTATGTCCATGAGAAAGATACCGGGTCGATCTCGGAGAATACGATCAAAACAAAGGGACACCGCAACTATAGTCCTGGCAATCTTAATCGCCATATTCCTCCTGACATTCGGAGGCCTGATTCTCCAAGTCGCCTTGTTTGCCATAATAGCCTACATCGTCTACCGACTTCTCCAATACTACATCTAACGCAAGCCAGATCCGCCTGGCTTCGACCAAATCTTTTTCGGTATTGATGTTGAAGAAGCTGAGAAGCTCTGGATCCACCGAACGGAGCCAGCCGGTTGGAACCAATTTCACATCCAGATCATTCAAGGGTGACGCTATCCTGTGACAACCTCGAACTATGGCTTTGTTACATGCCTTGGCCATCAGGTCTGCCCTGTATACCGCATGTAACCTCTCCATGACCCCATCTTCTCGCAACGGGATTGCAGCATCGTGCCCTTTTGCCAGACAGAACAACCGGTCCAACAAACCAGGATTGAGAAAAGGAAGATCGCAACCTATGGCAAGTGCCAACTCGCCCTCGGCGCAAGCCATTCCTGACGCAAGACCGGCTACAGGCCCGTAGTTTGAAACCAAGTCAGGAACAACTCTGACTTCGAGTGCCATTTCCCTTATCCGTTCTGCCTGTGATCCATCTCTTGCGACAACGATCACGTCCTCGGCAACCTTCCGTGCACCTTCGACGGCTCGCTCAATCATGGTCTTGCCGAAAAACTCCATGAAGGCCTTCTCGCCTCCAATGCGCCGCCCTCGGCCACCGGCCAAGATCACTGCAGACCTGATACAATCCATCCCCTCTCCTCAGAGTCTCGGAGCATTGCTTGGGCCAGAAGGGCGTAAGGATCGGGCTTTGCACCTGCACCCTCAACAGAAAGGATGGAATGTTCTCTGCTGACCGAAGCGGTCTTCTCACTTGCCTCCTGAAAGACGGCCTTCACAGAAGAAACGTCTGGAACCTTGCCGGTCCCCAACATATCGTAGGCGAGCTTTTGAGTGAACCTGTTTCCAAGGATTATGAGAGTTGATGCACCCTTCCGGGTTACCACAGCCTCGTTTCCGGTTACGTCCACTAGCATGTAACCACCGGGTGTCGCATAGACCCTGCGTCGCCTCTGATTCTCTGCAGAAAGTTCGGTAACTTCGCCCACCAGGACGTCGCCAGTCCTCCAGACCTTTTCTCTTCTGTCTGATACTGCCATCCGGGCGCCCAGCTCTTTGGCCCGCCGGGCGAGATCTGCATCAGTCCTGATCTTGCCGCCGTAAAGCTCTTCTTCCAGCTTTGGGGCGGCCCCAAAAAAGGATATGCTCCGCCGATCACCGCCCATTACCGCGCGCGTCTTTCCGGCGAAAGCCACGACCAACGACAACGCTACTTATCCCCCAAGGTTCCCTGGCCTTGTATCTCTGTCGCAGTCACGGTCTGGCTCAAGAGCATCGAGACCGTTAAAGGCCCAACGCCACCAGGAACTGGAGTTATGGCTGATGCAACTTCCCGGACTTCTTCAAACTCGACGTCGCCCACCAACTTATCGCCGACCTTGTTCGTCCCGACGTCGAAGACAAAAGCGCCTTTCCGGACCATATCTTTCTTGATTAAACCGGGAACGCCCGCTGCCACCACCAGAACCTCGGCTTGCCTGGTATGGTAAGCAAGGTCATGGGTGTAGACGTGACAAACCTGGACTGTGGCGTTTCTGTTGAGCATCATGGCTGCCAGGGGCTTTCCGACCACGTTGCTGTGACCGACGATCACCACTTCTCGTCCTTCCAGGTCCACGCCGAGCCTCTCCAGAGCGTGAATGATTCCCCTCGGCGTGCAAGGGACCAATTTTTCAGCACCTGCAAGGAGCGATCCCATGTTCAAAGGATGAAAACCATCCACGTCTTTTATCGGGTTGATGGCCGCCATGGCCGAAGCTGGATCGAGCCCTTGAGGCAAGGGAAGCTGCAAAAGTATCCCGTTAACGTCCTCTCGTCTGTTCAGGCCCTTGATCGTCTCGATAAGCTCTTCTTGGGTTACGTCTTCGGCCAGGTTCACGTTCTCGGACTTTATCCCCACCCGATCGCAGGCGTTGTGCTTGATCCTCACGTAGATCTTGGAGGCAGGATTCTCGCCAACCAGGATCGTCGCTAGGCCTGGCCGGGTTCCACGAGCTGCGAGCCGCGCAACTCGGTCCTTGGTTTCGGCCTCGACCTCTGAGGCCATGGCCTTTCCGTCGATTATCCCAGTTCTGGATACAGTGGGAACCTCTGACAAAGCTCGCTCACCTCTCCTCTCACCTTGGCGATTGTGTCTTCGTTCTCGACATCTTTCAGAATTGTGCCGATCATCATGGCGATCTCGGCCATCTCTGCTTCCTTCATGCCTCGGGTGGTCACCGCAGGGGTACCAATCCTGATTCCGCTTGTTACGAAAGGCGTTGTGGGATCGAACGGGATTGTGTTCTTGTTCAGGGTGATCCCAGCTCGTTCGAGTGCATTTTCTGCATCTTTTCCAGAATATGGCATGTTCAAGAGCTTTACCAGCATCAGGTGGTTGTCGGTTCCACCGGATACGAGATCGAACCCCTGGTCAAGGAGGCTGTCAGAGATGACTTTGGCGTTCTTGACAATCTGGAACTGATAGTCCTTGAAATCCTGGGTTAACGCTTCCTTGAATGCCACTGCCTTTGCGGCTATGACGTGCATCAAAGGTCCGCCCTGAATTCCAGGGAATACTGCCCGATCGATGGCAGGAGCCAGGTCCTCTTTGCACATCACAACGCCGCCTCTTGGACCTCGAAGGGTCTTGTGGGTGGTAGTGGTGACAACATCTGCATAAGGCACTGGTGAAGGATGGGCACCTGCTGCAATCAGGCCCGCTATATGGGCGATGTCTGCCATGAGGTACGCTCCAACTTCGTCTGCCACCTCGCGCAGAGCCTTGAAATCGATCGTCCTAGGATAAGCAGAAGCACCAGTCACGATCAGTTTGGGCGAACAACCTTTGGCGACTTTTAGGATCTCGTCGTAGTCCAGCATCTCAGTTTCCTTGTTTACGCCGTAATTGGCCACGTTGTAGACCTTGCCTGAAAAGTTAACCGGACTTCCGTGGGAAAGGTGGCCGCCGTGGTTGAGTTTCATGCCCATCATGGTGTCGCCTGGTTGTAACAGGGCCTGGTAGACCGACATGTTGGCTTGAGATCCACTGTGAGGCTGAACGTTGACGTGATCTGCGCCAAAGAGTGCCTTGCATCGGTCTCTTGCCAGGTTTTCAGCCACGTCCACAAAGGTGCAGCCGCCGTAGTAACGTTTGCCAGGATAGCCTTCGGCGTACTTGTTGGTCATGACGTTATTGTAAGCCTCCATTACAGCGAGGCTGGTGAAGTTCTCGGCCGCTATCAGTTCAAGGCCGTTTCGTTGACGTTCCAACTCGTCTTTTATCGCAGATGCGATCTCAGGGTCGACATCATCTAAGAAGCTCAATCGAATCACCGTTATCAAAGTTCCTGGGTGGTGACTCATTTAGGGGCAAAATAGGTTATGGTGCTTTTCAAACCCGCAAGGACTTTTTAGTGGCATGTGGTAACCTCTGAACTGATGTTGAAACGGGCGAGGATGATAGCAGATTTCCAGTTTGGGCGAGGTTGCGGCCTTGCACTCTTTCCAGAGGGTACAACTTACATCCTCTCGAAGACAAAAAGGCTCAGGCAGCTTTTCTCAGGAAAATCGGGCGAGATTCGAATAGCTACGGTTCGGGCCCGTGACGGGCACCTTACTTTGAGCATATTGGGCGCGCAGCGTCTATACGACCATCTGCCAGCGCCCCTGCAGAGGGTTGCAGTCTCAGAAGAGGCGGCGCCTTACGTTGCCAAAGGATCTACCGCCTTTGCAAAACATGTGGTCTGGGTCGATCCTGATATCCGGGCCGACGAAGAGGTTTTGGTGGTGGATGAGACGGGAAAGCTGATCGCCACTGGAAAGACCGTGCTCTCGCCGCAAGAGATGTTGGAGCTGAACCGCGGCCCTGCCGTGATGGTAAGAGAAGGCAGCAACAAGTAGTGGGGACCACATTCAGGACGAATTGATGATCAAAGGGCCCCGAAAAAAGGGGCTTATCCTCGTCTAGAAATGGTTGCAACAAATTTAAATAGAATTCGTCATTATAACTAACTGAGATGACTGAACAAGTGCTCCTTTCTCAAGTGGGTCCCGAAGCGCTCTTCAGCAACATCTGGATCATATTCTTCCTGATAATCTTTCTAGTTCCCATGATCCAGAGGAAGTATCTTGAACAGAGCCGCAGGCGTCTCCTGATCAGGATGGGAAAGAAGAGACAGTCGGTGGTCATAACCTTGATACACAGACAGGAAACTTTGAGCTTCCTTGGGATTCCTCTAGCAAGGTACATCGACGTGGACGATAGCGAAGAGGTTCTCCGAGCGATAAGGATGACTCCTCAAGATGTTCCGATCGACCTCATACTTCACACGCCCGGGGGTTTGGCCTTGGCCGCGACCCAGATCGCCCTTGCTCTAAAGGCCCATCCCGCCAAAAAGACGGTCATCGTCCCTCATTATGCCATGAGTGGGGGCACTTTGATCGCCTTGGCCGTAGACGAGATCGTAATGGATCCTCATGCAGCGTTGGGGCCGGTAGATCCTCAGCTTGGTGATCAAACTGGGGTCTATCCTGCAACGTCTCTTTTGAGCCTGATCGATAAGAAAGATATCAACGAGATGGATGACAAGACGATCATCCTTGCAGACCAGGCCAAAAAGGCCATTGATCAGATGAGGGTCTTGGTGGCAAAGATCCTGGAAGGGACGTGCGACGATCAGAAGCTTGAGGCGATCATCACCGAATTCGTGTCTGGAAAGTACACCCACGACCATCCATTCATGTATGAGGGTGCAAAGAGGCTTCTTGGCGACTGTGTCAACACAGAGGTTCCTCCTGACGTTTACGAGCTGATGAAGCTTTACAGGATGGAAGTTGCCAGAAGAAGGCCAGGAGTAGAGTACGTCCCGATGACGGGCAAGGGATGATAAATAGTGAGGGGCATAAGGGCCCCATTAACTCTTAACCGCGTTCAAGATCTGACCATATGGTTCAGCTTGATATCGCCCATAAGGTCGTGTTCTGAGAAAGCAACTCTTTGGTGACTGTCCATCTTGCTGTATCGTCCTCCACAAAGGGAGTGTTAGCCGTCGATATCGGCCTTGGCATGGTGAGGGTAAGCTCCATTACCACATCGTTCTGCTCGCTTTCATCTACCTCATCAGGGCCAAAGACCCTTTCGAAATCTACCCCGAACTGGTAAGATCCGTTCTCTTCAGTCCAGGTCACTCCTTTGATATCGGTGATGGGGACCTCATTTTTGGCTCTCCACTCGTAGACCAGGTACTCGATGTACCCTTCTTCAAAAGTGTAGTTGGTCCGATCGTAATTCGTGTTGAGTTCGGGAACGAGCTGCTCCATCTGCCAGGCGAGCTGAGATACCTCGCTTCCCGCCTGCGATTTGTCAGCGATGACGCTGAAGTTGATCTTGGCCATCCCCATCTCGTCTACGGTGATTTCCTGGTTAGACTGGATGCAACCGGAAAAGATAGTGGCGCAGAGGAGAACCAAGAGCAATGACGTGGCGGTCTTAAGGTTGAACATGATCCTGTAACCTCCTTGATTGACGTATAGTTTTGTCAATATTAGCTTATTTTGGTACTTGGAAGAAATCCAGCACACTGCCAGCGAAGATCCGCAAGTTACTGATGTTACTAATTTTCCTTTGAGCTGCAAAGAACTCTTGGATGTTTCAGAACCGGGATCGCATCGTCACGTAGACCACATAAACGATCACAAAGATAAGAAGGAACTTTGAGAGAAACCAGTATGAGTTCCAGAATAGCACAGAGAATATCAGGGCCATGAAGAGAAGTCCCAGGTTCTTTTCCCGACGCTTATCATCTATTGAGTCTTCAGTCGAAGGATCGTCCCCGGGGCGCTCATCGGAAAGATCGTCACTGGAATTCACTTTAAGTGGATCTTCTCTCGACTTCTTGGGCATAGAAGCCCTTTGATGTCTTGGAAAGATAACTCTTTTTCCCTCCCTTTGCCTCTCTTTTCCGAGCAAGAGACCAAAAACGTTATACATCCCCTTTCCTCTGGGGTGGTGGTGATATCTTTTGGACAGGCTTGAGCTTGTGGTCAGGAACGCAGAAGAAGTAGTTACGCTCGATGAGCTCAAGGTGTTGCTGGAGACGAAGGAGCATCCCAGGGTTTATGTGGGTTATGAGCCCAGTGGCAAGGTTCACATGGGTCATATGCTCACCGTGAACAAGCTGATAGATCTGCAGCAGGCTGGGTTTCAGGTGGTTGTATTGCTCGCGGACCTTCACGCTTATCTAAACGAGAAAGGTACCCTTGAGGAGATAAGGGAGGTTGCAGACTACAACAAAGAGTGTTTCATCGCTCTTGGTCTTGATCCTTCTAAGACGGAGTTTGTCTACGGCACCGATTATCAACTCGAGCCTGATTACATGGTCAAGGTTTTGAAGATGGCCAGAAGCACGACCTTGAACCGGGCGAGACGATCCATGGACGAAGTGGGCCGGAACATGGACAATCCGCATGTGTCTCAAATGATTTACCCCTTGATGCAGGCGGTAGACATCGCATCCCTCAAGCTGGATGTCGCAGTGGGCGGGATCGATCAGAGGAAGATCCACATGCTCGCAAGAGAAGAGATGCCAAAGATGGGGCTTCCCGTTCCGATCTGCATCCACACTCCGATTCTTTCGGGCCTCAACGGCGGCAAGATGTCTTCTTCCAAGGCGAACTACATCTCTGTTGACGATAGCGCCAAGGACCTAGAAAAGAAGGTAGTGAGCGCTTATTGTCCTGCCAAAGACATTGAAGGCAATCCCGTAACCGAGCTATTCAAGTTCCACATCATGCCAAGAGTTGGCGCGGTGACAATTCATCGGCCCGAGAAGTTCGGTGGGGATGTGACTTACGAGCGGTACGAAGAGCTGGAAGCCGCTTTCCTTGAGGGCAAGATGCATCCGTTGGATCTCAAGAAGTGCGCGGCCAATTATTTGAACGAGATCTTGGATCCCGTAAGAGACAAGATGGACTAAACGGGCGCTGGGGGAAAGGCGAAGGCAAATCCCTTTTTTGCCCCTGGATCTCATCCAATTTTCGTTTCTGATGATGGCGCGCAAAAGAAGTGTTAAGCACTATACCTCGGGTGAGATGAGATCTTCAATATCCAATTCAATACCAACTTTGGTTCCCAATCGCTTCAACGTCATTGGATCTGTTGCCATCGTCTCGATCGATTCTGATCGTGAAGACAAAAGACGTGTTGCAGAAGCCCTAATTCTTGAGCACAAGGAGATTAAGACCGTGCTCAACAAAGTCTCAAAGTTAGAGGGCGATCGGAGAGTTGCAAGCTTCGAGGTTCTGGCAGGGGGCGAGACCGTCACCTTGCACAGGGAGTTTGGGTTCGTTTACAAGTTGGACGTCTCTTCGGTCTTTTTTAACAGTCGTCTCGGCTACGAAAGGGCAAGGATCGCATCGATGGCAAAACCTGGCGAGAAAGTGCTGATCCCTTTTTCTGGAGTGGGACCTTTCGTCGTTCCGATCGCTGCAAGGGGGTCGAATGTCGTTGCCGCAGAGAAAAATCCGGAGGCTTGCCGATGGTTGGCCGAAAATATCAGGCTGAATCGGGTCGAGGAGAATGTCTCCATAATACGAGGTGACGCCTTCGTCTTATCCAAAATGTTAAGGCAGAAGTTCGACGTGGTTGTGATCCCCACGCCTTACGGGCAAGATGAGATCCTCAAAGCGATACGTCCACTCGTGAGAAAGGGCGGAAGAGTTCATTTCTACACGTTTAAGAAGATGGATCAGATCGAGGGGCTCATCGAGGGATACGAGAAGATGGGGTTTCAAGTGGAATTTTACCGCAGGTGCGGAAACGTGGCGCCAGCCGTGAGCCGATGGGCGTTTGATCTGACCAAATGCTGAGCTGGGTATGCTCTTGGGTTTTCGTCAGATGCCTAGCGCGGGCTCGCTGGATCTCTGAGTGGTTGCTTGAATTAGGTCAAAAAATATGATTGAAGTTCTGGTAATCAAAAGGCCCAAGGATGAGATCACCCCGCAAGGGCACCCAGATCCGCGAGTCAACCCGCGATCAATCAGATCACCACCTTCAAGCTGCACAAGGACCGGTTCGAGACGAGGGGGAAGATAAGTGGCCTACCTGCGGGGGTACTACGCCCCGCAATGATAGATGAAAATTAGGGAAAACGCTTGGCAGGTCGGTGTATGCTATTTGGTAGATAAAGCTCGTCCGACCTGTATGAATAAAATCAAGCCTGGAGACGAAATTATGAAGTACACTTGTAGCCAGGCTGCAATCCTAAATAGCTATTTTATGTCATATCTAGCCATGCAGCGTACTCATCACTATCGAAGGCGCTAATCCCACATTCAACACCTAACGTTTCAGAGGTTTCCTTTTCAGTAATATTATAAAAACTTACGCCCGCCTCTTTTAAAATCGAAAAAAATGGATCATCATCCACATAATCCTCGCCATTAGATGAAGGCAACCACCCTTTAACATTCGCTTCATATGATAAGATCCAATGATCGGAATACAAGTCTTCAGCCGTCATAAATGCTTCCCATTTTGAGGTATCCAATCCTTCTGATATTAATTCAGAACTTTTTAAGTCCAATGCGGTTAAGGCTACAATGGAATCTTCAAATTTTGAGATTTCTGTTGCTGCTTCTTTATTAAGGGATATATTCAAATTTTTTCCTAACCATAATGCCCAAGATACCTCATAACTATGTTTGAGTTCGCTATGGTATGTAATAATTTCAGATATTGTGTCAGAAATACTCGAAATATTCAAATCGTAGCCGTTATTTGAATATGAAATCAGTATTTTAAATACTGTTGGTAAGACACTTGGCTCAAGGATAACTGATTTTAAGAGAAATGCTTCATACAAAGGCCAATTTCTATATTTTACATTCAATTCATTAATTCTTTTCAGAGAATATTTCAAAACAAAATCGTCTGGATACTGTTTTGAATAATTAAAAGATTTATCAAAATAGTTTAATATATCATTTCGTTGGCCTTGATTACTACTGTGTCGAAATTCATGAAGACGCAATTCAGAAACCCATGGTCTAAAACTCGATTCAGGAAGTTCAATGAGTTCTGTTTTGTTTGGATTGAGTTCTAGTTCATAATATTTTGCAACACTGTGTAATTTAGATATCGCTTGTTCCGCTTGAGCAAAATTACTAAAAAATAAAAAATAATCATCCATATATCTATATCCCTTTATATCATTTGCAGATAATTTTTCACTTAATTTTATATCCATTGCTGTGCCAATGATTTCAGATATAATAAGAGAGGTATCCGGTCCAATCGGTATTCCTAGTGTTTGTTGATCCTGAGTGTTGCGAACACATTTATCAATAGTATTTCCATAATACTCGTCTTTTCGACATTTCTTCGCAACAGGTTTTGAATGTAACGCCCACGGAATAGCATGGGTGTAAATTGTGGAATAATATCTTGAAATATCAGCATGCAAACGAATGCGACAGGCAGTTGACCTCAAAACACTTTCTGCAGGTAATTGATCAAACTTATATTTGGGGACGACAGCGCGCTTATCAGCCCCTCTAATAGTGTCAGGAGTGCTGAGAGATAGCTTAGACTTCGAGAAAAATTCCTCTAATTCTGCCCAATTATTCTCTAACGTTTGGCAGAGTATTATTTGATGCCGTGGATTTGGAATACTTAGAAGACGACGTGTATGTTTGACCCTAGGAATAGAATATACGCAACATTTAGACTTAGAACTACTTTTTAAATTATTAAGTTCGGGTGTTATGACGGGTAATGCGTCGGCAAGAGTTACTGTCGAGAACGGGGGGGTAAGCTCTACGGGGAGATAACCGCTTCTAATTAAATTTTCAGTTGTGACCATCCACAATCGTCCCTTATAATCGAATATATTTTCAACAAATGCTTAACTTGACTTTGTCAGATTACCTTGGCGATTCCGTTTCTCTCTTTTCAGTGAA
>CAYWZG010000089.1:0-10236 GCA_964462795.1 uncultured Methanotrichaceae archaeon
AATAATATATCGTTAAACATAATAAATTTTGTGGTTGGGGGCTGAGTAGTTACAAAAATGCGAGGTTATTTTAGAGAATCTTTGGATTTACAACGAAGTCGATAAACCCGAGAGATATAAAAATATCACGTCTGTACATATGAATTGGTCAATACTTCATGAGAAATTTATCGACATAAATCCGAACCGAAGGTATTACTGCGATCTATGCCACATATCGTCACCTAAGGATTCTTTAGGGTCTGAAGTGTTACATTTTGTATTGGATCTTAACGAGATTTTATTTGCCCAACCGAGCTCATTCCCAGCCGGGAAATATGAAATGCAATTTGGTTTATATTCTGAAAATGCAGGACATCAAGAAATATATTTTGAAGTTTCATGGTCCGGGAAATGGAACGAAAACGAAGGAGAAATGTTTAAAGAGATGGTAATACGTCGGAAAGTGGTGGATTAAAACCCCGTATCTTTCCTTTTATGAGGGTCACGCACGAAGTACGCCTAAATTTGATATATTTAAATAAATATCTTCTTAATTTTACATCCTTTACTGATGTACAATGCATCCACATCAATGAGCACCACCAAACGTTCCGCTCCAAAGAATCTCTTACACCTCTCTGAACGTCATCTTCAGCTCGTAGACTCCTTCCTCTCGCCTCTTCTCGATATCAAAGCCCATCTTCTCAAAGAGGCTGATCATCGACCTGTTTCTGGAGAGGACCTCGGCAGAAAACCCGAGCAAGCCCTGCCTCTTGGATAGGTAAGTCAAATAGTGGAACAGCTCCGAGCCGATCCCCTTCTCCTGGTGGTCGTCGCTCACCACCAGGGCCACCTCGGCGATGTGCATGTCGCGGTTGGGGCTGTACTGGCCGACGCCAACGACCGTCTCTCTCTCTCCCGCTCCAGGTCCTCGCCGACGGCGAGGATGACCATGTCCCTCGAATAGTCGACGACGAAATTCTGCCTCATCTCGTGAGGGACGTTCCTTCTTGCCGAGATGAAACTGGTGTACATGCTCTCGTCGGAGAGGGAGTAGAAGAAGTCCTTTATCAGGGGCTCGTCACTGATCTTGACCGACCGAAGGAGGATCTCCTGGCCCTGGCCGGAGCGGGTCGTCCTGTGAATCACCAGGTTCTCGGGATACTCGCCCCCTTTTCCGGGGACGAAGGCCTAGTCCTTGTAGATCAGGTTCAGCCTCTTCGCCTCCTCGATCAGCCAGGGCCGAAAGTCGGGGTGGACGATCGCGATCAGGTCCATCGCCCTCTCACGGATGTTCTTGCCCCGAAGGTAGGCGATCCCGTACTCTGTGACGACGTACTGGACGTCGCCTCTCGTCAGGGTAACCCCAGAGCCTGGGAGAAGGGCGGGAACTATCCTCGAGACATTGCCCCCGAGAGCGGTCGATGGGAGGGCGAGGATCGACTTTCCGCCGGGGGCATAGAGAGATTCTCTCATGAAATCGGCCTGCCCTCCGATCCCGCTGTAGAAAGTGCTGCCGAGAGACTCTGCGGTGGCCTGGCCCGTCAGGTCGATCTCCATGGCGCGGTTTATGGCGGTCATCCTCTTGATCTGGGATATTTATCAGGGGGGGGTTGTTGGTGTATTGCTCTTTTTGCTGTTGTCGACGATCCCAGACCTCATCAGCTCGACGATCCCGTCGGTTAATAGCTCAGTGTGGACGCCGAGGTTCTGATTCGCTAATATAATGCTCTGGAAAGATGTATATTTTGTTAGAGACATAGATCGAGCGAGAATCGAACAACGCTCTTTCCGAGATGATCTTTTTGGACCAGTGGCACGCCTTTACCATTCCTGAGACCCTCGAGCGGCTCAACACCACCGAGGACGGCATTAGCACCGAGGAGGCCGAGAAGAGAACGATCGAATTCGGCCCAAACCAACTCGCTGAGATCTACAGGCCATCAAAAGCCCGAATATTTCTCCGCCAGTTCGAAAACTACCTCATAATCGTCCTGATCGCGGCATCTATCATATCCTGGATTTCAGGAGAGACCACCAACGCCTACGTCATTCTGGGAATAATATTCTTCATATCGCTCCTCGGATTCGTTCAGGAGTACAAGGCAGAGCGAGCCATGGAAGCTTTGAGGGAGATGGTAGCGCCCGAGGCTCACGTTTTGAGAGACGGAAAGGTCAGCCAAATATCTGTTACAGAAATTGTCCCCGGCGACGTTATCCGCCTTGAAGCAGGCGATAAGGTCCCGGCCGACGCCAGGATTATCGATCATACGGCTCTTGAAGTGGTGGAGTCATCCTTAACTGGCGAATCGGTGTCAGAGAAGAAAAGTCTCCTGCCAGTCCCAAAAGATGCGCACCTTGGCGACAGGACCTGCATGGTCTACATGGGTACCATAGTAGTTTATGGAAACTGCAAGGCTGCAGTCATCGCTACCGGATCGGCCACGGAGCTTGGACGGATATCTGGCCTGATTCAGGAGAAGCCAGAAGATCCGCCACTCAAGACAAAGTTCCAGGTGCTCGCAAAACAGTTGGCAATGATTGTCCTTGCCGCCTGCACCATAATCTTCGCGGTGGAGATTTCGCGAGGCTCACCCTTGCTTCCCACTCTGATAATCGCTGCGGCCCTCGCGGTTGCAGGGATCCCTGAGTCACTCCCCTTCGTGGTAACCGTTACTCTGGCCTATGGGACACAGATAATGGCAAAGCGAAACGCCATAATCAGACGCCTTCCCGCTGTCGAGACCCTTGGCAGCACCACAGTAATCTGTACCGACAAAACTGGCACCCTGACCCGAGGGGAAATGACTGCAAGAGAGATCTGGACCGATCGGGAGATCGAAGTTACTGGATCGGGTTACGACCCCCAAGGAGATTTTCTCGTCAGGGGTGTTAAGCTCGACATCCAAGAAGAAAAGCACCTTGAAACCTTGCTCACGGCAAGCGTCCTTTGCAACAACTCCAGTCTGGAACTGGCAGATCACGGTTGGCGAGTGATCGGCGATCCCACCGAAGGCGCACTCGTCGTTCTCGCCAAGAAAGCGAGTTTATTGGACGCGGCGCAAACACAATACAAAAAAGTTCTGGAATTTCCTTTTGATTCGGAACGAAAGAGAATGGTGACGGTTCACGAACCCTGTTCAGTTCAAAGGTCAGATTCAGGTCTCGAAGTCTCGATGAAGGGTGCGCCAGAGATCGTGCTTGGCTTTTGTGGCCATGCCATGACTTCGGAAGGACGGACCGATCTCACGCCAAATACGCGCCGCGAGATTCTCATGTCGGCAGAAGGCATGGCCAGCGAAGGACTTCGCCTCCTTGCCATAGCCCATAAAGAGCTTGATTCGCCCTCCATAGAAAGGGAAGAGGTTGAAAAAGACCTGACGTTTCTTGGACTCGTGGGCATGATGGACCCCCCAAGATCTGAAGCCAAAGATGCCATAAAAGTCTGCAAGAGGGCGGGAATAAGGCCGGTGATGATTACTGGAGACCACAAGCTCACGGCCGCAACTATCGGAAAAGAGCTTGGAATCCTGAATGGAGAGGTATTGGAAGGGTCAGACCTTGAAAGAATGGATGATGCAGATTTATACGAAATTGTTGACAGCGTTTCAGTCTTCGCCAGGGCCACGGCCGAGCACAAGGTCAGGATCGTAAAAGCCCTCAAAAAACGGGGCCAAGTGGTGGCAATGACCGGCGATGGGGTGAACGATGCGCCAGCCCTAAAGGCAGCGGATATAGGCATTGCCATGGGGAAGACCGGAACCGAAGTTAGCAAAGAAGCGTCAGACATGGTCATAATCGACGACAATTTCGCAACAATAGTCTCGGCCGTGGAAGAGGGAAGGAGGATCTACGACAACATCAGGAAAGCGTCTTCGTACCTTCTCTCCTGCAACTTTGCAGAGGTCATGACAATCTTTCTCGGAGTGATGCTGGGCCTTCCAGTTCCGCTTCTGGCGCTTCAGATTCTCTGGATCAACCTGGTGACCGACGAGTTTCCTGCCATCGGACTGAGCGTTGAGCCTGCTCACTCTGAACTCATGGAACGAGATCCGCGAAGCCCAAAAGAATCTATCCTGACGCGGGGGCTCTTTATGTACACCCTTGGAATATCTTGCGTAATATTCCTTGGATCGTTGGGACTTTACGCCCTTGCCCTTAAGAATGGAGTGGATCTCCCTGAGGCCAGGACCACCGTCTTTGCAGCCCTGGTAATGTTCGAGCTTTACAATGCCTACAACAGTCGATCACTTACCGATTCGGTCTTTGCGCTCAACCCGAATACGAACAAGAAGCTAATTGTGGGACTTTTGGCCTCTGTAATAGCGCTCCTTGCAGCCATATACCTGCCTTTCATGCAGGCACTCTTCAAGACTGCACCCCTCACTATTGAAAGTTGGGCATCGATCCTCGTGGTCGCATCGCTTGTAGTGGTCGTAGCAGAGCTGTTCAAGAGGTGGAAGATTCCGTCAAGGGTGTGAAGAGGTAAAAACGGGCCTGGCCCCGGTTTATCAGCGACCTTTGAAAACCGGAAAGCCTAGCCACCTCGTCACTCAGGGGCCGAACTATGACCTCGGCTCCAATCTCTTGTGCGAGCTTGCCCATTGCCAACTGGAGCTCGAGCGGTGGCCTTATAGCGTAAATGAGACGGGCCCCTTTGTAAAGTTCCTTTCGAGGCGAGAATATGTCGTCGCCCACTATGTCCAAGCCGTTCTCTTGCCCACCAACAAGATCAGTGGCCATGAGGTCCAGTTCTTGAGAAAGCTCGGCAGAAACCTCGGTCGCTTTACCCACCCCAACTTCGACCACCTTTCCTGAATATCGTTCCAGGATGAAGTCAACCAGGTCTTTTGCCCCTCTAATGTTTGGCATCGCTGCAATCTCTATTGAAGGATTAATAGTCGAAAACCAATTAGGTGAGACTAATTTGTTCTTGACTATATTAGCGTCCAAGCTTCTCAAGAGCGATCATGGCGGCCTTCTCACCAGAAAGAAGCATCCCGCCAAAGATTGGCCCCATCCTGTGGCTGCCTGCAACTGCAGAAGCCGCCATTCCAGCGGCGATCAGGCCAGGATATACTTCTTGGGTGACCTCAACCACGCTTTTTTCGCCAGCCTCGGCCCACATGGGTTTTTCGCCGACAACACCAGAAGGTCCGACACAGGCTCCTGGAATCTTCTTTTGGACGACGTTGCAGATGTAAGATTCGTGGCCAGTTCCGTCGATCACCACCTTGGCCCTGATCGATAAAGGATCTACCTGAAGGCGCATCCTCTCGACTGCGCTCCAGTTGATGACAAGGCCTGCAACCTTCTCGCCTTCTCGAATCATGACGTCCTCAGCCGAGACCAGGTTGATTATTTCGGCTCCGGCATCGATAGCTCCTGCCGTCAGCTTGGCCACGGTCTCGATGGAGTTTGCTACGTAGTAGCCTTTTTCGTATTCTTGATACCGAATCTTGAACTCGTCCAAAATTCTGCATCCTTCTTTTTGGACCACGATCCTTGGAAACATCATTCCGCCGCCCCAGATGCCACCGCCTACGGAGATGTTTTTTTCGAAGACCACCGTTTTTGCACCCGCCTCTGCCAGCTTTTTAGCGGCCACCAGGTTGGCGGGGCCCGCCCCTACCAGAGCCACGTCCACATCGGTGTACTTCAAGAAAGTGTTCATGTAAGATTCTACTATCGCCCTTGTGATCGTAACCTCGTCAAGCGCCATGGGATTTGCCTCGGGACCGATGAGAGATAAAGATATCCTTTCTGAAAACGGGTGCAAAACGTGGGGAAAATTGGAGACGAAAATAGTGAGGGGAAAAAAGACAGGCACTATTCGCCAGCGGGCCCATCCAACCTGGAGATCGCAGGCGTTGACATGTCTTTTCCTGCATGATATCCGTAGAGACCTTCGAGATCTCTTGCAATCGAATGCATGATGCGTGAGTTTGGTATATCCATTGGACAGAGTTCTTCGCACTGGCCGCAGTTGATGCAGGAATCTGCCACATGGGGGGCGTAACGGGTCAGATGGAACTCAAGGCCAGGAGGGACTTTTCCAGGATCTATCGTAAGGTATGGGCTAGTCGAGTCGAAGAGTGCAGGGCAGACTTCGACACAGGTGTAGCACTTTATGCAGCGGGCAGTCTCCTTGATCATCAGGCGCAAACGCTTCTTTGCCGACATCAACGGCTCAAGGTCTCGTTCTTGCCAATCATCGGCCACTTTTAGGATTTGCATCTCTCTTTTTCTTCGAACATCCACACACCTTGGACCAGGGTGGCCAATATCGATTGCGCCAGAGGCTTTTGCCCTATTAATCAGCTCTGCGCCTCGACGGCTGCAAACTTCAACGAAGGTCGCCTTTCCGGTCATGTCGGAGGAGACGCCCCAGTTTCCACAAGCAAGGTCTGCATGTCTTGGTATCTTCATCTTGCAACGTCGGCAGTTGCTCCGCCTCCCGTAACCTTCCTCTTCGAGTTTCGGAATCGAGATGCCTTCTTCAATTCCGTCGTGCTCTACGAAGAAACGGCCTCTTGCAATCGTCTCGTTGGTCACCGAGTCCGGATCGATGTGGTACTTTTCTTCGACCATCTTCCTTGCCATCGCAGGAGATATCGTGCCGCCGCAGTTGAACCCGATCATGAAGACGTTCTCCAGGTTCACAAGACCCCTCTTCGTCTGTTCATAAAGCCCCATCACGTCACAACCCTTGAGTGAAGCGGCAATTTTCAGATCTTTTGCCCCGGCCAGGTATTTCTCGAAAAACTTGGATAAAAGGAGTGTGCCGCAATGCATCGAACCTGAAACCGCTTCGATCTCATCAGGATCGGTGATCAGGACGGACAAAGGGTCGTATACGTCTGAGCCTTTCTTTACGGCAAGAACCGCATCTACAGTACCGCACTCTAACGCAAACTTCAGGATGGCCGTGACTGCGCCGCCAGATTCGCCCATTTCCACCATCCTTGGATCTGTCGACCAGGCGTATATCAGATCACCTTTCGAAGTCATCTTTCACACATCCATCTCAAGTTTTATCGAGATCGTCCCATTTCACGACCCCGTCTCTGATTCTCATCTTGGCTTTGGGTAACGTCTTGATCCCAAATGAGATTCAGTTTTTCGGTAGCATCCCGATTCCCGATCAGATCCAGTCTTTCGGTAGCGTCTTGATTTTCGATTCGTTCGATTCTTTCAATCCTCACGGCGCAGGCCTTGTATTCAGGGATCTTTGCGACCTCGTCGCGAGCCCGATTCGTCAATAGGTTGGCGGCACATTCTTTGAAGTGGAAGGGCATGAATGTCTCGCCTTTTCTGATATCCTCAGTCACTTTTGCAGGGACTAAAAGTTCACCTCGGCGCGAGACTGCTCTCACGATTTCGCCATTCTCGACCCTGAGATCTTTTGCGTCTTCTGGGTTGATCTCGATCCAGCCAGTGGTAACTTCCTGATAGAGGGTTTCAGATCGGCGGGTTATGGTTCCTGTGTGCCAATGCCAAATCGACCTTCCGGTGGTGAAGATGAAAGGATACTTTGAATCCGGAACTTCGGCGGGAGGTTTCCAGTCCACAGGAGAAAAGGCGCCCAGGCCGTCGGCGGTCCCGAACTTTTCAGCGTGTAAAATGGCAGTTCCCGGGTGATTTGCGTCAGGACAGGGCCACTGGAGCGCTTCGGGCCGCTCAAGCCGATCGTAGTTCATCCCGCCGTAGGAAGGCGTGACCCTTGCGATCTCCTGGAAGATCTCCTCTTCAGATCCATAGGAAAACTGGGACCCGTATCCCATGCGCTCGGCGATCTTGGTGATTATGAACCAGTCTGGCTTTGCTTCACCTGGCGGATCGATCGCTTTTCTCCACCTCTGGACCCTTCGTTCAGTGTTGGTGATTGTCCCGTTCTTCTCTGCGTAACACGCGGCAGGAAGCACCACATCTGCAAGCTCTGCGATCTCGCTTAAGAAAATCTCCTGGACCACGAGAAATTCCAGGTTCCCCAGAGCTTTTCTCACGTGATTTATATCAGGGTCCGAGAGCATCGGGTTTTCGCCCATGATGTACATGCATTTCAGGACTTTGGGATGATCTTTGAGAATGTCCATCATCTCGGTGACGGCGTATCCAATCCTACCGGGCGCAATCTCTTCAGCACCCCATAGATTCATCATCCGCTCGCAGATTTTGGGGTCGGTCACCTTTTGATATCCGCTGTACACACTTGGCAAACAGCCCATATCGCAGGCACCCTGAACGTTGTTTTGGCCCCGGAGAGGATTTACGCCGCCACCAGGTACTCCTAGATTTCCGGTGAGCATCATCAGGTTTGCAACGGACTTTACGTTGCCTACGCCGGTGGTGTGCTGGGTGATTCCCATCGAGTAGATCAAAGCTGAAGGCTTCGAGTTTGCGATCCATTCGGCCGCCTTTGCAAGATCCTCTGCAGAAACGCCAGTGATTTCAGAGACGTTTTCGAGGCGGTATTCGGGTTTTAGGACCGTCTCTTTGAAAGGGTCGTAACCTTTCGTCCTCTCTTGGATGAAGTCCCGATCTATCCAGCCCTGTTCTATTATGTGGCGCATGATCCCATTGAGAAGGGAAACATCAGTTCCCGACCGCATCGGAAGGTAGAGGTCGGCCTGTTTTGCTGTGGGCGTCCTTCTCGGGTCGGCGCAGATCACTTTTGCGCCCTTCTTCTTGGCTAGAATGATCCTTCTTCCGATCAGAGGATGCTGTTCGAAGGTGAGTGAGCCGATCACGAAGATGCATCTTGCCTCTTCAAGGTCGAGGATGGAGTTGGTCATGGCACCCGATCCGAAGACTTCAGCCAGGCCAGCGACCGTGGAAGAATGACACAACCTTGCGCAGTGATCGATGTGAGGAGTCTTTAGGACGACTCGGGCGAACTTTTGCATCAGATAGTTTTCTTCATTCGAGCATTTAGCAGAAGATAAGCAGGCGCACTCTTCTGGCTCGAAGGACGCAAACTTCTCTGCAATCAGTCCGAGCGCCTCGTCCCAGGTGGATTCGACAAAATGGCAACCTCTCCGGATCAGAGGGTGAGTGAGCCGATCTTCGCTGTGGATAAACTGGTGGGCGTATCTTCCCTTCTGGCAGAGCTTGCCCTCGTTTATAGGGGCGCGGTGCCAGGGCTCCACACCTTTGACCAATCCATTCACAACTGCGAGAAGAAGGCCGCAGCCAGTTCCGCAGTAGGGGCAAGTGGTGGGCACAAACTTCACGTCAGGGGGCAAGGAGGCGTCTCCAAGGCGCATGAATCACAATTATGCATAAGAGTAGATCTAGGTTTTGGCCTTTGATATGCTAAAATATATAGGACTGGAGTGTGCACCGCCAAGATCGAGAAAGAAACCAACCCCTGACAAGTCTACCTCACAACATCGAAGTAGCAAATATCACGACATCCGTTCGATGCCCCCTCAAAACTCAGATCAACTCTCGACTTCATCGTCCCATTCACCATCACAAGGTGGTGGAGCTGGCGGTCCATAACCCACAATTCTAGCCTCTTGCTTTAGGGTCACCGAAAGTGAATCTAGGTCCGGACGCAAAGTTCTTGGTGTAGTTCCCAATGCAGCTAAATCCATTAGAAGTTTACCTTTACTGTTTGCTGGAATAATGTACCGAACTATAGTGCTTAATGATACCTTTGAGCCAAATCTCTAACTCGCAAGAGTTTGAGATTTGGCCTATTCATATCGTTAAGCACTATTCTGGCGAGAACCGATTAGTGTTATCTAATCAGTTCTTGACTATAAACTTTCCTCGTCCTGCAATAGATCGTAAATACGCTCAACTGAGATACCATGCGTGAGAAGTTCATCGAAGGTTGGATTGCAAGAGGATATTTTGGGATTTCTTTAAGCGTATGTGTTTAGCCCCCAAAAATCAATTGCTTGATATTGTTTTTGGCCAACGAACGCACGCCGATCAACAACTTGAGCCAGATTGGAAAACGATATCATTAGCCGAATTTGCTTGAAATCGGCTCTTTGGAACAGGTCATATGAGCCATCACGAAATAGGTTTATTGATGCCGATTATAGTCCTGAACGCTATGTTTGACACCTATCCGGGGTGCAAGGTCATGTCGACGCAAGAAGCTACCGGCCTTGTAGCAGATGACATATTCAAGACGCTACATTAAGTGTCAAGTCTAAGGTTCATGACTATAAATGGAGCTAAACACGTAACTACTCAGCCCTTGACCACAAAACTTATTATGGTTAACGATATATTAAT
>CAYWZG010000090.1:0-10113 GCA_964462795.1 uncultured Methanotrichaceae archaeon
TCTGGTAAACCAGGGCACGTCAAATGCCCGTCACTTTAGTGATGGGTGATTTACACGACCTTCTTTCCTGCAGCAGGTCCCCACATGGCGTTGTAGACCGCGTCCACCTTCACTATGACGGCTGCCTTGGCAGGAAGCTTGTTGTTGACACCCAAAACCCATTTTGTCATCTCTTCGTACTTGGGACCTTCTTTGTAAACCTCGGTCCGCCCCTTGACCTGGAAAGACTTCTTTGTCTCGGTATCGTAACATAGGATCGATATCTTGGGGTTCGCCTCCAGGTTGGCCGCAGTCTTGTAGAAGAAGTTATCCGCGATCATTATGGTCTCGTCATCCAACACCTTCAAGAACCCGACGTAAACCACGTTGGGAGTTCCATCGGCATCTGCCGTCGCTATTGGTGCTGGCTTTTGCTTTTCCAGAGTTTCTCTTACGTCTGCAGGCATTTTAACCATTTCAATCACCTTTATAAAAACTGTGTAGCAATTTATTTATCTCTTGCGTTGGATCAACACAAACTCTGGCAATTTCCGCCCAAAACCATCCTCTTTGGCCCTTTAACCGGCCTTATGAGAACTGGGTTTCGCGAAGGAAAAACGATCTTCGTCACTCAAATGGGGAAACGAAGGTGAAAACCAGGAAAAAAAGAGAAGATCGAAGACTGTGAACACGGACAACATCAGGATTTTGCCGTTTGGCCAAAACCCTTCGCCGCCAAATCAAGCAATCTTTTCGCCAGCATTAGGTCCAGAATTCGCCTCGTAGATCTCCTCGATTTTGATGACCACGGCTCTACGAACGTTTATCTCGGAACGTCTCTTGTGTACGCTCTCTTTTATCTCCTCGAACAAATCGCCCTCGTCCTGGAAGGTCACCCTTCCTTTGATCTGGTAAGACCTTCTCGGGTCAGGCGTCCAGCAAACGATCGAAACCCAGGGATTTTCGGCCAGGTTGGCCGCGGTCTTGTTGAAGAAGTTATCCGCGATAACCAGAGTCTCATCATCCGGAATCTTCAAGATTCCTATGTAAATCACGTTGGGCTTTCCTTCAGCGCTGGCCGTCGACATTGGGTGCGGCCACTGCTTTTCAAGAGTTTCACGAACTTCAGGGGGCATCTTTACCATCTAATTCACCACCATACATCCAACCGTATTGATCAGAATTATGACTATAGTGCTTAACGATACCTTTCAGCCAAATCGCTAACTCATAAGAGTTTGAGATTTGGCCTATTCGTATCACTAAGCACAATTCTTGCGAGAACCGATTAGTTTCATCTAATCGGTTCTCGATTATAATCGATTACGTTAACGAATTCCAATTTATTTATCTATTTCTCGCTCAAGACGCCTTTTTCATCCTTCGCAATCTTGATGAAATGCTTTGGAAACTCGCGGTAGGAAGCGGCATGGAAATGGGCGTAAGATGCCAGCATGTTGCCTTTGATGACTCCATCAAACCCTTTCTCGATCCCGGTCCCTCTCTGAAGCTTGATTGCGTACTCCACATCTTCTTCCATGATCATTTCCGAGTGGTGAAACTCATGTCCCAAAAAAGAGGTTCCCACAGGACCCAGAGGATTATCTCGGGAAAATACCCCTTCTGTGTAGCTTACGATCCTCCGGCCGCCCATCCTGCTTCTTCCTGGGACGAGACCCACCATTGGATGAGACTTTCCATCGTACTCGATCTCTCGGGAGAGATACATGAGCCCACCACACTCTCCAAAGATGGGCATGCCGCGCTCTTGAGCCGCTCTTATGGAATCGATCATGCCATCGTTATTCGATAGCTCCTCAGCGTACAGTTCTGGATAACCTCCGCCTATGTAGAGCCCATCTATCTCTGGCAAAGAAGAATCATGGATCGGACTTGTCGGGACCACTTCGGCTCCGGTAAGCTCGATTAGCTCGATGTTGTCTCGATAGTAGAAGTTGAAAGCTTCGTCAATGGCAACACCTACACGGATTCCCTCGCCTTCTTGAGTCGGCCTGTATAGATCAGGTTCTGGCGCTTCTAACGGTTCGGCTTCGGATGCGATCTCCCTTATTCGGTCTATGTCGAGTCCTTCTTCCACCACATGACGAATCTGATCCAACCGCTCCATGAACCCCTCATGTCTTCGCGCCCCTTCTACCATGGGAACGAGACCAAGATGGCGCATGGATAGGTGCATCTCCTCTTCGCGAGGAATCACCCCCACCACCTCAACCCCAACATGATCCTTTATGGCTGAGATCGCCTTTCGCGCATGCCGTTCGCCTCCGATCTTGTTCAGGATCACGCCTCTTATGTCCACCGAAGGATCGAAGTCCATGTAGCCTTTGATGAGAGCTGCCGCGCTCCTTGTGATGCTCCTTGCATCCACTACCAGGATGGTCGGTGCTTTTAACATCTTGGCAATCTGGGCGGTGCTTCCGCGATCTCCTTCATAACCCTCGTAAAGGCCACGTACGCCCTCGATCACGGCGATGTCGGCCCCTTTTGCGGCGTGGTCGTAAACTTCTCGAACGATTCTTTCTGGCATCAAGTGACCGTCCAAGTTGCGGCACCACCTGCCAGTTATCCAGGTATGATAGCTAGGATCGATATAGTCCAGCGCCACTTTGTAAGACTGAACGTTAAGGTCCCTGTTGCGAAGTGCAGATAGAAGACCTGCAACGATGGTGGTCTTGCCGCTGGAACTTCTGTCCCCGGCCAGGAGTATTCTGGGGATATCTTTGGTCATATCAAAAGCCGCTCCTTTCGCTCTAACCCAGCAGAGAACTGAGGGCAAGTTATCCAAGATATTTTGCCAGCCTCTCTGCACCCCAAAATCAGACTCTCAGAATCAGAACAAGACAGCTCGATCTCCAACCCACATATCGCAACATGCTTAACCAGGAACATGAATTAGCACCGAGTCGCCTTAAATCACGCCATGAGATATACAGGTTATCCAAAAAAGTTATCCCGGAAATGTATCCTGGCAGGTTAACTAAAGGCGAGCATGACAAACCACAACGACTCGCATCACTGGGGGCAACCGGATTAGCACATAAAAGCAAAACTTTGAGGAGATGGGGGTCTATCCTCTGTTTGCTGGCGATATGCGCAGCATCTCTTGTGGCAGGCCAAGTTCCCCAAGTTCAGCTGAGGGGCCAGCCAAGTGGCGGTGACGGTACCTGGAACGCCGAGAGCTTCAGCTGGTTCTACTACGATATGGATGAAGGCGCGGGCAACGAGAAGCTCGAAGTCGAAGTCAGTGGGAGACATGTGGATGATGGCAGCCTCGTCTATTCTAGCGAGATCTGGACCGAAGAGTTCGATTTTGAGAAATGGGGACACTATCAAGCGGTGGCCTTTCTGGGGAAGCGTTACCTTGCAGGCTATCTGAAGAGCGGTTTTACCAAAGAAGTATCGAGTCTTGAAGATGGTGAGCTAAGAGACGTGCTCATCGACGACGACGCGATTCACGTGCTCGATCTGAAAACGCCTCTTTCCCTCCAGGATGGTTACGTCCTCAAAGTTGCAGGGGTTGCCACCAAGGGTGATGAAGCTTACTTCATCCTCCAGAGGAACGAAAAGATCCTGGACGATGCGGTGGTCAAAACAGGTGACACCTACGTTTACAGGGTGGGCGACGACTTTCCGGTCATCTTCATTCATATATCAAGCATATTCTTAGGGGCTGACTGTAACGACAATGATTGCGGTATCGTGAACGTCGATGGGGTTTTTCAAGTCAGAGATCCGGCTCTGATCAAGTTGGAGGTGGGGAACCTTTTGGGATCGATGATGGTCTCGGATCTATCGAAGAAGAGAATTGAACTTGAGAATCACGAGGATCTGAACCTGGACCGAGACCGCGAAGTGCCCCTAATTGGGGGATTACTGCTAAAAATATGGGACGATCCCACTCTGATATATTATCCTGTGGGCTTGATATCTAGTTACGGCGTCTACGACATAAACGGCCCTGTGTACACGGAAGAATCTTTAGTGGTTGTTTTTAATGGGGATGGATCTACCGGTAGTGCACAAGCTCGATGGAACTACAACAACTTCACTGGTTTCTATTTTGATGACAAAAACCAGATTGGCTCTGAATCACTAATAATCTCCAAAACCGAAGGCCGAAGAATAATGCCCACTCGCCTGGATCGTGGCCGTCTGTTGGATGGCCTCCAATACACAGCATTTCCACAGCCAATTGAGTTCGAATTCAAAGATTGGGGTCAGTACACAGTCGTCTGCCTCTTTGGACAGCTGTGGTTTGTGGGATATCGAGATGAAACCAGCCCTGAAATCGACCCCGTCAACATGTTAGCACATGAACAATTAGGTCAAGCGCTCATAGATACCGATTTGGTGTACGAGGCCTATGCAGGGACAGCTTATACCCTAAAAGAGGGTTATCAGCTTTATATCCGCGATCTGGTGAAGGAAGACGCCGAAGAGGATAGAGCTTTCATCGAGCTTTTCAGGGATAGTGTGTTAGTAGACAGTGCAGTGGTGAAATCAAATACCACCTACGTTTACGAAAGAAACGTTGGTGATGTCGATGATCTTCCCATCATCTTGGTACACTTTGCAAAGATTTTTATAGAAAAAGATGAGAAATTCGTGGAGATAGACGGTCTATTTCAGGTTTCAGATCGCCAGTACCTCCCGATCGAGTCTGGCAACGATTTCGGAGAGGTCACCGTCTACGTCGTAGATCCAAGATTCATATTCATGATCAACACCGAACCCATCGATCTCAAGCGTGATACTGACGTAACGCTCTGGCCTGGGATGAACATCGCCGTTGCAGACAACGACACGCTCCGTTACAGGCTTTACACGAAGGAATACGTGATCCCGTCGCCGGAGATCGTGAGCGTGAGCCTTCCAAGAGAGAACGTCACCCTCGACCGCCCCGCAAACTTCAGCATGGCAGTCCTCGCAGGAGATCTCAATAGTGTCACTGCCGAGATTGTCAATTCTGGGGGGAAGAGGATGGCCATGGCAGATCTGACCGAAGGTGGGGTGGGATCGTGGGACCAGTGGTTCTATTTTTGGCAGTGGGACCCAATCATGGTGGCGTTCAGCGATGATGGGGCTCTTCTGCCACCGTCACAACTCATAGGTGGGTTGTTCTATCTAAACGAGTCCAGTGGCCCTGCAGACGTTGCCGTGAAGTTTGATGAGTCTGGAAAGATCGATCTGATCCAAGGTGCAGGGAACGTCGTCTATTACATATCACCGTCTGAGTACGAGAGATCAAGCCCACAAGTGAGCTACGAGAACATGCTCAGAGACGAGTCTTTGAGAACGGAGTACTTCAAAGTGGAGCAGGGGATCAGCAAGATCAAGTTCTACGAGTTCGTTGACGGAATGCCGGCCTTAAGCAACGTGAATCATACTCTCTGGCACTCACTCACATCTCTTGAGCCGCATCTGGTCAAGGTCGATGCACCACCTGGAAGGTACGAACTAAGGGTCAGAGTCGAAAATTCGATGGACGCTCTTTGGGCGACTGAGTTTTACTTCAACGTCTCAGAGACAAAGAGGCGATCAGTTACGATAAGGTCAAGTTCAGTTGAGGCAGGGGAAATCGTCACTGTGCCTTTGGAGATAGACCGATCCGAGAACGATACGCGGATAGATATCCTATATGATCCGAACATCCTAGAACTGGAAAATGCTTCAGGATGTGCCATTCTCCCAGATGAAGAAGCTGGAACAAATGGTACTGACAAGATAGATAATATTAGCGATATAAATCGACGTACCAGTCTTATCATACCAAGGAACTGTTCCCTTGCTTCAATCAGCTTCAAAGCCAACGAGACTGAAGGACCTGCCAAGATAGAGATAGTACCCATGGAGAATGGCAGGTGGAAAGTTGCCAACGGTACGATCCTTATCCTCCCCGCAAAGTCAAAAGAAGTCACTGATGTTCCTGAAGCGACGAGCTTTCAATCGGCTCTTGCATCTTTGGTCGCATTCTCTTTCGCCTTCGTCTTCAGGGGGCAAAGAAGAAGGCCGCCAGTTTGACCTGAGGTTTGCCCGGAACGCAGATGCCCAAGGAAAAGTGATAGGTGCCATTTGTCTTGCGCCTGAGATCCTTGCAGATGCCTTCATTCTCGATGGCAAGAACGCCATAGTATCTCCATATACCCGAGGCGAAAGCTTACATCGAGTCGAAGGGAGCGAAATACACTCAGCAACCCGTGGCCGCTTCTACCTCCTCTTGATCTATCAGCCTTGAAGTGGCACGAGACGACCTTTGTTTTCAATTGTCCTGAGCCGCTTGTCCCAAAGCCCGCCCCAGTGCCAAGGTGAGCGCTTCGACTTTCTGCCAGTCATCTCCGCCAACTGCCTTGAGATGGAGGGTGAAATTCCCGTTGTAGGCAAGAGTCCTCATAAAATGGGTTAAGTTCTCCAGCTGGACGCCTTCTAGATCGTCTGCCTCAAACTCGAAAGAGTCAGAGTATCCTGGTTCGCCCAGACGAACCGCTGCCTGGGCGAGGCAGATTCCGGAAGGTACAGTCGAACTTCCAATCCCTTCTTTGGTCAGCTCGGCGATGGCTGATCCCAACATTATCGCCACATCTTCAACGGTGTGATGATCTCCGGTGGGAAGGTCGCCCCTGGCCTTTACGCTTATGTCGAATCTTGATGCTTTGGCCAGGTTTCTGATCATCTCGTCCAGGAGAGGAATGTCCGTATCTGCTTTGGAGAGGCCAGACCCGCCAAGGTCCAAAGAAACTTCGATTGTGGTTTCTGCCGTCTCTCTTCTGAGGGAAGTGCGCATGAAAAAGAGATATTGGCAGGAATATTTTAACTTGCGGGAGCGAAGATGCGACTTTCTATCCAGGGATGGAGGTCCAGAAGGGACGAGAAAAAACATGATCTTTTGGGCGGAGAAGGATGCAACTCATGTATAATTATGCATCTATACTTACATTTTGTGGCATACCCACGTCATTCCTCTAGTGGGCTTGAGTCGCTCCAGTCGAAGGTGTTATGTACCCGTAGACCATGTTCCTGCGTTCCAAAGGTTGTCAATATGATAGAAAAAGAAAAAATTTGGGATCTGTTGGAAGGATACGACCAAAAAAACCTGACCATTGCCACGGTCTGTTCTCACAGCAGCCTCCAAATATTCCACGCAGCTAGGAAAGAGGGGTTCAAGACCCTTGGCATATGTCTTGGAAAGCCCCCAAAGTTTTACGACGCGTTCCCACTGGCAAAGCCAGACGCTTTTCTCAGCTTGGACAGCTACAGCGCACTCCTGGATGAAACCGATAAGTTGATCGAGGAAAACGCTATCATCATAGCCCACGGGTCTCTTGTTGAGTATCTGGGATCTGACAAGTTTGAGAGCCTACCAGTTCCCACCTATGGGAATCGGAGATCTCTTGGTTGGGAAAGCGATCGAGACTTGGAACGAGAATGGCTTTCCAAGGCTGGAATAGATCTTCCCAGAAGGTTTCAGGACCCAGCAGACATCAACCAGCCGGTCATCGTGAAGTATCACGGAGCCAAAGGAGGACGCGGTTTTTTCATATCCAAGAATAAGGCCGAATACGAAAGCAAAGTTGATGCCACCAAACGGCACACCATCCAGGAGTTTATACTTGGAACCAGATATTACATACACTACTTCTATTCGCCAATAAGGTCTAAAGGCTACAAGCTGAGCAACGGAATCCTGGAGATGTTAGGAATAGATCGTAGGGTTGAATCCAACGCAGATGAGATATTCCGGATAGGTTCCATGAACGAGCTAGAAGAGGCGGGGATATTCCCAAGCTTCGTTGTGACCGGAAACATCCCACTTGTCTTGAGAGAATCACTCCTTCCCAAAGCCTTCGAACTGGGTGAACGGGTGGTCGAGACGTCTTTTGAACTCTTTGGCGGGATGATTGGCCCCTTCTGTCTTGAGACCATTGTCACTGACGATCTCAAGTTCAAAGTCTTCGAGATATCTGCGAGAATCGTCGCTGGAACCAACGTCTTCATCAGCGGGTCTCCTTACTCAGATCTGATCGAACCGGACTTATCCACCGGGAAAAGGATCGCCCAGGAGATTGCCCTTGCAAGAGACACCGGTAGGTTCTGCGAAATAATTTCCTAGGGCAAAGGCTTATCTTTATAAGGTTAGCCTTTACCCCCCCATGGTAGGTCTGATCGACACCTTCAAAGAGGCGACCGCTCTCCAGTGCCGGTTTATAGAGAAACTGGCCCAGCTGGACCTAAAGGAGGTCAACGCCTTTGCAGATTCGCTGGCATCGTTCTTGGGTGGCCAAGGGGACAAGAAGTTCGTCTACGGTCTTGCAGCTGGAAGGAGCGCCCTTTCCCTCTACAGCTTTCTTCAGCTCCTCCACAACCATCTGGACGTTTTCCCTTGCACCATGGAAGACCCCGTCCAGAAGCATTTTCGCAAGACGAGGAATAATCTGGGAATTGCGGTTTCGGGCTCTGGCGAAACTCCTTCAGTGAACAAATACATCGAGGACATAATCGGCCAGGGTGGCGAGATGAGGCTCATCACCGCCAACAAGGACGGAACCGCCTACCGGCTGGTTGAAGATTATGAAAACGGTTCAGTCCTCATAATAAAAGGAAGGACCAAGTACGATACAGAAGGCGGCAGAATATCTAAGCTTTCGCCCATGGGGACCGAGTTCGAGCTTGAAGTGCTAGCCTTTCTCAACGCGATATTCAACGAAATTCCTGGAAGGTTGAATGGCGAAGAAGGTGAGTCAGAGAACCGGTCTTGTGACAGGTACAAAGATGCCGTCCACGATTTCTCTGACCAGTGTCATCTCATATCCAAGATGGATCCAGAGAGGCTGGAACGATGGTTTAAGAGGCTATTTCCAAGAAGTGGCCGATACGTCGTGGGTGGTGTGGGCAGATCCGGCCTGGTGGCGAGGGCTTTTGAGATGAGGTTTACCCACTTGAATAAAACCAGCTATTGGGAATACGACTTTAACACCCCCAGCTTTCAGATAGGCGACGTTTACGTCCCCATCACCGGAAGTGGCAACACCTACGAATGCTTCCAAGGTGTTCGAAACGCCATCACGAACGGCGCGGATGTGATGCCTATAACTACCAACCCCTCATCTGAACTTGTTGAACTCATGAATCTGTTAGGGAGAGAAGAGGACGTCGCCTTCATACCTGTAAAGCCCGAATACTACGACATATTCAGCAGGAGCAAAGAGACCTCTACCTGGCTCGTCTCAGAGTACAGCAGGATGAGGTATCCCATATTCGAGATCAACGCTTCCATATTCACCAACAGCGTGGTGGCAGTGGGTGCAGAGTTTTTGGGAATGGAAGAAGCGGGCATGAAACGGCTTCATGCATGAAACGGCTTCATGCATGAAACCGCGTTGTGAAATAGATTCGTGAATGGCGGGAACGTGAAGTGTAAATGACAAAAATACTGGCCATATCGGACACTCATCTGAAAAGTGACCTGCCTGAAAGGCTGGCATCTCTGGCAAGAGATGCGGATCTCATACTTCACGCCGGTGATTTTGTCACCATCGAGGTCTACGAAGCGTTCGATCGACTCGGAAACTTCGAAGCGGTATCTGGCAATTCAGACTCTGCCGAACTAAGAAGACTTCTGCCTGAAAGGAAAGTCGTCGAGGTGGAAGGGGTAAGGTTGGGACTGGTCCACAGGGCCACCCGTTCCTCAGACCTTGCGGCCGTCGAGTTCCTTGCAAGGGAAATGGAGGTTGACGCCCTGATTTTCGGCCACATTCACAGGCCCTACGTTGAACGGGTCCCTCAGCTCCTTATCTGTCCTGGAAGCCCGACCGAGCCCAGAATGTCGCCGCCGACGGTGGCCGAGATCGAGGTGAACGACGGCGAGATTAAGGGCAGGATCTTGCCATTGGGCAAACCCATCTGCAAATATATCAGGTATGCTGAATCGCTCTCCAGACAGAAAATGGGTGAGTCAACTACTCGCCACTAAAGTGACGGGCATGTAATGTGCCCTGGTTGACCAGATCCCCGATCGAGGAGTTTTACAAGATCGGGAGCCGATACGAAAGAATTTATAGTCGAGAACCGATTAGATAACACTAATCGGTTCTCACCAGAATAGTGCTTAACGATACG
>CAYWZG010000091.1:0-10071 GCA_964462795.1 uncultured Methanotrichaceae archaeon
TCCAAAGATTAAAAAACTTTTGGGAGGATGTATCCTGCCTCTAAATTTATCACTGAAAAATTCGATTGTGCCGGCCAGATGGTAAGCATGGCGGCGGTGGCGCCTGATATTCGCTTCGTACCTGGGCGGGACCCGAGATAGTCCCCGAGATGCAACCCGCCCTTCTCGACGGCCTCAAAGCGATCTTCGGTGTCTTTTTCGTCCTCGCTCTGGCGAGCCTGGTCCCGATGGGCATGGTGGGACGGTCGGAGAGGGTCTGTGTGTAATTCTAAGGCAAAAGGAATTTTGATAGTGGACGTGGTGCAGGTCGTTGAAACAAGTTCTTAAAACCAGCTTCATGCACTGCATTTATTTGATCTTAGCGAATTATCCACTAGTTAGCGATTTTCAACGGCACACACCCACAACCAGGAATTTGATCTACCTAATTACCTGGCATCTTACAAATTACAGACCAGACTTAAAAAGGCCAATCAGGTCCCCTATCATAAACTGAATTATGAGATTCGATATCTTCAATGGTCAATGGAAATATGAATGGTTTTTCACATCTGTATGTTCTACCTGGACCATCTTTTAAAAAGAAGAATGCTTTGACATCTTCAGATTGACCTTTTGATTTTAGAGTTTCGCTAACTTCAGTTATATTTATATATTGACCATAACCGCCTGTTAATGGCCGTGCACCTGGTTTGAGATTGAAAGGAAGGTTATATTTTCCCGTATCGAGAAATAAATACTTATTTGATAAAGAATATTTGTTGAACTCAGGAATTTCGATACCAATCGAAGATAGTGTTACAGCGGATTGCCCGTTATTTGATGCATAAATATAAAGCTTTAAGATACCGCTTGGTCCTGATTCAAGATCGTCAGCATGTTGTACATCTATTATGGGCCTATTTTCTCTTCGTTGTTTGATCTGCAATAATGCACCAGATAAAGTCGCAACAGCAGTGATGGCTAGAAAAAGTATATCTATGTTATTCATTATTGTTGGAAGTATATCTAATGAATTATTATTCAATCCTTCCACAGATTGATTGGTGAAATTTGCGAATTTATTACCATTTTGCATATTATCGCTGATACACACCGGGCATAAAACCAGTATAATCAGCAAGATCAAGACCAACTTTAATCTCATTCGTACATCTCCAGACGCCCCAAGACTGGAATTAATTTATAGTCTATCTTCCAACAATCTGCCACGTAGTTCTATATCTTCTTTTCTGAACTCGCATACCCCTTCCACTGCCACCCCCTCTGACAGTTCCCCTAACCTCGCCCTCAATATGAGGTCTGCCATCTCTTATTGCATCACCTTTGCAACCCCGACGATGGGGGTGGTGGGCCTCGGGTTCACGTCCACGACCCCGGGCGAGTCACCGACGACGAGATTGATCCCGGCGTAGTCCGAAAAGCCCAAAGCCTCCGCCGCCATCTTCGCCACCTTTTCCTTCCACACCATAATCCCTGCGCCGATCCCCTACACTCACGATTCTTGCGCCTGCCAGCATCACCGGCCCGACAAAGTCCCTTCTCGCCACCTTCAGAGACGACGAATAGACTCGGGTCCACGATCTCGGATGCGCCAAAGCCCTCCACGCCAGAAAGGGGCATCAGGACCCTGATGAATCAAATCTCCCGAAGATTCCGCGCACGGCGCCGATTGGGTCGCCTTCCGTAGCGTGTCTCGATCGGGATAGCGCCGATGTTCGATCCGGACTTTCGGCGCCGCCTCCAGAACAAGGATCGAAGGGACACGGACCCCCTGTGGATAAGCACCGGGCCTCCAGAGCCGCCCCTGCGATGCGCACGGCGCCCGCGCCCAACGGAACTTGTGGCCTCGCGTTCGGCCGAATCGAGCCCAGCAGACCAGCGCCGAGAGCGGTGCCAACCACGCAGGCGCAAACGCCCATTGGACCCATATGTCAACAGGAAACGATTCTTGGAGGGATGGTGAGCCTAACTGAGCTTAACCGATAGGCCGATGAGATGGTGTTGAGGGTTCTCAGGAAATTCGGTGTGGGCAAAGGCGTTACTGTGAAAGATGGGCAGAATCGAAAATAATTAAAAACAAAAACGCGAGGAAAGAGATGTTTTAGAGCAACGCTCGACGACTCACCCTTGCAGAAACGTTGAGGCATGCAAGTACCGCCGCCGTTTGACTTAAAAGAGGGGGATGTGTGGTCTGCTCAATTAACCTATATATTTAATACAAATACTACATTTAAATTTGTTTAATGGACGGAAGATATTTATCGTAATGATGTTGATATTGATTCATGTCAAAAATAAGTATGAATGGCTCCAAACACCGCGTTGCTATCCTTGCTCTTATCGTTTTGCTATCCCTTCCTGTAGGCATTTCTGATACAAAAACCTCTGAAAATATTCCTAATACACTACCGTGTATATCATCAATAGATCTCTCCGCGAATTTTGATACTTACGAGATGGCAGCGTCTGATGTCCCCCTCTCACCTCCTGGCATAATGCCAGTTGTAGTCCTTCAAGGTTCTCCTTACGAAATGGGATATCAGTATGCAATTCAGCAAAAAGATTATATTGCCATCGTAAGGGACGCCGCCTGGGCTAGCGCCCTTGCGGAAGGCTCTCGTCAGGATATACTGGATAACTGCTCAATATACTATAATTACATCATAACGGAGCTGCCTGATTTCGATTTTATCTCTTTTTTTTGTGGGATCTCGGATTCCATGAACGATCAAGGGACGTCGTTCCTCCCAGAGGACTGTATAGTGATGCTCCACTGGGGAGGACGAAAAGGGCCGCAACCACCCGATCATTGCACTGCTTTTGCGGCCTATGGAAACGCCACGGTTGGAGGAGCGATCGCGGCGGTGAACTTCGATTATTATCAAGTACCTTCTAACTCTTACTCAGCTGTTTTGGCGCTATACCCAGAATCGGGATATTCGTGCATCGTACCCTCTGGTATAGGCCGCACTGGAAGCAACTGCGCCTTCAACCAATTGGGTTTGACCTATATCATGACTTCCGGAGCCATGAAGGGCCCTGGAGATGCCGGCCAGGGCCTGACCGGATTTTTGATGCTTCCTTATGTGGGAATGACATGCAGATCGGTTCCTGAGGCGGTAGACTTCCTCATCAACTCGACTAGGATGTTTGGCCTGATCCATCTTCTGATGGACTCAGAGGGCAATGTCTCTGTGCTTGAGACCACCAAGGCTAGGTATGGAATTAGACATCCAGGTGATAACAACGAGTCCGATTATGTGGTGGTGACCAACCACTACCTCAATCCTGTGATGAAGCCATCTCAGCCCATATGGAATCCGTTGGAGTATTATCCCTCCAGCTACTATCGCTACATCACAGCAGAGAAGATTATCCATGAAAACCCTGGAAATGTCAGCTTCCAGACAGCTGTAGAAATACAGTCCAAGCTCGACTGGTGGGACGGGGAAGAATGGCATCTGATGGATCCCTGGAGCACAAATACTATCAACCGTTTCCGTCCATATGTGGCAACCATTTACTCTGCCATAGCGGTGCCGTCTGACGGCGTGGTCGCCATCTGCACCGGCAATCCCGGCATGCCCTACTGGGGCACCTTATCAAGCGGCCAGGCCGGTGTATATGTCAACCTGACCGCAGGGGCGAAGCCCAAGGAACTCGTTTTCAACCTCCTAGACGATGCCAAATCCACGATGTGGGATACGGTCCGTGTAATGGGCACGCATCCGCCAAAGGAGGCCGCCGATCTATGGGGCCAGACCGAAGACGCCTACTGGGAAGGCGTATGGTGGCTTAATCGTGCGTTCCTTACAGAGAACAGAACTGCAAAGACCACCGCCTGGGGAGAATCGGCAACAAAATTCGTCGAGGTCATCGCTCGCTCGAAGGTGATACAGGCTATCTGTCAAGAGAGTACGGCGACATAAATATATAATTTGTATGGCATGGGTGCTAGAAGGAGGCAAGCCGCGCGAAACGGCTGAAAAGATTGGCAGGTGAGGGAGCTGTAGGGACCGATCTCCTTTCGATCATCGAGGGATGCAGTAGATATGTCGGTCCTGCTGACCCCCTCAACACAATTACTCCATCGCCCGCATTATCGCTAACCCCCCATTTTCTTCCATGAAGGCCTACCGTGGTCCAATAGACTTCCTTATTCACAGTGCTCTGGAACGTATAGCTTCCCCTGCCAAAGCACCCTCCCATGACCCAGCCGATCGTCTCCTGCAACTCTGGATAAACCTGATAAAGGGGATCATCCGGCATCTTTCCGACCTGGCGAGCACCTGTATCGTACAGAATCAATCCATCGGTCTGTATTATGGTGACGCCAAAATCAGTGTCATCCGCCCAAGGGACGACCAGCCCATCCAGCATCTAGACGAAATCCACAGGTGCGCTGATCCCACAGAGGGACTCTCTTGTTGGAGAGAAGATTTAATATTCTGAAAAGCGAAAATAACCTCCGATGAAACGCCTTCACGACTATACAATGGTCCTTCGTCCGGACGATAACGGCACCTTTATAGCCTACGTCCCTGCCATCCCAGGGTGCCATGCATGGGGGCAAACTCCTGAAAAGGCGCAGGCTGAGATCGTCAACGTCTTCGAGATGATCAAAGAGGAATACAGAGACGAAGGAAGGCCATTGCCCCAGGACGTCGACCTGGAAGCGGTCCATGCCTGCCAAAGCTAAGGACCTGGAAAGGGCAGCTGCAAAGCTTGGATTTCAAAAGATCCGACAAAAAGGCAGCCACGCCCGTTGGAAGCATCCGGATGGACGGGCGACGACCATTCCAGTCCATGGCAACAGCGAAATTGGTGGATGGCTATTTTATGAGATCCTCAAGCAGTTGGGCATTTCTGAAGAGGATTTCTGGAAGCTAACGCGCGGCGACGGCGGCAGAAGATGAACGGTCTGATTTCGGTTTTCTAGTAAGGCAGCAAAATCGAGCTTAAAAGTCCGCAAGATTGCCATCGAAACTTCGAGAGTTGGCCGGATCCCTTAACCCTTCAGAGCCCTCCCAAGCCAGAAAGGAGCATCAGGGCCTGATTCAAAATCCCTGAAGATCCCGCACAAGGTGCCGATCGGGCAGTCTTCCGTGGCAGATCTCGGCCGGGATAGCGCCGATGCCAGGCCCGGACTTGGGCGCCACCTCCAATACCCCCATACTCGAAATCCGACTCGACCCCGACGAGCTGCCGGTTCACGGCGAGGAATGGCCTCTTCTCGTTGCCAACATAGGCCAGTTGGCGCAAACTTCAGCATCATGAGCTGCTGGGGTCCTTGTTTTTCTCTCTTTGGCTGCGATCTTCGCCCGGCAGCAAAGGCGTTAACCTCTCTTTTGCCACAATTTCCTCGACGTTCGTTTTCGCCTGCCCGGAAGGTCGGTTGGGGCGCTTCTCTTGGGGTCCACATTGACAATTGTCGGCTTTGTGAGCTATAGTCGAGAACCGATTAGATGAGACTAATCGGTTCTTGCCAGAATAGTGCTTAACGATATGAATGGGGCAAATCTCTAACTCTTGCGAGTTCGAGATTTACCTGAAATGTATCGTTAAGCACTACATTCAGAAAGGGCCTTCGACTGGGGGAGGCCGCACAGAGTTGCCACCCACAGTATCATGATCACGGGCGCGACGAGGGGAAACTTAAAAGGTAGAGTCAATAAATGAGGTTGCATCGAGAACTGGAGTCATGATCATGAACGAGATCCGATATCCCACCATCAAGATCGAAGGAAAGGATACACCCTGGGACCCAGCACATACCAGAAGGGTCCAGGAACATCCGTGTTTCAGCGAGAATGCCAGTCACCACTTCGGTAGGATGCATCTGGCCGTGGCACCCAAGTGCAACATCCAATGTAATTACTGCATCAGAAAATTCGATTGTGTGAACGAATGCAGGCCAGGCGTCACCAGCCAGGTGCTCACACCCCAAGAAGCCCTAGCCAGGGTGGACGAGGTTCTAGAGAAGCTCCACTACATAAAGGTGACTGCAGTGGCAGGTCCTGGTGAACCCCTGTTCAATGAAGAGACCTTCGAGACTTTCAGGCTGATAAAAGAGAAACATCCACATATGATGCTTTGCATAAGTTCTAACGGGCTGCTCCTCCCTGACAAGATCGATCTTTTGGAAAAGCTTGGAGTTGGCAACGTCACTGTAACCCTAAACGCCGTGGACCCCAAGATCGGAGCAAAGATCTACGAGTACGTGACTTACAAGGGCAAGAAGTACACAGGACTGGAAGCCGGCGAGATAATGCTGGACCATCAGCTAAGAGGCATAGAAGAAGCGGTCAAGAGAAAGATGGTTGTGAAGGTAAACACCGTTTTCATTCCCACCATAAACGATCATCACGTTATTGAAGTTGCCAAGGCCATCAAAAAGATTGGAGTTTACATTCAGAACCTGATGCCTCTGATACCTCAATACCGGTTCGTTCACATCAGTTCCCCTACTCCTGTGGAGATGATGAATGTCCAAGACGATCTGAGTGAGGTCATGAGGCAGATGACGCATTGCAGACATTGTCGTTCAGACGCCATCGGTATATTGGGGCATGATGTTCAGGAATGCTTCGACAAGATGGAAAAGGAAAAAGAGTTTTCGGGTCTCAGAGGAAAGCCAAAACTGCTCTGATCCCAACATTTATCTGACCGTATGTGTTTAGCTCCCATCAATCGGCATCATTAAACTCATTACTTCGGGAGCGCAGAGGGTCACGGATACCCCGACCTTTAGGTCGGTCTCGTTAACTCTTAGAGTTAACGGGAGTTAGCGACGATAAGTCGCTAACAGGATGAAGTGAACCCTCGCCCGTTTTTCGTGCTCCTTTAAATCGGTAAAACTTTGGAGACTTTTCAGAGGAAATCGAAAGCCGAGTTTCAATCGTGCCGATCAGGGAAATCTAGGCAACGAAGACTCAAAGATTTCTGAAATCCGGAAAAACGGGCGTGCGGCCCCGAAGCATACCCCGTCCTAAAGGACGGGGTGAGCCGCACGCAATTTGATTTTGTGATGGCTCATGCTACCTATTCCAAAGCCCCCAGTGGAGCCGATCGGGAAGTCTTCTGCGGCGGGTCTCGACCGGAATTGTGCCGATGCTCGACCTGGACTTTGGCGCTACCTTCAAGACCATCATACTCAAAACCCGCCTCGGTCCCAACGACCTCTCAGTTCACGGCGAGGAATGACTTCCTCTCGTTGCTAGCATCGACCAGCCAGCGCTAAACGTCAGCACCAACCCCAAATATCATCCCGTCCAAATAAAACCAAGATGTCATCCGAATTCACCACAACTTTGATACTGATCCTATACCTCGCAGGATTTGCGGCGCTGCACAGCCTCATGGCAAGCTTGCCCTTCAAGCGGCGGGTCCGTCGCATCCTTGGCGAGAAGATTCATCCCTGGTATTCGATCGCCTTTTCTGCCATCGCCTTCATGACGATTCTGCCGCTCGCATACCTCGTCTACCTTCACCCAGGCAGGGTTCTTTACGTTGCGCCTTCGCCCTGGCGCTGGGTGATGGTATCTGGCCAGGTCCTTTTTGGTCTCTGGTTCTTGAGGGCCTTTGCGGATGCGCCCCACAGGTTTGAAGTGCCGCTCCAGCTTGCAGGACCTAAAGGACAAAAAGCCGAGCCACTCTCCATAAGGGGCGTCTATTGTTGGGTAAGGGACCCGTTTCTCCTCTCAGGTTTTTTCATCATCTGGCTTACGCCCTTCATGACCACTAATCTTCTCGCGCTCTACATCTTCGTCACGGTCTACCTGTACCTGGGCTCGCTCCATTGGGAAAAACGGCTGATCGCCCAGTTCGGTGATGCATACAGGGCGTATCAGACGCAAGTTCCAAGGCTGATCCCAAAAGGAAGGCGCTGCCAGATACTGGAGACGTAACAATGCGCCGTTCTTCTTTTTCTTCATCTCCGCTGATGGGAAACTGGGATATGGTGGTCTGATTTTTGTCTCCAAAGTCGAGCGCGACCAAGAAGAACGCCTCCTCATAATTTCGAAACAAGATCGTCTTGAAATATAGTATTTAACGATACTTTTCAGACAAATCTCTAACTCGTAAGAATTTGAGATTTAGCCTATTCGTATCGTTAAGCACTAATCTTTCGAGAGCTGATTAGTTTCATCTAATCGGTTCTCGACTATAGTTCCGCGTTGAGGTGCGGTCTTATATTTGAAATTAGTTCCAGCTTTGCTCGGATAATGCCCAGGCATTCTGGCCAGAGCAACCGGACAGGGATCACTCGGCGCCCTTTTTGGCGGTATGGGTGGAAGTTGAGTTTTGAAGACGACTTTCAGTTTTGCGGGCCTACATAAACCCCCCGTCAAAGTCATATGAAGCCGAAGGGCAAAGCTGAATCATACATATAAAAAAGGTTCAAATCCATCCGAATTGAATTTTCTCCTTAGAGATGATCCTTATGAATGCAAACAAGTTTGTGATAATCCTCCTAACATTCGGGTTGATTTGCATGCCTTCTGTCGTTGGACTGGGTTACCAAGATCCCTTTTACGGTTCCTTCGGCCAAGATCCTTATGGCCCATACCAAACACTAGATCCAGAACTGGCCATGCCAAGCGGAGAATACGCCGCTTTTTACACCACTAACAGACCTAGCGAGGCTGAATCGCTGATGGACCTGGGGTACACATCTGATGTCCCACTGTCGACCACCGCAGCATCATCTGCCTATGAACCCGATGCAGACATGATCCTGGCGCAGTCAAGCATGGAACCTCAAGTGGACGGCCAAAAAGGGATGCTATTAGAAAGCCAAGGTCAAGTTGGGGGGGTTGGCCACTACGGCCAGTATGTAAGCCCCAATAGACTCTGGATAGTTGATGCCTATAGGAAACTGCAGATCCTGCATCAATATACCCCTCTACAGCTGGGCAAGAGAAGAGATCATTCCCGCAGTCAGCGGACAGCTGGTGATTTATGAGCGGTATTCTTCAGGTTACGTCGAAAGGTACTATCCAGGCTACGTACAACGAGGCAGAAAGTACCAAATGTGGTTCTACGCCGACTCGCCCGGAAGACATGACGTGATGTACAGCGTTCATGCACCAACCGGCTGGTACAACAGCAACAGCATCTGGTTCAATGCATATCAAAGCTGGGGGCCAAGACCTTACTACCCATGGGGATCTTACGGTATGCATTGGAGCTATAGTAACAGCCCTGGCAACACAGACATATCGATATCAAGCGATGGGATCGGTACCACGATGATATCCCGCAGCAAAAGCAGCGTTTCCGTCAGCACTAGCGTCATCTAGGGCTGGCCAGAAACTTTTTTTGAGACCATTCCAGCCCTTGGTCCGGTAGAATCCAATGGTGCGATCTTGTTACGGCTGAAACATTCCAGTGTTCCCAGCTCGTGCCCGGATTTCTTTAGCTTGGTCTCAACAACATCTCGCAGAGTGCTTCCTATGCCTTTTCTGAGGTGGACTGGACGAACCCGAAGAAGGTCTTGTCTTGTCGTCAGATATTGCAATAACTTCCACGACCTTGCCTATCTTTTATAGTCGAGAACCAATTAGATGAGTCTAATCGATTCTCGCCGGAATAGTGCTTAAAGATACGAACAGGTCACATATCAAACTCTCACGAGTTCGATATTTGTCCGAAAGGTGTCGTTAAGCACTATAACTGAAAGAGGACTTCAACGATCTTTAGACATAAGGGCAGAACCACAAATTCGGGTGCCATGTTCCAAAAGAGCAAAAGCTCGGATTCAGCCGGAGTGAACCTGAGCGACTATTTGACCGAGACCGAACGCAAGAGGCTTCTTGCAAACCTTCATCACTTATCGGTCTGGGTAGGAGTCCCGCCTCCTAAAAGACCTCTTGGCGGAAAAAGAGCACACAGACGTCAACTACCCGCCATTAAAGTGACGGGCATGTAATGTGCCCTGGTTGACCAGATCCCCGATCGAGGAGTTTTACAAGATCGGGAGCCGATACGAAAGAATTTATAGTCAAGAACCGATTAGATAACACTAATCGGTTCTCACCAGAATAGTGCTTAAAGATACGAATAGGC
>CAYWZG010000092.1:0-10057 GCA_964462795.1 uncultured Methanotrichaceae archaeon
CGAGCCATCACGAGATGGGTTTAATGATGCCGATTGAGGGGAGCTAAACACATACCTGCTAGACATCCTGGACTCGATCGAAAAGATAGAAAGATATGCTTTGAGGGGCAAGGATACCTTCATCGGGGACGAACTCCTCCAGGTGTGGATTGTCTACCACATCCAGATCATCGGAGAAGCAGCAAACCACATCTCAGATTCGTTGCGGGATCAACATCCTGATGTTCCCTGGCCCGATATCGTTGGTATGAGAAACGTCCTCGTGCACCAGTATTTCGGGATCGACCTGGTGCAAATCTGGGACACGGTTAGGATCGACCTGCCGATTCTCAAGGCCAAGATAAGAACGATTCTCGACGAACTTTCCTAATTTTCCTGGCTGAAAGGTCGCATGGGAACTCAAGGCAAAGGCGCCCATTAGCGAGACAAAGGTCCGGGGCCTACTACGAGTCCGAGTTCAAGGACCTCCTGGCCGCCCTCAAGAAGAACAAAAGGAAACTCAGCGCAGATCCTGCCAGGCGGACCTGCGGCGAGAATTTCAGGACTCGATGGGGACGCTCACTTTATGTCGGCGTGATATTCCTGAATAGATTTCACATCAGATCTTCCGTTCCGGAATGCAGCAATTCCCTTTGCAGCTGCGAATGCAGCGGCCGTTGTGGTGATGTACGGCACTTTGTACTTGATCGCAGCCTTGCGAATGTAAGAGTCGTCGTGCTGGCCAGCTTTTCCGACCGGCGTGTTGATCACGAGCTGAATCTCTCCGTTCTTGATCGCGTCATTGATGTTGGGCCTGCCTTCGTGCAGCTTCAGGATCGATTCAGCGTCGATCTCGTTTTCCGCAAGGAAATCACAAGTTCCACCGGTCGCCTTGATGGTGAACCCAAGGTTAGAAAACTCCCTTGCAAACTCCGCCACACCTTGCCGGTCCTTGGACGCGATGGTTATCAGCACCGTGCCCTCATTCGGCAGCATCTGTTTGGCCGCCTCTTCGGCCTTGTAAAATGCCATCCCAAAGGAGTCGGCCATGCCGAGAACCTCGCCTGTTGATCTCATCTCGGGTCCGAGCAAAGGATCGACTTCTGGAAACATGTTGAAGGGGAAAACCGCCTCTTTGACGCCGAAATGGGGAATCGCCTTCTTTTCGAGCCCCAAATCTTCCAGCTTCGTTCCCATCATCAGCTCGGTTGCGATTCTGGCCATGGAAACGTTGCAAACTTTCGAGACCAGTGGCACCGTCCGAGACGCTCTCGGGTTCGCCTCGAGGACGTATACGACGTCTTCAGCGATGGCATACTGCATATTCATGAGGCCGACCACTTGCAGTTCTTTTGCCATCCGCCGAGTGTACTCGTTGATGGTCTTCAGGTGCTTTTCAGGTATGGTCACCGGTGGGATCACACAGGCAGAATCGCCAGAGTGAACGCCAGCCTGTTCGATATGCTCCATCACCGCTGGAACGAAGGTCTCGGTGCCGTCTGAGAGGGCATCGGCCTCAGCCTCGAGGGCGTTTTCCAGGAATCGATCGATCAGGATCGGCCGCTCTGGGGTTACATCGACTGCCGCTTGGACGTACTCTTCCAACATCTCTTCGTCGTAGATGATCTCCATCCCGCGACCGCCAAGAACGTAAGAAGGCCGCACCATGAGGGGGTAGCCAATCTGGTCTGCGACCTTTAGCGCCTCTTCGAGGTTGCTTGCCATGCCCGATTTCGGCATGGGGATTTCCATCTCGTCCATAATCTTTCGGAATCGGTCCCGGTCTTCGGCAAGGTCGATTGCGTCAACCGAGGTCCCAAATACTCTCACGCCTGCGTCTTCCAGCTCACCTGCAATGTTGAGGGGGGTTTGGCCTCCGAACTGGACGATCATCCCTTCTGGCTTTTCCTTCTCGTAGATGCTGAGGACGTCTTCGACGGTTAAGGGCTCGAAGTAGAGCTTGTCAGATGTGTCGTAGTCAGTGGAGACAGTCTCTGGGTTGCAGTTGACCATTATCGTCTCGTAGTCGAGGTCCCTGAGGGCAAAGGCGGCATGAACGCAGCAGTAGTCGAACTCTATTCCCTGGCCGATCCGGTTTGGACCGCCCCCGAGGACCATGACCTTTGGCAGATCGCTGCTCTCTGTCACGTCCGGCGCGTTGTAGGTCGAGTAGTAATAGGCCACGTTCTCGACACCGCTGACCGGTACGGGGTGCCATCCTTGAACGATGCCAAGCTCCTTTCTGCAGCGTCGGATATCCTTTTCGGGAACGTTCAGGAGCATTGCAAGGTATCTGTCTGCAAAGCCGTCTTTCTTGGCCCGTTCTAAGAGGTCATCTGGGAGAGATTGAAGGGGCTGAAATGTTTCGGATTTGTCGCCTGTTTTGTCTCTACCCTTATCCTCGCCCTTTCCTCTGTACTTTAGAATCTCCTCTTCGAGCTCGACTAGCTCTTTCATCTGTTGGATAAACCAGGGCTTGATGTGGGTGATCTTATGAAGCTCTTCGACATCAGCACCTTTTCGGAGGGCCTCGTACATAATGAACTGGCGTTCGCTGGAGGGCTCGTTTGCCATCTCCATGAGCTCTTGAAGCGACCTTTCGTTGAAGTCCTTTGCAAACCCAAGGCCGTATCTTCCGATCTCAAGAGACCTGATCGCCTTTTGGAGGGCCTCTTTGTAGGTCTTGCCGATGGACATGGCTTCGCCCACGGCTTTCATCTGGGTTCCAAGCTTGTCTTCTGCGCCCTTGAACTTCTCGAAGGCCCAACGGGCGAATTTCACGACGACGTAGTCGCCAGAAGGTGTGTACTTTTCAAGCGTTCCCTCTCGCCAGTAGGGAATCTCGTCGAGTGTCATACCGCTTGCAAGCTTTGCCGATACGAGTGCGATTGGAAAACCGGTCGCCTTCGATGCGAGGGCCGAGGATCTGGAGGTTCTCGGATTAATCTCGATCACGACAACTCTGCCGGTTTTTGGGTCGTGGGCGAACTGGACGTTCGTTCCGCCGATCACCTGGATTGCCTCGGCAATCCTGTAGGAGTAGTCCTGGAGCCGTTCTTGAAGCTCAGAGGAGATCGTCAGCATTGGCGCCGTGCAATAAGAGTCACCTGTGTGAACTCCCATGGAATCGACGTTCTCGATGAAGCAGACCGTGATCATCTGGTTCTTCGTGTCCCTTACGACCTCTAGCTCCAGCTCTTCCCAGCCAAGGACCGATTCTTCGATCAGGACCTGGCCGATGAGACTCGCGGATATTCCACGGCTCACAACGGTTTGAAGCTCTTCTACGTTGTAGACAAGGCCGCCGCCAGTCCCGCCCATTGTGTAGGCTGGCCTTACCACAACGGGATAGCCAAGATCTGATGCGACCTTTTCTGCATCTTCGATTGTGTAAACTGCAGTGCTCTTTGGAATCTCGATTCCCAGCTTATTCATCGTCTCTTTGAATATGATCCGGTCTTCGCCGCGCTCGATTGCGTCGGTCTTGACCCCGATCACCTTTACGCCAAACTTCTCTAAAACTCCTGCCTTTGCAAGCTCAGAGCTCAGGTTGAGCCCAGACTGACCGCCGAGGTTTGGAAGGAGGGCGTCAGGCCTTTCCTTCTCGATGATCTGGGTCATCCTCTCCAGGTTCAAAGGCTCGATATACGTCACATCAGCCGTCCCCGGGTCTGTCATTATCGTTGCGGGGTTTGAGTTCACCAGAACTATCTCGTATCCAAGCCCCCGCAGCGCCTTGCAGGCTTGGGTTCCTGAGTAGTCGAATTCGCAGGCTTGGCCGATGACTATTGGGCCAGACCCGATGATCATGATCTTGTTTATATCTTCTCGCTTGGGCATTTTCCCGCCTCTATGATTCTATCTCTTCAAAGCCGCAAAGCCCTACATGGTCAGGGGTAAAAAGACTGTTGCTGGAAACGGACTGCCCGCGGGGTGGGTAGTGCGGCCGGGTTTTGGCGCAAGAGAAGGGGAAAGGCTGGAGGAAAGAGAATGAGGGGTCTTCGGTGCGGAAGGATTGGTGGATCGGTTTAAATCAAATTGCGTGCGGCCCCGAAGCATACCCCGTCCTTTAGGGCGGGGTGGGCCGCACGTAATTTGGTTTAATTGGTTCTCGACTATAAACCTGTGTTTTTAGGAGTTACTTTGTGTTGGAAAAGCCTCCAAAAGGTAACTGATTTAATTGATAACGATCCATAACATACAGTGATGAGAGATCTCTTTGCAACTCGGAATCGCAACCCCAACTTCACAGGTCGCAAAGTCCTGCTAAAAGAGCTTCAGACCGCGCTCGAATCTGGAAAAAACGTCGCCCTGATCGGTCCTAATGGAACTGGCAAAAGCCAGATCGCCGATGAGCATGCTCGTCTCAGGGTCACAGACTACAATTTTAGATTTTGGGTCCGGGCCGACGATCCTGCTGTTTTGCTGTCAGATTATGCAGCCCTTGCAGAGCCTTTAGGCATACCATACAACGAAGAATCCGACCTGTTGGAAGCCGCCGAAGCCGTCAAAAACTGGCTGGAACAGAACCGAAGATGGCTCTTAGTCTTCGACGATGCAACTTCACCTAAAACTCTGAAACATTATCTTCCTGGTGAGACATCTGGTCACGTTATAATAACGTCCGCAAATCCCATTTGGGAAAATGTGGCCCAACCCATGGATGTGGGCGCTTTAGACCGAACCGAAGCATCAGAGCTTCTCAGAAAAATCACCGGCCAGGAAGACTCTCAAGCGCCAAATGCTCTGGCCGAAATCCTGGGCGATCTGCCCTTGGCCTTGGATCTGGCCGGATCTTACATAAAGTGGACCGGGGTCAACATCTCCAAGTATCTTGATCTTTATAAAGAGCGTCTGATTCATCCAGAGATGGGCAAATCAGAAGTTCCAAACGAAGTCAAGGCCGTCTGGGCAATCTCTTTTGAGCAATTACAGGCAGTATCCCAGGAAGGCGTTGATCTTATCGAGCTGTTAGCCTTCTTAGCACCTGAAGACATTCCTTTCGATATCCTGAAAGAAAACTCCGAACTCCTCGCCGAAGCCCTGGAGCTAGGTTTTCTGGCCCTCACGAGGCGCGGTCTGATCAAGTCCAATGAAAGATCTGTCTCGATTCACCCCCGAGTCCAGACCTTGGCGCTTGGCCTCCTTGATACAGAAGCTCAAAAGACGTGGATTGAAGCCACCTTGCAGGCGATGGGCAGCGCATTTTCTGCCAATCTGGATAACCTCGATACCTGGCCCGAATGTGCTCGAATTCTTCCCCATGTGATCAAAGCATCAGAACACGCCGAACGGCTGGAATCTGGCACCCAAGCCACGTCGTCGCTCCTAAACCAAGTAGGACTATTTCTTCACAGACGAGGCGACGTTTCCGGAGCCAAGTTGATGCTAGAAAGGCTCCTTGTCATAGATGAGATAGTTTATGGACCTGATCATCCGGAGGTAGGTATTGATCTGAACAATTTGGGTGGAGTTCTCAGGTTGCTCGGTGACTTAAAAGGCGCAAAAGCGATGTTTGAGCGATCCCTTGCTATCGAGGAGAGTGCTTCAGAGTCAGATCCACTCAAGATAGCGGTCCGGGCTAACAACCTTGGAACGGTCCTAAGAGCGCTGGGCGATCTGGAAAGTGCAAAAGCCATGTTCGAGCGGGCTCTTGTTATAGACGAAAGATCCTATGGCCCAAACCACTTCAAGACCGCGGTCCGCCTCAATAATCTGGGCGAGGTGTTCCAAGAGATGGGCGAAGTTGACATGGCAAGAAAGAACTACCAGCGCGCCTTGACGATATTCCAACAGTTCCTGGGACCTGGCCACCAATACACCCAACTGGCGCGACGGAACCTGAATTCACTTTAGGTTTTTTTGGAGGTGCGAACCTGGAGAAAGAAGAGATCGTCAAGATGTTGAATGAAGACTTCGTCCACGAAATAGAGGCCACCATGGTCTACGTTAGAAACTCCTTTGTAATGGAAGATTGCGATCCAAGCCGTGTCACTGAATCTATAGCAGTTGATGAGATGAGGCATATGTGGTGGATTGCCGATCTGATCACGAAACGAGGTGGAACGCCGGTCATGGAACACAAAGAGTTGGATTTTGGCGGTGACGACCTTAAAGGCCAACTGGAAAAACAGATCGAGCTCGAGACGCGTGGCATAGACAAATACGTCGATCAGATCACGGCCATAGGAGACTTGGATTCCGAAGTGGTGGGCGTCTTAAAGCACATAATAGACGAAGAAAAAAGGCACCGAAAGGAGTTTCGGATGAGGCTGGAGCGGTTGTAATTTGTAGATTTTCCAGCTCCGTTAGTAATAGACGGTTTGCTGAATGGCTGTAACATGCTTGAGCACGGTTGTGCTCAACATGCGGCCACTTTTGCATCTCGCCCAGTAAAGTTGTGATCTTGAATAAGTTAACGTTCCTTGAGGACGTCTCCTGAACTCTTCATTCCTCGAGGGTATCGATTATTTCCTCGACCTCTTCGTAGCCTTCTTGATAGAACTTTTCTTCGTCTGGGTCCAACTCTTTTAGCAGCCTTAGAAACTCTCCGGCATGCACCTTTTCTTCATCTGCTATGTCGTAGAGGACCTCTTTAGCTAGCTCACTATCAGTGGATTCTGCCAGCTGAACATAAAGCTGGACCGCCTCATACTCGGCAGCGATCATGTACCTTACAGCTCTCACCAATTCCTCATGAGTGAGCATTTTATCCGAGGCGAGGCCAGAGAACGGATTTGCAAATTCAGGCATTTATATCACCAAAGCGTGGATTTCGCTCCTAACGTTCTGCCCAATGAGGCATATAGGTTTCGGTCTTTCTCCAATATCGTAGCCAGATCTCACCAGTTGGTCGTTAGCCGTGTCGTGTTTAACGATACCTTTTGGACAAGTCTCTAACCTTGGCCTCAAATGGCCTGCAAAATTCGAGTGGCGATGAATGGTCGTATAAATAGTTTTGAAATAGACTCATTTGCTCATTCGAGCCGCTTTCACTGCTATGTACATGAACGGAGTATCCAACGCTGCAATCAATACCTTAATTGCATATTGGCCCACCAATATCTCCCACAGAACAGCAGTTGGAAATACGCCGTAAAAGGCCAAGGTGATGAATATCGAGGTGTCGATGAATTGTGATACCACGGTGGATGCGTTATTCCTGAGCCAAAGGTGTCGGCCGTTTGTCTTTTTCTTCCAGAAACTGTAAGCCCAAACGTCATGATGCTGACTCACAATATAGGCTACCATCGAAGCTGCCACCACACGTGGCGCAAACCCAAAGACGGTATCGAACGCGTTGGCAGTCGCAGGGTCCATTATCGGAGCCGCAGTCCACTTCACGGCTATGACAACTGAAACCAACATCACCAGGTTGGCGAGCAGGCCAGTCCAGATTGCAAGCTTTGCTTTCTCCTTGCCAAAAAGCTCACTCATTATGTCGGTCATGAGAAAGGTAGTGGCGTAAACCAACACTGCCGCCGGAGCTATAAACGGACCGAAAGCGATCTGTTTGACTGCAATCAAGTTTGCCAGAACCGTCAGAGCAGCAAAGACACCAACTGCAATCTCCACACCTCGTTTCACGGCGAGAACCGCACAGAAGGTTACGATGAAGAGGGTCGAGATTATCCCAATCATGGGAGTTACGATCATGCTTTCGTCCTTGCTATGGAGAAATATGCCAACAAGGCCTCAAGCTGTATCCGCTCGTTTGCGCCTTCGGCCATCCTAAAGTCTATCTCGCCTACCCGGTCCATCAACCGCACCCAAACCGTGTTTGGAATGTCAGAGCTGTCCATGAAGTTGAGCATCTCTCGATGGATCTGGATTATAACGTCCTCACCAGAAAGACCCTGGATCAAAAGGAGATTGTCTAGGAGGTTCCTGGTCTGGGTGAAATCTCCACTGAGCGCGGACTTGATCAGCTCGAGTATCTGTTCGGGTCTGGCGGTGGCCGTGGTCTGGTAGATGGTATCTTCGTTTATGATCCCGCCTTTTCCTTCTAGAAGTGAAGCCGCCTGAAGGGCGTTTATGGCCTTTCTCATGTCGCCCCTCGACACATAAACTATCGCAGCCATCCCTTCATCAGTCACTTTGCTCCCCTCTTGTTCGGCGACATTGCGAATCCTTTCGGCCACAGCTTCTTCAGAAAGAGATCGGAACCTATAAACTGCACACCTTGACTGGATCGGCTCGATTATCTTTGATGAGTAGTTGCAAGACAAGACAAACCTGCAGATCGAACTATACCGCTCCATCGTTCTGCGAAGAGCGTTCTGAGCATCGTTTGTGAGGGCGTCTGCCTCATCCAAGAAGATCACCTTGAACTCAGCATTGCCTAGGGGTGCCGTCCTTGCAAAGTCTTTGACCTTATGCCTCACCACGTCAATTCCCCTCTCGTCGCTGGCGTTCAGCTCGATGAAGTTGCCCTGCCAGTTTTCGCCGAAAAGTTCCTTTACCATGCTGATGGCTGCAGCGGTCTTCCCAACACCAGGTGGGCCTGAGAATAGCAAGTGAGGTACATTCCTACTTTTCACGTAAGACTTGAGCCTCTTTACTATTTGGTCCTGGCCTACCACATCGTCCAGGCTCGTAGGTCTGTACTTCTCGATCCAGATCTCTTCTTTAATCGGGCACCCCTCCTTGCGAAGGGACATTCCCTGTGACTATATCAAATTTCCCTCGATCAACAGGTGGGAGAAAAAGTTATCCCTTCGTTATTTTCCAAAGATGCCATGGGATGAAAAACAATCACGCGGATTTCGTCAAATTTATAACTATAGTGTTTAACGATACCTTTCGGACAAATCTTAAATTCGTAAGAGTTCGAGATTTGGCCTATTCGTATCGTTAAGCACTATTCTGTTGAGAACTATAGTCCCGAACGCCAAGTTTGACACTTATCTGATGCGTAGCGGTGATGTTAACCCAAGAAACTACAGGTCTTGTAAGCAGATGATTCCTCCAGTATACTGCATTACGTGTCAAGTCTAAGGTTCAGGACTATAATTAGTTCCATCTAATTAGTTCTCGAATATAATCGGCCCTCACGAGACTTGTCCTTGACAGTAAGGTCCGAGGCTGATTTTTCCGATCAGCCTCCGGACGAATTTTACTTTACCTCTTCTGCCGGAACTTCGCCAGATTCTGCTTTAGCTTCGCCTTCTGCTGTAGGTTCAGCGGGCACGTCGGCTGTTGTTTCGGCCTTCTCACCCTCAGTTTCTGGCTCTGATTTGGATGGAGGCGAGACCATTTGAGAAGTAACGGTCGGAGTCAAAACGTGCTTTTCTACGTAGCGAACCTCTTTGAGATCCAAAAGACGCATCGCCATCTCGGCCACACCTCTCCTTATCATGGGCCATTCTTTGTAGTAGTTCAGCTCCCAAGGCGATTCGATCTCAGCGATGTCTCCTTCGAGAATATTGGATACAAGATCGACCCTGGCAAAGAGGTTAACAAGGCTGGCTAATTTATCGAGCCGGTCTTCAATGGCCTCTATGATGGTGTAATCGTACTTGATGGCCTTGCCTGCAAGCAGATGGTTGTAATCCAAACGAGCCTTTCGTCCGATCATCCTGGTGATGGTCCCCATCTTGCCGTTCACGGAAACTCGCATACCTACTACGGGTTTTTCATCCTTGAATTTGTTCAAAGATATGAGTTCGACGTTGTTGGGATCTCGCTCGCCGTAGGCCTTTTCTGAAAGGACTTCAACGCTTCCAGAATATCCTACTTCCTTTCCGATCAGGTCTTCTTTGAATCCCTCGACAACGTCACCTGATCCCACCACCACAATCTTGGGACCGTATTCAGCACCTTCTTCGTAAAATCCCTTCTCGATCGCCAGATCTTTGTCTGTAGTGGCGATCACCTCGCCATCAACGCTCTCTGTGTAATCTACCTTGATGAAATCGCCATCATTTACTATCATGTTGAACACCATCCTAATGTAATAATTTCAGGACGAACGCAGCAGGGTCCCCCCTACTTTAGTGGGGGGAGGAATGCGTTCGAATTTGTGTAAACTAACATAGAGTTTACCTCCTTTTTTTGGAGTTATGCGTATCCGGACTTG
>CAYWZG010000093.1:0-9908 GCA_964462795.1 uncultured Methanotrichaceae archaeon
AATCTCAAACTCTTACGAGTTAGAAATTTGTCCGAAAGGTATCGTTAAACACTATTCATCGGAACATCCATGATGCGTCCATAGGTCATCGGTTAAGGATTTTGAGCTACATAATCAATCAGTTATTCACACGATTTATGCACTACATAAATGGGGTTGGATTCGGAAACGGATCCCCTGTACCTTTTTTAATCCAGTCGATTTCATCGTATTTGCTACCGAGATCATTGCCACATTGCGATTTTTGTCTTAACCGATGACCAATGATGATGCGTCTTGGTCCAAGTTCTTGTTCATGCTCACCTACAAGGCTGAGAGTGCTGGTAAGAAGCTGATCAAGGTTGATCCAAGAGGTACGTCTCAGAAGTGTTCTTGCTTGTGGGTGCGTTGTGAAAAAGGATCTATCCGACAGAACTCACGAATGTCCTTTCTGTGGATTTGTTTGTGATAGAGATTACAACGCTTCAAGAAACATACTCATCTTGGGGATGGGACTGCCCTTAGAGCCTGCCGAGCCAGAACCTCTACATCGCATCTCTGTGATGCAAGTTCTGGTGATGAATCAGGAAGCCCCGCCCTTCAGGGCGGGGTAGTTCACTGGCACAAAGGATCCTCTATCTTGGATATAGGCCACCCAAAACGGACCGGCAAAGGCGCAAAAGATCCGTCGCACGGGGCTTTGTGACGTGATTTCATCAACAAGCTTAACTACCAAGAGCTCAAACACGCGCACCGTGTCCCGATAGGGTAGTGGATATCCTTGAGGCCTGCGGAGTGAGGCGCTATTTGCGTCACGCAGAAAGCCTCAGACCCGGGTTCGAGTCCCGGTCGGGACGTATCATCGAGAACCGATTTGTCTCACTAATTGGTCTTTGCGAGGATTACGCTGTGCTTAACGGCGAGATGGGATCGAATCCCAAACTCAAAAACGGGTTTGAAATTTGTTCTGAACTTGTCGTTAAAAGCTATATTTCTCAACAATACGACTGGATGTTTATTCTATGGTACTGGACAATTTGGGTGGATCGCTTCGAGGCGCGCTGAAGAAGATCGCTTCTGCCAACAGGATTGACAAACAGGTCGTGGATGAGGTCGTCAGAGACATCCAACGAGCTCTTTTGCAGGCAGACGTAAACGTGAAGCTGGTGATGACTCTCTCAAACCAGATTCGAGAGAGGGCTCTGAGCGAAAAGCCACCTGCGGGAATGAGCCCAAGAGAGCACGTCATCAACATAGTCTATCAAGAACTCATAAACCTGGTCGGGAAAGACTCCCCGATCGATCTTGCCAGTCAGAGGATCATGTTGGTGGGCCTTCAAGGAAGCGGAAAGACCACAACCGCCGCAAAGCTTGCCACATACTTCCAGCGAAAGGGTCTTCACACCGCAGTGATCTGCGCGGATACCTTCCGAGCGGGCGCTTACGACCAGCTCAAAGCGCTCTGTGAAATGCAGGGAATCTTCTTTTATGGCGAAAAAGGCAATCCCGATGCGCCAGAGGTTGCAAAACACGGCTTAGAGGCTGCAAAGAAGTACGAAGTTCAGATCGTAGATACTGCAGGCCGACACGCTCTCGAAGGAGATCTCATCCAAGAGATGATAGACATTGACACAGTGACCAATGCCGATCAAAAGCTCCTCGTGATGGACGCAGCCATAGGTCAGTTGGCCAGCGAGCAAGCCAAAGCCTTCAACGAGGCCGTGGGCATAACCGGCGTTATCATCACCAAGTTGGATGGTACCGCCAAAGGCGGCGGGGCCCTGAGCGCTGTCGCCGAGACGAATTCGTCGGTGGCTTTCATAGGCGTGGGTGAGACGCCAAGCGACCTGGAACGGTTCGAAGCTGACAGGTTCATATCGAGACTGCTTGGGATGGGCGATATCAAAACCCTGATCGAACGCGCCCAAGAAACAAAGGTTGAAGAAGAACTGGACGTCGAGTCCATAATGAGGGGCAAGTTCACTCTCAAGGACATGTACGCCCAGATGGAAGCGATCAACAAGATGGGGCCTTTGAAGCAGATAATGCAGATGTTGCCTTTGGGTGGGATGGGGCTTGATATCTCAGATAAGGATTATCAGGTCACCAAAGACAAGCTCTCTAAGTACAAGGTCATCATGGACTCCATGACCGAAGCCGAGCTGATGGACCCAAAGATCATAAACAGCTCCCGAATCAAGCGGATTTCCCGAGGCAGCGGAACGTCGCAGGAGCTGGTAAGAGAGCTTCTCAAGTCCCACAAAGTCATGCAGAAGACGTTGAAGGGGATGAAAGGCATGGGCAAGTCCAACATGAAGCGTATGATGAAAAAGTTCGGCCCCATGATGGGCGGAATGTAATCCCCCTCATCGTTTTGATCTCAAATTTTCAAAAATCCGTCTTTCACGGTCCCTGACCATTTCCCCATCTCAGAGTAAACATGATAACTTCCAAAGGCGGATTCGCCGTTCAGGATTATATTCAGCCTGTACAAGCCAGATCCATCTACTGGAACCAGGCTCAAATCCATATCGCCACCGAGAACCGAACCGCTCACGCCAACGGCAACTGTGCGCCCTTCTGATGAAAGCGTTCCAGATCCAAAGATTGCGTCATCGCTTCGAAATAACTCGATATCTGCCATTCTTTCGATCTTGTCTTCCAGGTTCAAGGACAAGATCTCACGAACTATCGGTTCATCAAAAAGTTCAGACGTGGCAGGTTCCGTTTCAGTGGTGTTGTTCACGTCTTTTGACACTTCTTCGACCTTTGTGATCTCTTTGGTTTGGTTGCTGTTTAAGTCTGGCATGCTAAGGTCTATACCAAGCTCATTTACGCCCAGCCATTCTGGACCGCCAGTGCACCGACCCTTGCAGGTTGCCTCTGCGCCGTTATCGAAGGCAAAAGAGCCAAACACAATCGCCATCGTCAACAAGAGGGTTAATAACCTCATATTCTTATGAACCTCCACTCTATACTCATCTGTCGATAACTCGATCTCATGAGAACCCTGGAAGATAGGTGTTCCGGCAGGACTGAAAACACGAGGATTTTAGCTCATCCCAATCCCAGATGTGATATCATCATTCCTTCCTGGAGAATCAGGAGGCATCGTCTGCGACGCTTCGCCAACAGATGGTCTTCCAAAGACCGATCCGAACCATTTAGACCCAGACGGCGCATAACCCGTATAACTCCCCGACGCAGATCCGCCTGCCAGGTCCAGCCAGAACCGGTACATATTGCCAGCGTCCAGAACGATGACGCGAAGTTCCATCTGTTCGCCAGCCACAAACCCTGCCGCTGTCACAGTCTGGACTTGGCTGCCAGGTGCGGTCATTATGCCTTGGCCAAATATCTGGTCGTCCACCTGAAAAAGCGTCAGCTCCAAATCTCTCGTGAACTCGTCTCTGAGGGAAAAAGACCATGTTTGAGCGCTGGGATGAGAGAGGAGAGGATGAGGCGAAGCCTCTGACGTCTCCACCGAATCAGAGCCGTTCATAGATGTAATGTATCCGGCAGTGTGATGAACGTCCACGATTCCCAGGTCGCCTATCCCTATCCAGTCTTCTTCAGTCTGCTCTTCTGAAAACGCCATGTAGGATAAAAAGAAGAAAACCACCAAGATCAGATATAACTTGGACCTCATATCAATCTACCACCATAAATCTCATTATAATTTTCGATGATAATCCCAAATTCAACATCAAGCACCATTCTCGCGAGAATTAATCAGATAGCGCTGATCGACTTTTGTCACAATATATAAAATAAAAAATTAAAGTTCTGTCCGGACCTTCTAGCCCATTCCCAAGCCACTCGCCTGAGCCATACCTCCAATGGATATGGGCTGGCGAGTTGAGGACGTGCTTGAGGTTGAGGCAACATACTTGGATCCATAATAGGTGCCAGTCCTGGGAAGTGCCTCGACAGAGTAAGCTTTGTAGATGCCAGAGATGGATTCGCCACTGACTGTCGACTCGAACCGGTACATGCTATTCCCCCCGACGGTGACCAGGGATAGATCAAGCAGGCTTCCCTCGACAGATCCTGCAACCGTAATCTCCTGAGGCATGCCGCTTGAGATCATCGTTCCGCGCCCAAAAACCACATCGCTGTATTGGGCGAGCGTCATGTCCACATTTCTCGTGACACCATCTGTCATGGTCAAAGTCCATCTCCCTGCAACTTCTGCCTGACCAAAATCAAAAGATGTAGCAGGGACCGTGGCGACAGATCCAAGGAGCTTGCTATCGGTATCGGGAACGCCAGGGCTCATCCCAGTTCCTGGATCCAGATACCCAATGTCTTCGTCCTTGAAGGACTCACGAAGATCTTCTAGAATATCTGCAGATCCTGGGAACGCAAAGACTACCAAGATTATAAGAGATGTAATCAATCTTTCAAATTTCAAGTTCAAACCTCCTTTTAAAGAAAGTCAATTAGATGATCTAATCCTTGATAGTTCCAACAACCGACCCAAACCAGGTCGCACCATCGCTGCTGTAGCTCTGGTAGCTTCCAGAAAGGGTGCTTGCACCAAAGTCGAGATCGAGCTTGTAGAGCGTTACGTCTTCAAGGGAGACTAAGTCGAGGATCAGCTGGTTTCCCTCTACTGAGCCGCTGGCGGCAACCTTTCCAGGAGTTCCCATGGTGGCAGGCGGCTGCTCTAGCCACCATATCATGGACTCGATACCTTCATCCCGGACTGGCCTATCGCTAACTTCGGCTGGAAGCTCTGTTCCATCGCTGGAGATGGTCCCGCGCCCGAAGACGACGTTACCACCCTGGTAGAGGACGAGATCTGCCTCTCTCGTCGCACCGTCGATGCTGTCCTTAAGATCTAAAGACCAGTTTCCAGAGACGTCTTGGGGGACTATCTCAGTCCCTGCAAGAGGGCTTTCAGGACCCGAATCCTTGCCGCCTATGACGTAGACGTCTTCTCGCTCCAAGTTCTTGGCAGGTTCGATGTTGTCGGTATTATTGACACTGCTGGTATTGACACTGCTGGTGCCAGTTCCAGCTTTTGCCAGATAGCCTGCTGTGTGATCCAGATCTGCTATTGTCATCTCGTTTCCTAGCCAGTCCTCTTGTGCGCCAGCCTGGAATGCGACGCATAATAAGATCGCCAAAGGTAATCCAATTCTAAATACAGCAATCACGAAATTAACCCCCATTCCACGGAAAGGTACTTCTCAGAGTATAAACGTTTTGTTCGCCTGAAAAGCGACTCGAAGGGGCTTGGCGAATCATTCGGCCGATTCAAACATCTCGGGATGGGACTCTCTGAATTTGGGGTCTTTCATCAGACAGGCTTCGGGCTTTCCTTTCATCCACCGGTCTTTTCCCATATCCTTCCACATATCTTTGAGACTTTTCTCTCGGACGTTTCCGAAAGACAAGGGCATGTAGGCGCAAGGGAGAACGTCCCCAGCAGGGTCCACATGGATCCACCTTCGGCCTGCAAAACAGCCGAACATCTCAGGGCTGAGAAGGTATGGAAAAGCCGAAACCCGTGGGCCTTCTGGCGAGCCGTTCTTCTCCTTGTGGAACCGAACAAGTCGTTCAACGTCGTTCTTGCTCAAAACCTCGTCCAGGTGAGAAGACCACCGTCCCACGGCCACAATCTCGTATAAAGAAAGTTCATGCACGCCAAGTTCAGTGGCAAGGTCGTAAGCCTCATCTAGCCGATCTATGTTGAGGGGCGATGCCACCATGAAGAGGTCTACCATCAGACCAGCATCGAGAGCGTTCTTGATTCCGGAGATGGCGTCTTTGAAGGCGCCTTCTCTCCTTCGAAAACTGTCGTGCTCCGTTTCCCGCGGACTGTCGATGCTGACCCTTACGACGTAAAGTCCTGCCTTTTTTAGATCTTGGGCCCTATCCGGGGTCAAGCCGTAACCACTGGTGAAAGCAGCTGATATTGCTCGATCGTCCACGTGAGAAACAAGATCTGGAAGGTCTTTTCTGAGCATGGGCTCGCCGCCGTCGAAGGTGATCATGTAAGCGCCCAGGCCAAGGCCGTCGTCGATGACCTTTCGGATCAATTCTGACGATAATATTTCGCCTTTGCGCGATGGGGCGCTGCAATGGAGACAATTGTTAGGACAGGCCCGAATGATTGCGACCGATACTTGATCTGGAACTCTGCGCCTCGTGAGAGCTGCAACCTCGGCCGAGATCATTCTGTCGAAAGCTGGGCTTGGTGCAGGCGGAATCCAGGTGGAAAAGATTATCTGGTCGGGACCTGACGAGATCGGTTTTTCGTTCGCGAATATCTTGTTGATCTGTTTGATCACGGGTTTGGCAGCCAAGGACAACGCTCCTTTGGCTCTGAATTCGATCTTTCCGTCTTGTGCATCGGCTTCTATCTTCAGCAGCGGTTTTTCAGCAACTTGCATCTGTCTTCTCTCTCCACGGTCATCGAGGACCATCTGTCAACTATGCTGGTGAGGCGGTCCTTGATCTCTTGATCGCCACCGGCTTTGGCAAGAGCGTTCTTGGCTGCGCCACAGTGTTCGTGGATATTCTCCACACAGAGTTCCAAGGCCTTCTCGGCCGAGCATTTCTTGCTGTATATGACCGGAAGGGTGATTGAAGTCTTCTCGGAGCACTTACCCTTGTCCATACCAAGAAACTCGTTTAGATCGTCTGCTATCTGGTAGGCAAGGCCAAGGTGCAGGCCGTAGCTTTCAAAGAGGGAAACGTCCCTTGCATCTGCTTCGGCGATCATGCACCCGATCTTGGCTGAGGCAGCGAGAGGGGCTGCGGTCTTTTTGCGTATACAAAAGTAATAATCGTCGGGCTCGATTCTGTTCGAGAGGTCCAGCATCTCGCCTTCGGCCATCTCCATGCAGGCCGAAGAAAAAGCTTCGATCACTTCTTGGCGGTAGCCTGCCATGAGGCCGATCGATTTTGATATGAGGTAATCGCCACAGAGAAGGGCTGCATCCATCCCGTATCTCTGAAAAGTGCTTGGCGCGCCTCGCCTTTCGATTCCATTGTCGAGGATGTCGTCGTGAACTAGGGACGCTGCATGGATCAGCTCCATTGCGAGGGCGGCCTTCATAGGCAAAGAGTCGTTGCTGCCGAAGGCTTCTGATGAGAGAATGAGTATCAAGGGTCGCACTCTCTTTCCAGGAGATGTTACGACGTACTCAATGACCTCTCCCAAATCTGAAATGGGGAGGCTCTCTGCCAACTTGTTAAGCTCTCTGTTTACCAGATGATATTCGTCCCAGGCCTCGAACATCTGGAACCCGGTTAACTCGATCTCTATTTATGAGTTGCGAAGAGATTTTTTGTCAATGTACTCATTTTGCATCGGATCACCCTCACATTCTAATATGAGTGGGCAAACACTTGCCAAAAATAGATATTCGGGGTTTTGCGCCTTTATCGGTGGCGTTTTGGCTGAAAAGGACGTTGGATGCCACTTTTGCCATTAGCAACCGGAAATTCGGAACGATTCATTTTCCAAGAGTAAAGTGGAAGACGTCCCCTGTGCCGCTGAGCCTGATCGACAGATGATGACGAGCTTACGACGATGATGATCGATTTATGTGGACTGACGATCAACTGATGCTTATGAGCTGACGCCAATCGCCCAAAGCCGGTCAGCTTCTTGAGCGATCAGCCGATTACTTTTCAAGCTTCATGGTCTTTACAATCTCTCTTGCGAAAGCAGGTAGGTCGGCGGGACTGCGTGATGATATCAGGTTTTCGTCGACCACCACCTCAGAATCTATCCAGTGAGATCCAGCGTTTCCAAGGTCGTCCTTTATCGCGGGCGCAGAGGTCATCTTGGCCCCACCCACCACTTGGGCTGAGATGAGAACCTGTGGGCCGTGACAGATTGCGGCCACCACTTTGTCCTGCGCGAAGAGAGCCCTCACGAATCTCAAGGTGGCGCGGCACCGTCTGAGCTTGTCAGGTGCCCAGCCACCGGGGATTATCACCGCATCGAACTCTTCGGGGTCGACCTCATCGGCCTTAAGATCAATCACCACGGGATAGCCGTGTTTGCTCAAGGCAACTTCTGGCCCATCTGATGCGCCAACGACCACCACCTCGGCTCCGGCTTCCTTCATTCTGTAGTAAGGATACCAAAACTCAGGGTCTTCGTAATCGTTTGCGACCAGGATAGCCACCTTCTTTCCTTCAAGCTCCATCCTTTAACCCTCCGGCAACACATTCTTACAAAAGAATTTGACAGCAAATCTTGATACAAATTCCAGGAACCACGTTGTAGCCTTCAGAGTCCAGTTCTCTCATCACATCGGGATTTTCGGTCCCAGGCTGGAGCCAGAAAGTCTTAAAGCCTTTCTCCTTTGCCTCAACGGCCACCTTTAGCACTGCGCTTGGCCTTCGAAAGACGTCCACTATGTCGATCTCTTCTGGAATCTCGGCAAGGGAAGAAAAGACCTTCTCACCCAAGATCTCCTGGCCTGCATAGTTGGGGTTGACAAGATACATCCTAAAGCCGTACCTCTTCACCACTGCTGAGACGAAGTGGCTCGGCCTGTGTGACTGGGGCGAAATCCCGACCACGGCCACGGTCTCGCTTTCCTCCAGAATTTTTCGGAGTTCATCGTAGTCTTCTATGATGGGCATGATTGGAGGCTCGCAGGCATAATTTTAATATGCTCAAACTGAATTATTTTGAATGGTTACGTCCATCGCTCGCTTTTATGAATGTGGCAACAAATATTTGCAGATAACTTGCTCAGATGCTTAGCAAGAGGCTATATATCTCTTTGGATCTGGAACATAGACCTCGATCTATTTTGAGAACAGAAACCATTATGCAATAGCGCCGCCTGGGCCCTTTGCCTCGCGTCCCCCCAACGATGCAAAGAATATTTCAGCGCCGCAGCATCCTGTTCTTTGCAGCGTCATTTCCGAAGGCGTAGTATTGGCCCTGTTCGATCATGTCTTGGAGTGTCGTATCTGTGCTCATTTTGTTACTCGAAGTAAAAGGCTCCAACGCAGAAGCGATCTCTTCTAGGCTTGGAATCTCAGCTTCACACCTTGCAATGATTCGTCCCATGAGATCGATTAGCGGATCCACGAGAGCGCCAGAGGAAAGGATGATCAAGAGGGTGTCTTCGTGGCTCAGATCATAGTCTATCACCATCTCGGCTAGGCTTAAGAGGGACTCTGCCGAAACTGCGCGGATCTGGCCGGTCTCGTCACCTTTGATGACCGCGTCTTCAGTAGACTCAAGATCGGAAGCGCAAACCACATAGAGCCCAACAACGATCTCCTGCGCCTCTTCAGAGTCGATCGCCCCGATCTTGGCAACGAGCGCCTCAACACCAACAGATCCGACAGAGCCAGCAAGTCCTGCAGGCTCCGTTGACACAACTGGCGCAGCGGACATAACCGACCCAGCCGGAGGCTCAAATGCAAGGTGGACCAAAACCCCCTTGGGCGAGATCCACTTTCCCTCGAAATCGACCTCGAACCCCAAAAAAGTTCCAATATGGCATATCAAGTCCCAAAGCGCCAAACGGTTCTGGCTGTCTGGCAACCCTAAGCAATTTCCCAGGAATTCGCGGGCCTCTTCTAGATCCTTCAATTCAACTTCGAGAAAACGACGAAACCGCGCCCTGGCATCTTCATCTCCCAAGTCCCCAGCCAGGGCCAAGGCTTGATCCACTTTGATCCTCATCTGTTACTTGATCTAGCGCCCCGCTCATATACTTCTTGCCCTGACCCCGGATCCTGTCCGATCATTCTGTGAACTTAACCACCACCTCTTTTACATCCCAAAGAGGCTCGATCTTATCTACAATTTCTTCTCGGATGTTATTTTAAAATGAATACCCCGCAGCTTGCTGCGGTTGGGCTGGTCACCAAACCGACTTAAGAATTTAGGACTTACGCAGTTGGTGCAATCATAATATTATGACTCAACTTTTTTATAC
>CAYWZG010000094.1:0-9899 GCA_964462795.1 uncultured Methanotrichaceae archaeon
CCTAGCATCCCTGGGTTGCTTATGTCTTTGCCTGCAGTGACAAGGCCCCGCTCGCCAAGTTCTCTCATCGAGCCTAGCTGACTGAGCAGCACATTGCCATCTTTGAAGCTGGTGGTATCCCAGTTGATCTGAAAGCTCGGGTGGACCTTTCCGTCGAGATCCACGCCGACAACGACCACGTCGCCGGGCTTTGCAGTGCTGCTCAGGATCACAGCATCTTTCTTGGCTTTCCCGAGTATCGCCATGTCAAGAGCGCTGTAAGGCGTGTCAGGATGGAAGTGGCCGCCGATTATGGGAACATTGAACTTCTCGATCCCGGTCTTGAGACCTTTGACGACGTCGGAGGCGAGCTTGCGAGAATCTACCGAAAATACGTCTACCATGGCCAGGGGCCACCCTCCCATGGCTGCGATATCGTGGACGTTCACGAGTATTGCGCAGTAACCGGCCCATTCGGCATCTGCTTCCAGCAGCTTGCTCCAGATGCCGTCCGCGGCCAAAAGGAGGACTTCTTCGCCGTTGTCGATCACGGCCGCATCCTCGCCCGCGTAGGCTATGATTTTGTCTGAGTTGACCTCAAAGTTCTGGACGAATTCGCCGATGGCCTTTTTGCGAGTGATCCCGGCAAACTCGCGAAGCTCGGAGGCTAGAGACTCTAGGTTCATCGGTATCCAATCACACCCGGAACGAAAAATAGATGACGGTGGGTGAAACAGATTTATCCGGTTCTCACCAGAATCGTGCTTAACGATACGAATAGGACAAATTTCAAACTCTTACGAGTTAGAGGTTTGTCCAAGAGGTATTGTTAACTTGACTTTGTCAGATTAGACAGTTACAACCCACCGGGCAAACCTTGAACCTGTAGTAGCCACCGCACGCATACAAGTAGATTGAAACGTAATAAGAAAATGACTCGTTATCTGCGTGGCAACATGGGCTCGGTAGTTACCGATTTAGCGATTGAATCTGAAATGTGACAAAGTCAAGGTAGGTCTTTAGGTTATATGTTAGCTACTGAGGAAAGTAGAGTAAAGATCGTTGAAATCCTCTTTCAGTTATAGTGCTTAACGATACCTTTCGGACAAAAATCGAACTCGTGAGAGTTTGATATGTGACCTACTCGTATCTTTGAGCACTATTCCGGCGAGAATCGATTAGGCTCATCTAATCAGTTCTCGACTATAAAAGGCAGGTGAGGTCGTGGGAGTTATTCCAATATCTGACGACAAGACCTTCTTCGGGTTCGTCCAGTCCACCTCAGAAAAGGTATAGGAAGCACTCTGCTGGATGTTGTTGAGACAAAGCTAAAGAAATCCGGGCACGAGCTGGGAACACTGGAATGTTTCAGCAGTAACTGATCGTGCCATTGGATTCGATCGGACAAAAGACTGGAATGTTATTTTTGATTGAATACCCTGCAGCTTGCTGCGGGGTGCGCTGTTTGACTAAAAAAAATTTCTGACCAGCTCTAGATGACGCTAGTGCTGGTGCTGCTGAAAACGTTGCTTTCGCTGCTGGATATCATCGTGGTACCAATCCCGCTGCTTGATATTGATATGCCAGTGCTGCCAGGGCTGTTGCTATAACTCCAATGTATGCCGGAAGATCCCCATGGGTAGTAAGGTCTTGGCCCCCAGCTTTGATATACATTGAACCAGATGCTGTTGCTGTTGTACCAGCCAGTTGGCGCATGAACGCTGTACATCACGTCATGTCTTCCAGGCGAGTCGGCGTAGAACCACATTTGGTACTTTCTGCCTCGTTGTACGTAGCCTGGATAGTACCTTTCGACGTAACCTGAAGAATACCGCTCATAAATCACCAGCTGTCCGCTGACTGCGGGAATGATCTCTTCTCTTGCCCAGCTGTAGAGGGGTATATTGATGCCGTATCGGCGGTTCCCATAAGCGTCGATTATATTGAGTCTGTTGGGGCTTACATATTGACTGTAGTAGCCGACCCTCCCAACTTGACCTTGGCTATCTAATAGCATTCCCTTTTGACCATTCACTTGAGTTCCCGTGCTTGACTGCGCTAGAATCATGTCTGCATCGGGTTCATAGGCAGATGATGCTGCAGTGGGCGATGGAAGGACGTCAGATGAGTACCCCAGATCCATCAGCGATTCTGCCTTGCTAGGTTTGTTGGTGGTGTAAAAGGCGGCATATTCTCCGCTAGTCATGGTCGGTTCTGTGCCTGGTGTTTGGGATGGATACTGCCCCATCTCTTGGTATGGGTCATAAGGATCTTGGCCGAAGGGATCTTCGTACGTTCCCGGACCAAATTCGTCACCGTACAAATCTTGGCCGAAGGAACCGTAAAAGGGATCTTCGTAACCCAGTCCAACGACAGAAGGCATGCAAATCAACCCGAATGTTAGGAGGATTATCACAAACTTGTTTGCGTTCATAAGGATCATCTCTGGAGAGAATATCCAATTTGAGTGAATATGAACCTTTTCCATATGTATGATTCAGCTTTGCCCTTCGGTCTCGTATGACTTTGATGTAGGGTTTGTGTAGGCCTGCAAAACCGAGATCGTCTTCAAAGCTCACTTTCACCCACACCGCCAAAAAGGACGCCGAACGATCCCTGTCCGGTTGCTCTGGCCAGAGTGCCTGGGCATTATCCAAGCAAAGCTGGAACCAATTTCAAATATGAGGCCACCCCCCCAACACGGAACTATTTCAAGACGGGTTTGCTTTTTTTCTCGAAATTATGAGGCAGCGTTCTCCTTGGTTGCACTCAACTTTGGAGACTAAAATCAGACCGTCACGTTCCAGTTTCCCACCGGCGGAGACGAATAAGAAAGGCGCGTTGCTACGTTTCCGGTATCGGGCAGCACCTTCCTTTCCAGGGGATCGTCCTTGGAACTTGCGTCAGATACGCCCTGTATGCATCACCGAACTGGGCGATCAGCCGTTTTTCCCAATGGAGCGAGCCCAGGTACAGGTAGATCGTGACGAAGAGGTAGAGCACAAGAAGATTTGTGGTCATGAAGGGAGTAAGCCAGATGATGAGAAAGCCCGCGAAGAAGAACGGGTCCCTTACCCAGCAATAGACTCCCCTTACGGCGAGATACTCAGCGTTTTGTCCGTCAGGTCCTGCAAGCTGGAGCGACACTTCGAACCTGTGGGGCGCATCCGCAAAGGCCCTGAGTGACCAGAGCCCCAAAAAGATCTGGCCCGATACCATCACCCAGCACCAGGGCGAAGGCGCAACGTAAAGAACCCTGCTAGGGTGAAGATAGATCAGATAAATGAGTGGCAGAATCGTTATGAGGGCGATGGCAGAAAAGGCGATCGAATACCAGGGATGAATCTTCTCGCCAAAGATGCGATGGACCCGTCTTTTGAAAGGCAGGCTTGCCATGAGGCTGTGCAGGGTCGCAAATCCTGCGAGGTATAAGATCAAGATCGGAGTTGTGGTGAATTCGGATGACATCTCGGTATTATTTGGGCGGGATGATATTTTGGGTTGGTGCTGACGTTAGCGCCGACTGATCGATGCGGCAACGAGAGTGTTCATTCCTCGCCGTGAACAAATAGCTCGTCGGGGCCGAGGTGGGTTTTGAGCATGATGGTCTTGAAATAGTCGGTGCCGTTCAAGATCAGTGTGTGCTCAACATAACAGACTCTGCCATCTGTCTCGAAGTATTCAGGCCCCAAAGTCTCGATCTCATAGTCTACCTTGACTTTGTCACATTTCAGATTCAATCGCCAAATCGATAACTACTGATCCCATGTTGCCACACAGATAACGAGTCGTTTTCTTATTACGTTTCAATCTGCCTGTATGCATGCGGTGGCCACCACAAGTTTAAGGCTTGCTCGGTAGGTTGTAACTGTCTAATCTGACAAAGTCAAGTTAAGCACTATATTTATCATGGGTGTTTGGGTGGAATAGTATTGTTGGAGGGTAACGTAATTGAACTGGAATAAGATCATCGAGTTAATTTGCTTCGTTGGCCTGATATTTTGCTTTGCATCCTTTGCATCTTCTCAGTCAGAGGATATTCCAAGCGGAATAACATTACAATATACTTCTGACACAGTAACCATCGAAAATGGATTTTCAAAATTGTACAAACGCATTACGATTCCTGGATTGGATAATTGGACTGTTCCTGGTGAACCGGTGGTCCCTTTCAGGACTGCAAAGATTTTGATACCTCAAGGAGAAGTGGTTCAAGAGATAAAAGTCAGGCCTGGAAGTGAAATATATCTTGGCAAGATGCTCATAGAACCTGCACAAGAGCCCGTTCCAATCCAAGACCTCAGTGACCGAACGAAAGCGAGAACGCTCACGCCTCCAAAAGAACAGGTCTATGCTTCGATGGAACCATATCCTAACGAATTGTATTCAGTGGTCGGGGTCCAAAACAAGCAGGGCTACAGCGTCCTATACATCAACCTTTACCCGATTAAGTACATACCTGGAACTAAAGATGTGTACTACTTTGATAAATTTGAAGTCACAGTGATGACAGAGCCTTCTGAAAAATTGGATACAGATTTGTTCAGAGGTAAACCCCAAGATCGAGACCACATAGCAAGCATGGTAGACAATCCCAGGGATATTTCCACTTATGTATCGGATCTCACCCTGACGGAGAGTTCTCGGCTTTTAGAGGGGGACTATGATTATGTGATTATCACCAGCGAATACTTGAAAAATTGTGCTGGTCCTGACAACTTCTACACCTTGCTTGAATGGAAAGAAGAAAAAGGTGTCTCTACTGCAATCGTCACTGTAGAAGATATTTACGACGAATATAACGGGCTGGACAATCAAGAAAAGATTCGAAACTTCATCAAAGATGTATACGGCAATAACGGTGTGACCTACATCCTTTTGGGTGGTGACGCTGACGGGGATGATGTGGGTGGCGAAAGTGGAGATGACATCGTGCCAGTCAGAGGGCTATGGGCAGGAAAAAGCGAATGCAGCCCGCCAAACATACCTGCAGACCTCTACTACGCCTGCCTCGATGGAAGTTACGATTCTGATGGCGATGGGATCTATGGAGAACCTACTGATGGTACCTGCGGCGGTGAAGTGGATCTTCTCGCAGAGGTTTATGTCGGAAGGGCGCCGGTTGACACTTGTGATGAATTGAGAAATTTCGTCAGAAAAACCATCGACTATGAATCTTCACCATGTAACTCCTACCTTAGAGAAGTCTGGATGGTTGGCGAATACCTGGGATTTGGCGGAGTTGGCGACTGGGGCGGAAACTACAAAGACGAGATCAAAGATGGCACCTCTGAAAATGGATACACAACGGTGGGATTCCCTGACGACTACGAGAAGTTCACCCTTTATGACCGCGACTATCCTGGAACGGATTGGCCCAAATCAGAACTGATTGATATAATCAATGCCAACGTTCACGCTATAAATCACTTGGGGCATTCGAACGTAGGCTACACGATGAAAATGGTAAACGCCGATGTTGATGCGTTAACCAACGAGAAGTTCTTCTTTGGATACAGTCAGGGTTGTTATGGAGGTGCGTTTGATAACAGAGGATCCAGTTGTGATTATTACAATTACGATTGCATCTTGGAACATTTCGTAACAGAACCTTGTGGCGCTTTCGGTTTCATAGGCAACTCTAGATATGGGTGGGGTGTGGGCTACTCTACTGACGGGGCTTCACAGAGATATGACAGACAGTTCTGGGACGCCATATTTGGAGAGGATATACGAAACGTAGGTCGGGCAAACCAGGATTCTAAAGAGGATAACATCGGGTTTACATCTGACAAAACTATGCGGTTTTGCTACTACGAAATTAACCTATTGGGCGACCCTGAAACGCCTTACTTGCTACCGATAACGCTGGAGCACGACATAGAGGTCAGTTATCTGGACGCGCCAGATTATCTAAAACCTGGTGAGACTGCCAATATACAATCCGTCATAAGGAACTCAGGTCTGAGCGATGAGGTCAGCATAGGGGTTCAATTGCTAGACGGAGACCTGATTTTGGACTCGTACACCGTTCCTTCCCTAAATAGCGGATCGAGCACTGACGTCAGTTTTACCTGGTCTTCTGATCTCGAAGGTGAATACACTTTGAGCGTATTTGCAGTTCCTGTAAATGATGAGGACTATATCGAAAACAACATCGTGAATGCTGCCATAAAAGTGGTGGATGCCCAAATTCTGTTGATTGACGATGATGATTCGGATAACTACGAGACGTATTACGAGGCGGCTTTATCTGCAAATGGATATAACTACATCGTGCTTGAAAGGTCGCCCACGTTTGAAGAGCTAAGCTCTTTCGATTGCGTGATCTGGTTTACGGGGGACGATTCCGAGGAGACGCTCACAGATGACGACCCGGCGAACTTATCTCAGTACTTAGACGCTGGCGGAAGCCTCTTCGTGTCAGGTCAGGACATCGGTTGGGATATCAACGACACAGACTTTTACGGAGACTATCTACACGCAGAATATGTGAGGGATTCCACCAGTATAGACGCGCTTGAAGGAGTGGCAGAAGACCCCATATCAGACGGCTTGGTCATAAACATAGATCAGTTCTTCCCAAGCGAGATTGCACCTCTTGAAGGCGCTTTCGAGGTTTTTAACTACCAAGGTGACGGCTGCGGCGCGGTAAGGGTGGATACAGGAACCTACAAGGTGGTCTACTTCGCCTTCGGGTTTGAGGCGATAGACAGCGAGGCCGACAGGAATGGGGTGATGGGCAAGGTTCTTGAATATCTCTCTTGTGGAAATAAGCCGGATATGTTCAGTGTATATAGGCGTTCGGCTCAGGCGGGACGCCACAAATTTTTAATATGATGGGATAATTGCATTGGGAGGAGTTATGTGATTGAAGGGGTGGCATAGGTGGAACTACATTCGAAATTCATCTTAGAGTTTGTTATGTTGTTGGGTGTATTTGGCGCGTTCTTTTTCTTGAATGTGGCCGTTTCTGCAGGCGATGTGAATGATTTTCAGATGCAAGACCTAACTTTTGACTTCACCTCAGATGATGAATTGCGTTCAAAAGTTGCGCATCTCCAGAACGAAAGTGATGATATTTTTGAGTCTTTGGAACACATATACATCTCTGGGGATCATGCTGTGTCAGACGGTGAATTTGCATACTCTGAAGCTGGTGAAGTTTCTGACTCAGTTGATGATCTTTCAATGGGCGATACTGTAGTCTGCGACCCAATAGTCAATATTGGGTTTGATCCGGCTTACAACGCCACCAATCCGGATTATCGTGTCTCCGATAGCCCTTACATGCGATTGGCTGACATAGAAGATTGGGTACCTATTATCCCACCTGAACCACGGGAAGTCAAAGGAATAGAGGATCCTACTGCCGTGGAGATATATGATGCGACAACAGGAGATACGGTCATAATTCCAAGTGACGACGTAACACAACAGGTCGTTGAGACCAGTTCGAATTCGACGCCGCCATTTGAGGGGTTACTACCCATAGGGGTTTTGCCGTTAACGGTTTTCCCTCCTGATGATCGTGTCCAGATAGCAGATACCACCGCGTATCCTTGGCGAACTATTTGCAGGTTAATTATCAAATTTCCAGGTAGTACCAGTACGTATATTGGCTCTGGGGCTATAATTGGATGTGATGACGGGCATGGGTACCATGTTCTAACGGCAGGGCATAACGTCCATGATCTTTCCCTTGGCGGTTGGGCAAGTTCAGTTAAGGTAGTTCCAGGACTTGACGGCAATTACATGCCGTATTACTACGCATGGGATGCCAATATACAATCTTATACCGGTTGGACACAAAATCAAGATCATAGGTACGACTGGGCGGTAATAACCTTAGACCGAAATCTGGGAGATTACACGGGGTGGATGGGTCGCATGACCAGAAGTTGGTTCAGCTCTGTTTATACTGATGGCTTGAACACTGCAGGTTATCCAGGGGATAAAGGCGGTTATACCATGTGGTACGACTTTGACGATGGTAAAACTGCCGACGAATATAACCACTGGTATTACATGGATACATATGGTGGTCAGAGTGGCTCTCCAGTATGGAGATTAGAAGATTCTGATAGGTACATACTCACAATTCATGCCTATGGCGACGATGGATCTGGGAGCAATCACGGGACCAGGTTAAATCAGGACAAATATGACCGCATTATTACTTGGTGCAACGAAGATACGCCACCTACTGATAAAGCCGACCTAATAGATGACGGTCAAGCTCATTCTGGCTTTAGCCCTACAAATATAGCACCTGGCCAGAATTTCCAAGTATATTGTGATGTGCGTAATATTGGTACGACAGATTCTGGTGGGTTTTATGTATTATATTATGCATCAACCAATAATATAATCAGTACATCTGATTATCTCATAGGCAGTGATTATGTATCATCCATTTCCCCGTTCTCATGGGCGAATTCTGATTGGTCAGGAGCTTTCCCCAGCATTCCTGCTGGAACTTATTATATCGGCTGGATAATTGATAGATATGGTTATGTCTCTGAATTTGACGAAACTAACAACATTGCCTACAAGGATAGCTATCAGTTGGTCGTAAATTCGGTGAATCACCCGCCAAATAAACCGACCACGCCTTCAGGTACAAGTTCAGGGAATCCAGGTATATCGTACAGCTACTCAACATCAGCAACTGATCCCAATGGCAACCAGGTGAAATACACCTTCGACTGGGGTGACGGAACAACTTCTGAGACGGGTTTCGTCAACTCTGGCACAAGCGCAAGCAAATCTCACAGCTGGGGCAGGGGCAGTGCGGGAACTTACAGCGTGAAAGCTAAAGCTACGGATACGAATGGGGCTGTTTCTGTATGGTCTGATGTGAAAACTGTTTCGATATCTCAGCCAAATCTCCCACCAAATAAACCGACCACGCCTTCAGGTACAAGTTCAGGGAATCCAGGTATATCGTACAGCTACTCAACATCAGCAACTGATCCCAATGGCAACCAGGTGAAATACACCTTCGACTGGGGTGACGGAACAACTTCTGAGACGGGTTTCGTCAACTCTGGCACAAGCGCAAGCAAATCTCACAGCTGGGGCAGGGGCAGTGCGGGAACTTACAGCGTGAAAGCTAAAGCTACGGATACGAATGGGGCTGTTTCTGTATGGTCTGATGTGAAAACCGTTTCGATATCTCAGCCGGGTAATGTCAATGTATATAGGCGTTCGGCTCAGGCGGGACTACGACAACGATGGGGGGACCGATAAAAAAATTTGCTAGTTATATATGCCTAAATATGCATATATACAGAGCGAGTGCATCGGCGTCCCCATGGAAACAGTCTACACATGCCGTCGAAGCATCCCGATTTTCATTTTTCGGGCATGAGCCTTCGAATCATGTGCGTTTCTTCAAGTGATGTACAAACTTTGATTTGGGAGCAAAGACTACATAAAAAGTTTTAAAATTGAGTTGTTAGCTACTGATAATGGTAAGTTATATAATCTTTTAGGTATGTACTGCGTTTCAGGGAATTATCTGCGGAGTAGTGGTCAACTACCACGGCCTAAAGGCCGTGGCTTGCGAACGGCTAAGCGAGACTAAACAGTTAGACTAGAGGGCAACAAAATGCAGCAGCGTTGTGGGCTACTAAGAATGGCAAAGTACCTCCCTAGCTTTGCCCGCTTCTGGACACGCCGAATCCGATGGGATTTCACCCTAAGGGCCCGCGAAGAAATAACCTTGTCATATGAATGATGCGTAATTATTATACTGAACCTGCCTCATATTGGTTTCATATAATGGCTTTACACGTTTATGTGCAAGTTATTTCTCTACGGTCCCTAAGCCTGCCTCGCCACCTCGAAAAGGGACATTTTGCCCAGACTTGATCTGGAGAGCATAATATGCGCATACCTGTCATGGACGCTAAGAT
>CAYWZG010000095.1:0-9812 GCA_964462795.1 uncultured Methanotrichaceae archaeon
TAGTGCTTAACGATACCTTTGAGCCAAATCTCTAACTCGCAAGAGTTTGAGATTTTGGCCTATTCGTATCGTTAAGCACTATTCTGGCGAGATCCAATTAGTTTCATCTAATTGGTTCTCGACTATAAATTCTTTCGTATCGGCTCCCGATCTTGTAAAACTCCTCGATCGGGGATCTGGTCAACCAGGGCACATTACATGCCCGTCACTTTAGTGGCGGGTAGTTGACCAACTGTCTGAGATGCCGCTTATACGTACCTGTCCTAGATTAAGTATTCTGCTATATTGTCGGACATGGGTTGCTCGCAGTAGACGCATCTTATGACCACTGGGTTTTTGCTTTTGACTATGAACTGTGACTTTATGGGCTCGCTGGTGTTGGATATACAGTTGGGATTGGGACACTTGACCACGCCTTGGATGACGCCTGGCATGTCCACCCTATATTTTTCCACCACTTCGCAATCTCGGATGATATTGATGGTAGCACCAGGAGCTATCAAGGCGATCTTGTTTACCTCTTCTTCTTTTAGCTCTCTATCTTCCACCTTGACTATGTCTTTTCGACCGGATCGCTTGCCAGTTACGTTCATGAGAACGCTAATTGTAGCTTCGGTGGTGTTATAGATGCCCAAAATCTTGAGAACGTTCAGGGCCTGACCTGCGGGTATATGATCTATAACGGTCCCATTCCCAATTGGGGTCACCCTCAATTTCATCTCACTCAAATCCATCACCTACCAGCATCTTGAGCAGGGCCATCCTGATCGGCACTCCGTAGAAGGACTGCTTGAAATAGACCGCGTGTTTGGTCGCATCAACATCAGGCGATATCTCGTCTACTCGGGGCAGAGGGTGCATTATTATCAGATCGTCCTTGACCCCTTCCAGGCTTTCGGACGTTATCCTGTAGCTTTGGGCCACTTTTCTGTACTCTTGAGGATCTGGGAATCGTTCCTTTTGAATTCTGGTCAGATACAGAACGTCCATATCGTCCTTAACCTCATCCAGGTCGTGAGTCTCGCGGACCTTAGTTCCTTTGCCAGCAAGGTCGGTCTTGATGGGTTGGGGCATCCCAAGAGTAGGTGGTGAGACCAAGGTTATATCTGCGCCGTACAGGGCCAGAGCGTAAGCCAAAGAGTGAACGGTTCTACCATACTTCAAGTCGCCCACGAGAGCGATCTTCAGATCCTCAAGGTGGCTCTCCTTTCGGATTGTGTACAAATCCAGCAACGTTTGGGTAGGATGATGACCCGCTCCGTCACCTGCATTCAGCACCGGAACCGGCGAAAACTGAGCGGTAAGACGGGCAGCCCCTTCTTTGGGATGTCTTATGACCAACGCGTCAGCATAGCCCCCAATCACCCGTACAGTATCCGCAAGAGACTCGCCCTTGGCTATGGCACTTCCTTCAGCAGGTCCAAGGCTCAATGTCTTTCCGCCAAGTCGCATCATGGCAGTCTCAAAAGAGAGCCGGGTCCTGGTGCTGGGCTCAAAGAAGAGCAAAGCCAATATCTTTCCAGAGAGGGCGTCACACTTCCCACCGCGAGCATAAGGCTCCAAGGACGCGGCCAGATCTAGGACTGAGTCGATCTCCTCTCGTGAAAACTCCCGCATGGATAGCACGTGCCTCTTCTCGAACATGAAAAGTACCTAACCGTATCCTCGAATATAACGCTTCTTGCGCGCGACCGGACAAAGACAAAACTCGTGGCCGCAGAATGTTTCCTGTTCAGAAGAACCTGGATGCGATCGAGCGCCGGGTCTTGCATTTATCTTCAAATGGGCAACTTTCGCAAGGAGCACTTTCGGGCCTATCTGGAAGCTTTCCGTCACGGATCTGGCGGATCCGATCGCGTATCCTCAGTACCCGTCTTCGATCCACAACTCTGATATTCACCTCGCGGATCTCTCCGGCCCGGGGATATTCAACTAATCCCTTCTCGATCCTTTCGCCTCTTTCTTCTTCCAAGAGGAGTGCGTATCCTGCAAGACTGAGCCGATCGCTCTGCCATATCCCAGTCTCTGGCGGAAGGCCGGTTCTTATTATGGATGGCAAAGTTGATTCGCCCAATACCAAGCGATCGAGCCTTCCAGAAAGGCCCAACCGATCAGACTGAAGCTCTACTTCTGACTCTGAAGGCAAGATGAGTTCCAACTTATGTTCCATCCCTCTTGTCATCTCTGGGATGATCTTCCTGATCTCTTCAGATGCTGCGCGCAGCACTTCTGGATCGATCGCGCCATAGACAATTGGTAGCTCTACCTCTGCTTGATCCAGCTTTTCGATGAGCCACGTTTCAAGGTTTCCGCCTTCAAAGTCTGAAAGGGAAAGCCCAAGGTCCTTGAGTAACAGATTGAAGATGTTCTTGGATTCGGGCCAGGCTGAGTGGCCCATCGACTCGAAGTAGATCCATCTGGGGCAGCGAAGGTAAAGGGCAAGATCGGAAATTCTGACGTGAGCTGGCATAATATCAACTTTTAGCGTATTTTGTTCAAAAACTTTCTTATGACTTGAGGTAGTGTTGTAGGTGACGGGGGAAATGCTATTGCCAAATCGATCCATCTGCAAACGTGCCCTGAGAATAGGGCTTTCGATCACAGCGATTACACTTATCTTTCTGGCAGGATCCGTTGCCTTCGAACCTGCGGCTCTCCAGTACGATCTGCCACTCACAACTGATCAAATCAACAACTACGATGACTTCATCACCAAGGCACCTTTGAGCGAAGACGCCGTTTTAATCTTGAACGCGAACGGCTTTGTTGTTATGGAAGACCCTTTCGTTCCTGGTGAAGAAGACATAACCCGTCCATACGATCGACTCAAACGGCTTGAAGTGCCGATATTTATAACGACGGATTCGCTCCTTCACCTTTACCATATCCAGTTCGATGAGACCTTAAGGTCGGTCGAAGAGGACCATTTCTACGACGATCTTTGGCAAATTAGCGAAACCATGCTGGCAAAGTCAGAAGAAGACTGTCAATCCTCAACTGGTGATGCCAAGGAGGGAGCAAGAAGAAACATGGCCTTCTTTTCAGTAGGCCTGAAACTTCTTGAGCCTCGAAAAGACCAGTTATGTCAAGGCGGCGAATGGGAATGCAGCGAGTACAGCTTCGAGGGCGGATACCCTTACTTCAGAGCGGACGATCTTGATAGATACAGATTCGAAGTTCCCGTGTCGGTAGAAGACGAAGTCAGCCGAGAACTCGAGCTGATCCGGGCACATTCGGGCTTTTCTAAGTCGCCCGTCTTTGGATACAACGAAGATTATTCTCAATACTTGCCCCGTGGCCATTACACCCGACCCGAGCGTCTTAAAAACTATTTTCAGGCGATGATGTGGTATGGCAGGATGAGTTTCCTTTTGAAGGGGTGTGAAGGTAGCTGTATCGTATCCGAAGAGAACGCAACGATCCAGACCATTGAGGCTTGCATGATCGCCCAAAACCTTGCGAATGATCCTGATTCGATGGAACGTTGGAATAAGATCTACAACGTGACCTCTTTTTACGTAGGCTATTCTGACGATCTTGGTCCTTACGAATATAACGAAGCTCTCAACGATCTCTTTGGCGGAACGTTCCAGGCCAGATTCATGTCAAAGGAAGATGTCGAAACTCTGAAAACAGTCATTACCCTCTACAGAATGCCCCTGATCTACGGCGGAACAGGTGCGGGGTCTGACGCATGCACGATCGATTACCCCAACACCAAAGAGCAGGCTGACCAGTGTCTTGCTGCAACCGCCGGTTTCAGGCTCATGGGCCAAAGGTTCGTTCCAGATTCTTACATTTTCCAGAACCTGGTCTTCCCCTATGCCGGTGATTATACTGGCGATTATACCGGCCAGGGAACCGCCTTCACACAAGGCCCATTTGGCCGCCATTTCCCAAGAGGCCTTGACGTCATGGCTCTCCTGGGTTCAAAAAGAGCTACAGTACTTCTCGATGATTTGGGCGACTCAGATTACTCCAACTACGAAGCTCAGCGCGTAAAATTGGGAGAAGAGTTTGCCGCGTTCTCTGAGGACGACTGGCAGAGAAACCTTTACTGGTCCTGGCTATATTCCCTAAAGCCCTTGCTTGCAACATATAACTCAGGATACCCAACATTCATGCAGACAGAGGCCTGGCAGGACAAAGAATTGACCACATCGCTTGCGTCTTGGACGGAACTGCGACATGACACGATTCTCTACGCAAAACAGAGCTACGCCTTTGTCGGGACCGGAATGCCCACCGAGCCAAAGCTGGTTCCAGGTTACGTGGAACCCGTGCCTGAGTTTTACATAAGGCTTCTTTCCCTCACCAAAATGACGAACCAGAACCTGGACGATATGGGACTTCTCGATCCCGAGACGAGGCGCAGGCTGGATCGTTTAGAAAGCACGCTCGCAAGGCTAGCTCAGATATCTCTTGCTGAGCTTGAAAATCGAGCGCTGAGTGATGAAGACTATCGCTTCATAAACGAGTTTGGAGATTCGTTAGAAAGCGTGGTCACAAATGTAGATGATGCCTCAAAAAAGACGACGATAGTGGCCGATGTCCACACTGATCCAAACAGCGGCCTTGTGTTGGAAGAAGGAGTGGGTTACGTCAGGCTGATGGTTGTGGCCTACAAGGTTCCAGACGGCAGGATCCTCCTTGGCGCAGGTCCCGTATTTAGCTACTACGAGTTCAAGCAGCTTATGAGCGAAAGGCTGACTGACGAGTCCTGGCGAGCGATTCTCAAAGTCGATCCACCAGAAGATCCAGAATGGGCGCCCACCTTCACGGCCGGGATCAAGATCGCGGCAGATGATTCTGGCGCAATGATCGAGCCTTCACACCCAGTTGAGCCGAGCGTCGAGAACGGAGGGATGCTAACGTCCGGGATAAGATCCGTTTCTGCTGATTCAGAGATTGCACCTGCGCCAAACGTGCCCGAGCCCGAGCCAATAGCTGAGCCCCAGATAATTTTGAATGATTTTTATACAAGAGATGTCGTTCGAATAGGCTGGCTTTCTGGACGGGGCTGGTTTGTCGACTGCTTTGCGAACCTCACGAATTCTGGTGATGTTGATGGCGTTGCGATGCTGAAGCTGACAAGCTCGCAAGGGACAGATCTTGGCGAACATGAAGTAGAGGTCCCTGCCAGAAAATCTGTGACCAAAAGGATACGGGCCGATGTATCCTGGAAGGACAAAAAAGTGACGTGTGAGTTTACAGGACAAAAGATGTCGGCCTGAGGGCAAAATATTTCGGGTGGGCTGAGAGGTCCCGTTCGCCACAGTCAAGATCGGTTGTCACAAGGCCCAGCGTTTTGCTCTGGAAGCCGAGATCGAAAGCGCCCGGGAGTGGATCGAGCTCGTCCCGCTCCAGGAGCACGGGTCTCAACCGCCCGCCCGTTCTCATCCACGGCTTCATCTCAGCGCCAGGGGGCGCAAGGCCATAAGGCCGCTCTTGGGGTGGCTCTTTTCCTGCAGTCATCAAGATTTCAGGCGTTCGAGTGGCCGTCTTCGGGTTGTACTGGAACTTGATTTTGCGGTGCGTCATCCCGAACCGAGGCCAAAGAAGCGGTGAGTGTCCACAGATGACCACATTTATTCGAACTTTGCAACCACCGGAGCGTGGTCCGATTCGGGGAACTTCTTGTCTGTGGCAAAAGCGATCGACTCGTCGTGCAGAAGCTCGTTGTGGATCTCGGCGCCGTTGTAGCGGGCGAGCATGCCCCTCGAAACTAAGAGATGGTCGAGCATCTTGCCTTTGCCGAGGTGGAGGTACGAGTAGCGGGAGGTCTCGGGGACTGTCAGCTCGCAGGGCACCCCCCTCACTTGAATCAAATTGAATTCATTTGGAAAAGCATTAAGCGGGCAATATCAAAACTGTTTATTATTAATATGGGACACATGAGAAACATCATAAACAGATATTTTATGAAATATTCATCACAGTTGAGCTTTGCAAAAGCGTGGATTAAGACGACCCTCGGTGAAAATTTAAAAAGTCAATTGTTGGGTGCATGACTATAACCGCAAAGAATAGTTACATCTTCAGAAGCCTCATATCGAGCAGGTTGGAGATGCCAAGATTGACTATGGAGATCGTGTACAGCAAGGGGCTAGAAGAAAGGTACAATACGAATCCAGTGGAGACGCTCGACCGGGTGAGGCACCCTTTCCAGGAGCTAGAAAGTTGCGGCTACGAGTTTATAGAGCCAAAACCCGCAAGCTTCGAAGACATATTGAAGGCTCACAGCAAAGAGCACATTGAGCGAGTGAGGAACAAAGGCATGTTTGGGCCTGCAAGCCTCGCCGCAGGAGGCGCCGCTCTCGCCGCAGAACTCGCCCTGGAAGGCTCACCCTCTTTTGCCCTGATCCGGCCACCGGGCCACCACGCCTCAAGAGATCACGCCTGGGGGATGTGCTTTTTCAACAACATGGCGATCGCCATGAAGAGGATCGAGGGCAGAGTGGGAAAGGCCCTCATAATCGACATCGACCTTCACTTTGGCGACGGGACCGTGAGCATTCTGCGCTGGGACGATTGGGTCAGGATCGTGAACATCGGCGCAATCGACATGGGCTTTGAGTACCTGGGCCTGGACCGGAGCGGATACGTCGACCAGGTTGAGGCATCGATCCAGGCCCACGACTTCGATATCGTGGCGATCTCTGCCGGGTTTGACACCTACATCGAGGATTGGGGCGGCCTTCTCTCCCTTGACGACTACCGCAAGATCGGCCAAGTCGTAAAGGAGGGCGCAGAGCAGAAGTGCGACGGGAGGCGCTTTGCGATCCTGGAGGGCGGATATCACCCAGACCTGAAGTATTGCGTCAGGAGTTTCGTCGAAGGGTTCGAGTGAGGGCGGGGTTCATTCTTTCGGGGCGGCGTTTGCGCCCTCTAATATGTTTTTCACTTCTTCCGGCGTTTTGCCCAAAACTTTGGCGACGGCCTCGGGGATCGTCTCGTCGTGGCTGGTCTGCCATAGTCGGGATAAACTGCTCAATGTGATTCCCAGGCTATGCTCGTCTTTGAACTCGGCGAAAATTACCAGAGCCTTCAACAGATATTCCCGCGCTTGCACCCACTGTTGCTGCTCTTCGGCCATTGTTCCCAGCTGGTGGTAGGTTCCGGCCTGTGAGTATCGATCGTCGAACTCGATTTTGATTTCGAGGGCCTGTTTGTAGTACCGCTCTGCCTGCCCCCACTTTTGCTGCTCTTGGGCCACTCTTCCCAGCTGGTGGTAGGTGCTGGCCAGTGGGTATCGGTCGTTGAACTCACTCCATATCCCAAGAGCTTTTTGATAGCATTGTTCCGCTAGATCCCACGTTCGTTGTTTTTGGGCTAATATACCTAACATGTGATATGTTCCCGCTAGTGGGTATCTGTCGTCGAACTCTTTCCATATCCCGAGGGCTTTCTGATAGCATTGTTCTGCTTGCTCCCACTTTCGTTGTTCTTGGGCAACCCAGCCCAACTGATGGTATACTTTGGCCAGAGGATAACTGTTGCTAAACTCGCTCAATATTCTGTAAGCTTTTTGGTAGCATTGTTCTGCTCGCACCCATTTTCGCTGTTCTTGATAAACCCAACCCAATTGGTAGTGTGTACCCGCTTCCAAATCATCTCTTAAATTATCATTGGCTTGATCTAATTTGGTGATTCTCTCCAAGCATTTGTGATAAGACATTTCTGCTTTTTCATATTGCTTCTGTTTAAGCTGTATATTGGCAACATCACCCATTACACGCACAAGCTCTACCCCCACAGGGCCTACCAAAGTCTCAGAGGGATAATTATCCAGACTTGTAATAACGTTCTTGCCCAGCTCCAGCCCTCTTTGTTGGTCTTGGATGACGGCCAAATAAAGAGACAAAGCAGAATAGGGCCTGATAATTGACATCTGTGCCTTCAGTGCCAAATCCAGCGCGGTGTTCAGGTTCTCGTATTCCTGGCGCGTCAGTGCTTGGCTCATCTGCAGCTGTTGTGGCTCTTTGGATTGGAACAGAGAAACTAACGCATTTCCGATGCCATTGTAATGCTCACGGAACGCGGTCTCGATTGCCTGACGCATGCCCTCCTCAAACTCGTTGAGCCGGGTGCGCAAGAAGTAAGGGAAGACTGGCTGGAGCCGGAGATATCCTGGCATCTGGTCGGGCGTTAGAAGGCCCCAGTTCTTCGCCTCCTCCAGAACCTCAGGCCAGAGGTCGAACCGGAGGTGGGAGAGATCCGGCTGCCCTTTCAGGTGCTGGGTGTACTGCTCGATCCAGCCCACGAAGATCACGCCCGTAAAGGGCGCAAGGCAGAGTAGAAGCTCCTGCGCCTCCGGCGAGAGATTGCTGTGGGAATAGTCGATGCAGTGTATGATGCTCTCGGTCCGGGTCCGAATCTCTGAATCCTCAAGTGCGCCACCTGCCTGCAAGGCTTCCAGAACCTCAGAGGGAGTCTGGCGGGCGAGGTTTGCAAGGATCACCTGCATCGGGAGAGGGTAGCCGTCCAGAACCTTGAGCAACCGGCGAAACTCACTGCTCTTTCGGCGCTCTTCTCGGATCTTGCGGTCGGGGACGTTTCGCTCCAGGATACGCTCGGCAAGGGTCGAAGCCGCCTCCGGATCGAGGCCGGGAAGGTCGTAGACGTCCTTTTTTCGCAAAGGTGCATTCTGGCCCTCGATCAGCCAGCCCTCGCCTCCGCGCGTGCCGAGCAATACAAACGTCTTTCCGCCTGATAGATTGAACAGAAACTCCCGAAGGGCGCGTCTATCTTCTTCGGAGAGGGTGTTCATTATCGCAAGGTTTGAGCCGGTGACCGACTCAAGGTTATCCAGGACCAGAAGGTGGCGCTCACTTCGAAGAAGCTCTGCGAGCTTCTGCCCTTGGGCTCCAAGGTTCATGGCCCGAAACGAGGCCAACTCTGCGTCTGTCACGACCTGGGACGTGTCTTCGGCCTCGAACAGCTCCTTTGCGATCTGGTCCATGATCTGCTGGAGCGTCCAGGCCTTCTCGTCGTATCCGAAGTAGAAGACCACCCCCACAAACCCCGTCGTCTGCCACCACTCCATCAGGTGGTTGAGAAGAGTGGTCTTACCAGATCCCCCCATGCCCTTGATCAAAAGGAGGTTGCAAGGCGCACCATCGCTCTTGCTCAAAAGCCGCTTTTCGATTCTCAAGATGTCCAGGTCCCGGCCCACAAAGCCGTAGGTCGGCTTGGGCGCAATGTACCTTCTTGCCTGATGCTCGTAGAACTCATTCTCTTCGTCAATGGTGAACTCTCGAAGAGTGAACGGCGACTCTGCCATCGCCCCGCCGCTCTGGTAGACCACAGGGAGCATCCAGTCTTCGAGATCGATTCGCTGGTCGAAGTAGGCCTTTCGCCCTTTCTGGTTGAAAAGCTCCCTTCGGGCTCGCAGGATGGCGATGGAGAGATCCTCTTCGGCGAAAAGCTGCTGATAAAGGGTCTCCATCATCAAGGCCGCAGCGCTCACCGTGACCGAGTAGCCCATCGCAAGAACGGTCTGGACACCGGCCTCCCGCAGCCTGCTCGCAAGGCTGCTTTCTGAGTCGCCCACCTGCTTACCTGACTGGCAGGCGTTGAGGACCGCTATCGGGATTCTGTGGTTGATGAGAAGATCGGCGATCTCGCCTGCCTCAGCGAGGTCCGACTTTCCAGCGTCTTTGCTCTCGAAGAAGAGGAAGGCTTTTCTGCCCTTGTAAGACTGGATATCATCTCTTCCGTAGCAGGCCTGAAATTGGAGGCGGTTAACTTCAGCGCCCTCTTGGAGTTCTTTGTGGGTCAGCAAGCCCCCGTGCAGGTCGAAATGGACGATG
>CAYWZG010000096.1:0-9408 GCA_964462795.1 uncultured Methanotrichaceae archaeon
TTCGTATCGGCTCCCGATCTTGTAAAACTCCTCGATCGGGGATCTGGTCAACCGGAGCACGTTACATGCCCGTCACTTTAGTGGCGGGTAGTTGACCTTACTTGTTATCGTTGACGTACTCGTACTCGGCATCGATCGTCTCGCCTGAGGACGTGTCGCCCGCGGGTCCCTGATCCTGCTGAGCTTGTTGCTGGGTCTGTTGTTGTTCTTGCTGAGCTTGCTGCTCTTGAGCCGCCTTTTCATACATGGCAGACGAAAGCTCGTATACGGCGTTCTGGAGCGCTTCCGATTTCTCCTTGATCTTCTCGATGTCGCCCTCACTCAACGTCTCTTTCAACTCGTCGATGGCTTTCTGGATCTTCTCTGTCATCTCGGAAGTTGCAACTTCTCCTGCATCTTTCAGGACCTTTTCAGCGGTGTAGACCAACGTTTCTGCCTGATTCCTGGCCTCGATATCGTCTTTTCTTTGGGTATCCTCATAGGCGTGCTGCTCGGCGTCTTTGACCATCCGATCGATCTCGTTTTGAGAGAGCTTGTGAGGTGCAGATATCGTGATGGACTGTTCTTTTCCCGTGGCCAGATCCTTGGCCGAGACGTTCAATATACCGTTGGCATCGATGTCGAAGGTCACCTCGATCTGAGGAATGCCCCTTGGGGCCGGAGGAATCCCTGTCAGAGTGAACCGTCCAAGGGATGTGTTGTCCTTGGCCATGGGCCTTTCACCCTGAAGGATGTGAATCTCAACAGAGGTCTGATTGTCTGCCGCCGTTGTGAAAGTCTGGCTCTTCCTAGTCGGAATAGTGGTGTTCCTCTCGATCAGTTTTGTGCCAACCCCACCCAGAGTCTCGATCCCCAGACTCAGAGGCGTTACATCCAAGAGCAATATGTCCTTTACTTCGCCACCCAGAACGCCACCCTGAACAGCAGCGCCAATCGCCACGCATTCCATGGGGTCAACGCCTCGTTCCGCCTCTTTTCCCATGAAATCGCTCACGAACTTCCGGACCGAGGGCATCCTGGTTGGACCGCCCACCAGAACGATTTTGTCCACTTCGCCCTTGCTGAGATTTGAGTCCTGGAGAGCTTGTTGCATGGGTCCCTTACATTTTGCCAGAACGCCGTTGACTAACTCTTCGAGCTTAGCCCTGGTTATGGTCATTTCCAGGTGTTTGGGCCCGGTCTGGTCTGCGGTGATGTAGGGCAGGTTGATGTTGGTTTGAAGGACGGAAGATAGCTCGATCTTGGCGATCTCGACGGCTTCTCTCAAACGTTGCGCCGCCATCTTGTCCTGGCGAAGGTCGGCCCCGCTCTCCTGCCTGAACTTGTCGATCACATAATCCATGAGCCGCTCGTCCATGTCCCTGCCACCAAGTTCAGTATCGCCGCTGGTGGACTTGACCTCAAAGACGCCCTCGCCAATCTCCATTATGGTGACATCGAGAGTGCCACCACCAAAGTCGAATACCATCAGGGTGGCTTCGCCTTCTTTATCCATACCGTAGGCGATAGCTGCAGCCGTGGGCTCGTTGATTATCCTTGAGACCTCGAAGCCTGCGATCGTTCCGGCATCTTTGGTGGCCTGCCTCTGATTATCGTTGAAGTAGGCAGGAACTGTGATGACCGCCTTATCCACCTTTTCGCCCAAGTAAGATTCAGCATCCTCTTTGATCTTCCTCAATATGGACGAAGATATCTCCTGGGGCGTGTACTCTTTACCGTAAACTTTGGTCTTGTAATCGGACCCCATCTTCCGTTTGATCGCAGTTATGGTCCCTTCGGGGTTGGTCGCGGCCTGCCTTCTGGCGGGCTCTCCCACCAGCCTCTGACCATCTTTGGTGAAGGCGACGTAAGACGGAAAAGCCTTACCTCCTGCAACGATGCTCGTTCCCTCGGCGCTGGGGATCATGCTGGGCTTGCCGCCTATGAGCACTGCGGCAGCGGAGTTGCTGGTTCCTAGGTCTATGCCTATGATCTTGGACAAGTTACCACCTTCCAAAATTAGATATCATGAGTGTCATAAGTGTCATAACTTACATTTATTACTTTTTAGATACTACTACTTTCGAGAAACGGATCACTTTCGAGTTGAGGGAGTATCCGCGCAGAACTTCTTCAACCACCGTTCCCTCTTCGTGCTCGTCGGATTGGACCATCATGAGGGCCTCGTGCGTGTAAGGGTCGAACTTCTCGCCCACAGCCGGTATGGGTAAGAGGCCCTCGCTTTGGAGCACGTCGAGAAGTTGCTGACTTATCTTCTCAAGACCCTGATCGTGTTTTGCGGCCTGATCGAAGCTGTCTAGAACAGGAAGCATTTTGACGATCAGCTTCTCGGATGCGTACCTTGAAAGGTCTGCTTTTTCCCTTGCCGCCCGCTTCAGGGCGTTGTCAAGTTCTGCCCGGCACCTGAGAAGTTGGTCCAGACGTTCGTCCGCGAGGCGCTGGATCTCTGCAATATGCGATTCAATTTCGTTTGCAGTTCCAGTTTCGGACTCTTCTCCAACTTCGTCAGGTTCAAAACCTTCTGGACTGGAGTTTTCTGATTCAAACGTCTCCAATTCAGACTCATCGACGTCAGAAGGCTCTGCCTCTGACCTTTTATTTTCCGGCCCCGCTTTCATAAACAACCTCTCGAATAAATCCAGAAACGGAACATATCATCGGATAGAAACATTTCGCTGGATATGAGAACATTTCGCCAAAAGGGGGAAAAACGGCGGCAAAGCCGTCTTTTCCTACATCATCATCGGATTGGTGAAATCGTTAGGGTTTTGGCCTGGCTTTGGCTTTAGGCCTTCTACCTTAGCTGCGATCACATCGTCCACTCTGAGCACCATGGTGGCAGCGTCGACTGCAGACTTGATGGCTTGGATCTTGACCTTGAGAGGTTCTACCACGCCTTGTTCTATCATGTCAACAGCAATCCCGCGATTCACATCGAGACCGTAGTTATTGGACTCGGCGTGCTTAGACTTTAGTCCCACCAACATGTCCAAAGGATCCAACCCTGCGTTCTCGGCAAGTGCAGTAGGTATCGCTTCGAGGGCATCTGCAAAGGCTTCGACAGCAAGCTGTTCTCGTCCGCCCAAGGTAGATGCGTACTGTCTGATCTTCTCTGCAATCTCGATCTCTGGGGCGCCCCCGCCTGGTACTATCTTCTTTGATTGGAGGACTGTGCCCACTGACCAGAGCGCATCTTCAAGAGCCCTTTCGATGTTTTCCATTAGTTGTTCGGTCGAGCCGCGGATCACGATCGTTACGGCCTTGGCGCCTTGGCAGCCCTCAACGAAGATCATCTTCTTCTCTTTTCCAACGCGCTTTTCTCTGACCAAGCCAGCTTGGCCCATGTCGCTCTCGGTGAACTCGAGCGGATCTGTGACGATACGTCCACCGGTGGCAAGTGCCAAAAGCCTCATGTCATCATCGCTGACCCTTCTTGCAGCAAGGATTCCACTGTTGGCCAGATATCGAGAAGCATACAACCCTACTCCCTGCCTGCAGAAGACCACCTTGGCGCCGGCCGCAGCGATGGCGTCCACAGCTTCTTTCAACACGTCATCTTCGCCTTCACGGAAGCTCATCAGCGACTCAGGATCGGAGATCCTCACCTTGGCATCGGTAGTGAGCTTTTTGAGCTCCAAAGTTCCGTCAAGAAGAGCGATCTTGGCATTTTCGACCTTCTTTGGCATCTCAGGGTTGAGCCTTTCGTGGTCCAACACGATTCCGCTGGAGAAGGTTGAGTCGCCCACCGAGCCACCACTGATCTTGACGATCTTGACTCGATCTTCCACGTCGACCTTTCCATCCTCTTCTATGATCGTGGCAGCATCGACGCACATGTCGGTAAGCTCGTCTTGGAAAATCTCAACGCCCTTTCCGGTCATGGCGGTCTTGGCCACCTTTTTGAGAATATTCCTATCGTCGTTGGATACCTCAACTACCATATCATCCAGAACTTCTTGGGCCTTTTTCTGAGCTGCTCTGTAACCCTGGACGATTATTGTAGAATGAACTCCGACATTGATCAACTCTTCGGCGTTCTTTAGCAGCTCTCCTGCGATCACCACAGCCGTCGTGGTCCCGTCCCCCACCTCATCCTCCTGGGCGCGGGCCACTTCTACGATCATTTTAGCGATGGGATGCTCAATATCCATCTCCCTTAAGATGGTGGCACCATCGTTGGTGATGACCACATCTCCAGCTCCCTCGTCTACTATCATCTTGTCCATGCCTTTGGGTCCCAGAGTCGTCCTCACTACATCAGCCACTGCTCTTGCGGCCATGATGTTTTTCCTCTGGGCATCCTTTCCCGTATCCCTTTCGTGCCCTTCTTTCAATATTAGTATAGGAGCATTGGTCAAACCTGCCAAACAGAGTCCTCCCCATCTTTCTGCCCATGAGCAGTTTGAAGTTCTATATAAGCGTTCCGGAATGCATAGGCCGCGGCAGAGGCGAAATATATAGACTATATAGGAAAACGCTATATATATGGGTGCTGTGACCTTAAAATGCGTGAATAGATATGACAAATCTCAGACAGTTCCACTTCTGACGGCTATATGCCTCATCTTTCTGGCTACCGGATGCGTAGAGGAAAGTTCCAAAGAGAACCTGGTGATCACAGGATCCACCACAGTTCTCCCTGCAGTGGAAAGGTGTGCAGAGGTCTTCAACGGGATGCAAGATGAGACCAGGGTCCAAGTGAGCAGCGGTGGATCTGGTCGTGGTATTCAAGATGTGGCCACAGGACTTGCCAACATAGGAATGTCTTCGAGGGATCTCAAGCAGTCGGAGATCGAAAATTTCGGAGATCATTTCATAGCCCACCCCATCGGCTACGATGCAATCGCCATAGCGGTGAGCAAAGACGTTTACGATGCAGGGGTGACGAGCCTCTCTTCTGAACAGGTGGCCAAGATATACGCTGGCGAGATCGTGAACTGGAATAAGGTGGGGGGTCCCGACATGTTGATACTCCCTGTGGCTAGAATTCCTGGGTCGGGGACTGGTGACACGTTCAATAAGCTCATAATGGGTAGCACCAAAGCCGAAACTGCTGGTGTTGGCGTCAACGCCATGGAGAACGCCGAGATTAAGACGCTCCTGGTCCAAAGCAATAAAGCGATCGGCTACTTGGGAATAGGCTACGCCAAGACAGGAAATATCGGTGTCGTTGAGTTAGACGGCGTACTTCCTACTGTCGAAAACGTTGAGAACGGAACGTATAAGCTCTCTCGATCCCTTTACTTATACACCTGGATGGAAACCGGTGAAAAAGAGGCAAAATTCATAGATTTCATCTTGGGTGAAATTGGTCAAAGGATCGTGGAAGAAGAGGGTTTCATCTCTGTTCGGTAGGGTTTGGAAGACGTTGTGGAAGGAACGGCTTGAATTCTGTCAGGGGGTTGCACTGTTGTTCAAGATAGAGATCAATAACCTGAACCTTTGGTATGGAGATAACCACGCCCTAACGGACATATCCATGAAAATCCCCGAGAACCTGATCACGGCGTTTATAGGACCTTCAGGATGTGGCAAATCCACCTTTATTCGCTGTATTAACAGGATGAACGATCTGGTGGACATCGTCAGGATCGAGGGCGAGGTACTCTACGATGGGATGGACATTTACGACAAAGACTTAGATGTGGTGGAGTTGCGAAAGAGAATCGGGATGGTGTTCCAAAAGCCAAACCCGTTTCCCATGTCCATCTATGACAACATCGCCTACGGACCCCGGATCCACAGCGCCAAAAACGTGGATAAGATAGTGGAACAGAGCTTAAAAGACGCAGCTCTTTGGGAAGAGGTTTCCGATAGGTTAGGCAAGCCTGCCATGGGCCTGAGTGGTGGACAGCAGCAAAGACTTTGTATAGCCAGAACAATGGCTATGAAGCCTGATGTCATCCTCTTTGACGAGCCTTGCAGCGCCCTTGATCCAGTCTCCACCGGGAAGATAGAAAACCTGATGGAAAAGTTGAAGGGCAAGTACACCCAGATAATCGTAACCCATAACATGCAACAGGCTGCTCGAGTTTCAGACTATACCGCTTATTTCTTGCTTGGAGAGCTGATAGAGTTTGGCGAGACAAACGAGCTATTTGAAAATCCTAAAGAGAATAGCACGGAGGATTACATCACAGGTAGGTTCGGCTAGGCTAAGCCCTTCCAGAGATTTTGAGTTGGGGGGGGAAATATGAGCCATTATAGGGAACGTTATCATAATGAGCTTGAAGAGCTCAGGACGGATGTAGACAAGCTGGTTAACCAAGTGGACCTAGCTTTGGCCAGGTCGGTAGACGCTCTCCGTGATTACAACATGGATAAAGCGCGAGATGTGATCAGGGACGACCAGGTTATCGACGATCTTAGCTTGAAGATAGAGAAACGGTGTATGCAACTTCTTGCGCTCCAGCAGCCGATGGCAAAAGATCTGAGGCTGATCATAGCCATTTTGAAGATAGGAATTGACCTAGAGAGAATCGGCGACCTTTCAGTCGACATTTCCAGGGTGGTCATACACTCGAAGAACAAGGTCCATGTAAAGTCTCTCAAGAGCATTCCCCGCATGGTAGAGATCACACGAAATATGCTGACCCGCGCTCTCAAAGCCTTCGACGAACGTGACTCGGATCTGGCCAGAGAGACCACCAAATGGGATTACGAAATTGATTCTCACTACGTGAAGGTGAGAGATACTTTGCTGAAGATCATAGGCGAAAATCCCGACCTGATTGAAGATGCTACCACACTCCTTTTGGTCAACAAGCACTTAGAGAGGATCGGAGATCACGTCTGCAATATCTGTGAAAGCATCATATACATGGTTGATGCGAAGAGAGAGCATTTGAATTAGTATGCAGATTCCAAAATAACATGACAATAATGTGCAGTATTTGATATCGATATTGCTGCCACGTTGATTTGGATTTTGTATGCTAGATACGCTCCCAAAAGTGATCACACATAGCTTAAAGCTGGATCGATATGGAAACTAGAAAAGTACAGCGTACTGGAAAATCGACCTTCATCGTATCTTTGCCCAAAAACTGGGCCGTCAAAAACGACATTCAGCCAGGTTCGCTGATATACATAACCCAGAGCGAGAACGGGTCACTAGTTCTTTCGCCGGACCGATCTGAGCGGGTTCTCAGCGCCAGACTGGACATCGGCGATAAAGTTGGCGACCCCCTGGTAAGAGACATCATAGGGTGCTACGTTTCTGGTTACAGGACGATAGAAGTGGTTTCGCCACACATGACTGCAACCCAAAAGAAGGACGTTCATCAGATAGTTCAAAAGCTTATAGGTCCTGAGATTTTGGAAGAGACCGTCAACAAAGTTTTCATACAGGATCTGATCGATCCAGAAGAGCTCCAGTCGGAAAGGGCCCTTCGCAGGATTAAGACGGTAGTAAGGTCAATGGTGATGGATGCGATTGAAGCCCTGGCCAACAACGACAAAGAGTTGGCAGAGGACGTGGTCCAAAGAGATGACGACGTGGATCGTCTCAATCTATTGATATCGCGCCAGTTTACCGAGATTCTCAGGAGCGGTTCTCTGAAGCGTGACGCTTTGAACCCGATCGTCGCTTTCAATTACAGCCGGGCTGCGACCAACCTGGAGCGGATGGCAGACCATGCTGCTTGGATCGCCAAGATAGTGACAATGCACGATTGCGATCTTTCACCAGAGTTTTCAGAGAAGATGAACGACATTAAACCAATCTTCGTGGACCTGATCGAAGAGTCCATATCAGCCCTTCTGAAGCTCGATTCGGACAGGGCCAACAAGATAATTGACACGAGCAGGGCAACGAGGGATTCTGTAACTCAGGACATCCTCAACTCGACACTTGACGTGGGAGAGGAAGAAGAAACCCTCTTGAGGTTGGTTGTGTCCAGCATCGAAAGGATGCTTCACTACATCAAGAACATCAGCGAGTTGACCATCAACCTGACCCAGATGGGCGCTGAGTTCGAGGCAAAATAGGTTGAAGTTTTCCGAGGAGCTTCGAAAAGAGATCGAAAGTAGCCAGCAGGAGATCGCCGCCCAAGTCGTTCTCGACAACTGCTTCTCAGAAGAAGTGGTGGCCAGCGTTGATCTGGTTTTTTTAGAAGGGATATTCGAGACGGTAATATCAAGTGCCGTTGCATTCGATCCGGATCTTGCCATTCTTGATTGTGCCCATTCCGTCCGGAAAGCTAGGATCCCTTACGTTCCGGGCTACCTTTCTTATCGAGAAGGGCCTGCCGCCTTGGAAGCTCTGGAAAGTCTCAAGCCAAAGCCCACGCTCCTATTCGTGAACCGGTGTGGCATAAACCATCCAAGGAAAGCAGGTCTTGCCTCCTGGATTGGTGTAGTTTTGGATATGCCAACGGTGGGCGTGACCAAGAATTCACTTTTCGGTTCTTGGATTCCGCCCACGTTCACAGGCGATGCATCGCCTCTATTTTGTGAAAAAGAAGTACTCGGTCACGTCTTTTTCTCAAAACGGGGGTGCAGGCCCATAGTGGCGGCACCAGGTCACAGGGTTTCGGTCGACACATCCTTGGATCTGGCGCGCTGGTATCTGCGCGGCCATAAAATTCCAGAACCGTGCCGGTTGGCGCGCCTTTACGCCCGCCAGGTCAAAAGAGAGCTGATCGAGTCAAGCGCGATCTCGAAAAATCGCGACTAAAGGTCTGTGGAGAAATAACTTGTACATAACCGTGTACAGCTATTATACAAAACAGACATGAGGCAAATTCAGTATAATAATTACGAATCACTCATATGACAAGGCTATTTCTTCACGAACCCTAAGTTGGACGACAGAAAAAGATTTATCTCTGCTGCCCCAAAAAAACATGCAGATGAAAAGCAAGATCTTGCCGCCAACTTATTTCATAGCGCTTCTGCTGCTGTCTGCGACATTGAATTTCGTATATCCCATCGAACGAGTGGTCGAACCTCCATACACATATTTAGGGATTATTCCAATCCTATTTGGCACAGTTTTGAACATTTGGTCCGATTCTATGTTCAAAAAGAGCAAGACCACAGTAAAGCCTCACGAGACGCCCACTGCCTTGATGATCTTTGGACCTTTCCGGATCAGCCGCCACCCGATGTACTTGGGAATGGCAGCAATACTCCTAGGAGAAGCTGTCTTTTTCGGATCTCTGATAACTTTCGCGTTTCCAGCGATATTCGTGATATTGATGGCGGTCATGTTCATCCCCGCAGAGGAAGATAATCTCGAACGAGCCTTCGGGGGGAATTATCATGACTACAAAAAAAAGGTCAGGCATTGGATTTAACCAACCGGCCAGACGATAACCCATCAGCCAACAATCCTTGCAGGTTGCAATGAGGATGAGATATAATCAAAGAGTAATCACCGTGAACCTGATTCGCGGCATTGCCACC
>CAYWZG010000097.1:0-9177 GCA_964462795.1 uncultured Methanotrichaceae archaeon
AGACGATCCTTAGTGAAAATTTAAAAAGTCAATTGTTGGGTGCATGACTATAATCTTGAGAAGGAAGGGCGCTTTATATTCGAGAACCGGTTCGTTTCATCCAATTGGTTCTCGAATATATTATAATTTATAACTAAGTTAAAACTAGTAGGCATGTAGAAGGCTCTTGGCCTTCTACGAAATCACCTGCGCCTTTATTATCACCACGTCTTCGAGGGGCTTGTCCATAGGATTGGTTTCGACCTTCCCTATTGAGTCCATCACATCCATCCCATCGACCACCTCGCCAAAGACTGGATGCATCTTGTCCAGGTAATTGTTGTCCACCATGTTGATGAAGAACTGGCTGCCACCGGTGTTTGGCCCAGCATTTGCCATCGAGATGGTCCCTCGATTGTTCTTGTTGTGGTCGGTGAACTCATCCTTTATGTGGTAGCCAGGACCTCCACTTCCTGTGCCGGTGGGGTCTCCGCCCTGGACCATGAACCCGTCTATGACCCTGTGGAAAATGACGCCGTCATAAAAGCCCTTCTCTACGAGGCCCCTGAAGTTGCCTGCAGTAACAGGCATGTCATCGTAAAGCAGGATGGTTACGTCGCCCATATTCGTATTCAGCAATACCTTATTCCCTTCTGCTTTTTTCTTGTCCATACAACCAGCTCCAAAGATAATCAGCGCAATCACGACGCCAACGAATAAATGTGATCCTATTCTAGATCTGATTTGGGATCCAGTTTGCGTCATCGCTTTAGGCCTTCTTTTACAAAAGAATTAAACTTTTCCTAGAACAGATGACCAGATCGATCGAACGTGGCTGAAAGGCGACCTGCTGACGATTGGTCCGGCACCGCATTCATGCAAACTTCAAACCCACATCAAATGCACATCCGACCAGTGTCAAAAAATATATGAAGAATGATCTTCATAAGACAAAGGAAAATTATGGACGGACCCGATAGAGAGATCGACAAGGCACACTATGGTGATGCGCCTCTTGGAGATGACTTTTTGGCGTTGGGCCACGAATCGCTGGGCGAAGTCGTAAAGGTTGGCCGAAACGAGAAGAACCTCAAGACCGGCGACAGGATAGTTACCACGGTGAGAAGGCCAGACAATTGTTTCAACTGCAAGGTTGATCCAAGAGGTACGTCTCAGAAGTGTTCTTGCTGTGGAAGCGTTGTGAAAAAAGATCTATCCGACAGAACTCACGAATGTCCTTTCTGTGAATTCGTCTGTGATAGAGATTACAACGCTTCAAGAAACATGCTCATCTTGGGGATGGGACTGCCCTTAGAGCCTGCCGAGCCAGAACCTCTACATCGCATCTCTGTGATGCAAGTTCTGGTGATGAATCAGGAAGCCCCCGACTTCAGTCGGGGGAGTAGTCACTAATTACATATTTGGGACAAATCCCAAACTCGCAAGCGTTTGAGATTTGGCCTATTCGTATCTTTAAGCACTATTCTGGTGAGAACTGATTAGTGTTATCTAATCGGTTCTTGACTATAGTTAAGCACCATTACAGGCAAATGACAAAATGCTACAAAATAGTGCTACCTGATCGCCCCCCTCTTGGTCAAGTCAAGCTGCTTGCCTTCGCATTGACGGTGTCTTTGGGACGAATATCAAATCACTTATACGAGTTTGATATTCGTCCTTATCCGTATCGTTAACTACTTTGTCGAGACGATCTTTATGACGTCGCCAGGATTTAGCTCGTGCTTTTCGCCAAGCCTCATCTTGGTTTTGGCGTCCATCGCAAAGAGGAAACTATCCCCGATATCGGTGTGAATCTGATAAGCAAGATCCTTGGTGGTAGAACCCTTCTTCATGAGATAAGCATCGGGAAGCATAACGCCGTTCTTGTCGGTCCACTTGCTCTCGTCCTCGACCGGAAATACTGGGATGTAATCGAGCAGATCGAGAACCGCCCGGTCAAGACACTCCTGAACCCCGGTTCTGCCATGCTCTTTTAGAATCGCCCTTATCTTCTCAAGCCCCGCTTTTTGAGCTTGACTTAAGTCCTTTGCGATCTCGAAATCAGAATCGCCAGGCCGATACTTGATAACCCCGCCCTTGTCTGCCATCCTGAGCGCAACCTCAGCAGCAGCGCTGATCGGTATCACGATCTCGTCCAGAGCCAAAAGCGCCTCTACAAACTCCGGTGGCGCGATGTCCACCTTGTTTGCGGCAATTATCATGGGCTTGCTCGCTTTCCTGAGAAGATGAGCAAACCTCTTTAGATCCTCCTCTGACCAGTCGGGCGGCGCGCTCTTCATGGTCGAAAGCGCCCACCTTACATGATTATCAGCCACCCCAGCCCCTGCAAGCTGCTCGGATATGAGTGGCTCTGGCTTGATCCCCTCGGCCTTGACCCTGCGCATCATTCGATCCCAGTTTCGCTCCAGAATCCCAAAGATCCACATCCCGATCTCATGCTTGAGAAACTCGGTATCCTTGATCGGATCGTAATTGCCAAGGCCGACCGGGTTTCCCTCTTCGTCAGCAGAACCAGAGACGTCGAGGACGTGTATCACGGCCTCTGCCACTCTGAGACTGTCTAGAAACTCGTTGCCCAAACCGCGACCCATGTGAGCGTCTGGAACCAACCCGGCCACGTCAATAAGCTGGATGGGGATGTATCTTATCCCATCTTTGCACTTGCCGCAAGTTTTCCCAAGCTCTTTGCATGGGCAGGGTACTCTCACGTAAGATACGCCGTGGTTGGCATCTATCGTGGTGAAGGGGTAGTTTGCGATCTCCACCTCGGCCAGAGTTGCGGCCTTAAAGAAGGTCGATTTTCCTGCATTGGGCTTTCCTGCCAGCCCCACTGACAACATCGGATTAGCACCTTCGAATGATCATACGTCTAAATCGCAATCGCAATTGATGTAGGTCCATGGATCTATCTCTTGATGTTGACCGGAACGCTGCGTTCTTTCAGCTCGCCAACCGTGGTCATAAAACGCTTCTCTTTATCGCCAGCCAGCCTTTCGACGAGAGCGAGTCCCTTCTTGGATATAGCGCCTTCTTCGATTACTTTGGCCTTGAGAGCATCTCCGTAAAGCTTCAAGCCGATATCGGTCCTCGCAAGCACAGTGGACCATCCCGTCTTCGATCCTACGCTTCCCACCGAGACGTCAGCAAGTTCTGCAGAAAAGTCAAAGCAAGGGCCACACCCTTTCCAGACGTAATCGTCAGTCTCTGCAAGGGGTACTTCTTTGGTTTCGCTTCCTGCGTGGACTCTAAACATCCCTTTCTGGATCTCGAACTTGTCTACTTCGCTGGGGTTAAACCCAAATTTCTCCTCGATGAGGTTTGGGAAGAGCTTTTCGTACTCGAAGTTCTCCATGCAGAAAAGGCCGACCAGAAGGGCGATCTTGTCCTGACCAAACTGGTAGGGCTCGTCCAACGTCTGAACCTTTCGGAGTGCCTGAATCTGGCAAGGTGTTCCTGCAAACCCGATCTTCTTAAAGCCTTGATCCAACGCAGCCTGAACTCCAATTATGCTCGGAGTGATGGTGTATTTCGTGCCGGCACAAGCCATGATCTCTTCTGCAGTGGTCGCAACTTTGGGCACGGTCCTCCAGTCATCGTCGCGACCGGTCACGACGGCGCAGTCGATCAGTCGCTCTTCGAGAGCATAAGACAAAAGGGCGGTCACAACGCCGCCGTCCTGGGCCACGCCCTGGATATCGGCACCATTAGACCTGGCAGACATAGCGTTCTGGTAGATTCCCAGCTTTTCGCCCTTGTCTCTTGCCTTTCCGAAGATCTTATTTTCAATGAAAGACATGTCGAGGAAGCTTCGAGGGCAATAAGCATAACAAAGGCCGCAGAGTGGATCGTAATCGATAAGCTCGGGCCTGTTTTCCTTGTGATCGACCTTGGGACAGAAAGCGATACAATTACCGCAGTAACAACAAAGTTCTTTCTTGATGACGTCGTGCTCCAACTCATCAAATCCGTACTCTAGATAAGTGGGCTCGGGATATTTCTCCTTGGCAGCCATGATCAACTCTCCTGAATCTTGTGTCGTATAAACCCCACGATTACCCTAAAGCTTTTATGGTATCTTCGTTGCTCAAAACCAACATGATCCTCGGCCTCGACGTGGGTGGTGCCAACACCAAAGTCGCAAGCTCCGACGGCCTTTTCGTCAAAATAGAGTACCTGCCCCTATGGAAAGATGCGCCCCTTGAAGCACTTCTTTGTCAAATCTCGAATGATACGAACCCATCGGCCCTGGGGGTGGTAATGACTGGTGAACTGGCCGACTGTTTCTCAGACAAACGAAGCGGAATCTTGCACATAATGGGTGCGATAGAAAGGTCTTTTTCCTGCCCGATACGGTTTTGGGGCGCAAAAGGATTTGGATGGACGAGCTATCTTGAACTTGCAGCTGCCAATTGGAGCGCTTCGGCAGCCCTCATCTCTGAAGAGATCGGTGACTGCATCTTCATCGACATGGGATCTACCACCACAGACCTCGTCCCCATAAAGAACGGCGCTCGGGCCGCGCTCACCGATTACGAGAGGCTGGCCAGAGGCGAGCTGATTTATAGCGGCCTTCTCAGGACGAACCTTGCGGCCTTGCTATCCAGTGTCGAGATAGGAGGCCGAAAAGTTCCGCTCTCATCTGAGCTTTTCGCGGTTACCGCCGACGCTTACAGGGCGCTAGACGAGATGTCTGACGAAAGTTACAGCATTGAGACACCCGACTGCGGCGACAAAGATCGCGAGGCTGCCTTAAATAGACTTTCTCGGACCGTCTGCGCCGACTTAGAAGAGATCGGCCTTGATGCAGCCCTCGATATCGCAAGGCAGGCCAAAGCCCGCCAAATAGAGGTGCTAAAGTGCGCCCTGGGGAAGATGGCCAGCGAGTACGAGCTAGAACAAGTGGTTGCGGCAGGGATCGGCGAAGAGATCATCGCCAAGGCCGCAAGAGAACTTGACCTGGGCTATCTTAGCCTCTCGCGCAAATATGGCAACGACATATCGGCCGTATTTCCTGCATATGCTGTGGCAAGGCTCCTTGAAATGGATATCGAAAACGGGAAAAAGACTATTCTGACCCGAGATGGGGGGGCCGACCTACAGAAAGAGCCGAAGAAGAGGCCCGGCCCGAGAGAGTATGAAGATCCGGCTCTTTGAAGCCTCGAATCACAGATAGGCTATTTTTCCGTAGGCGCCAGATGAGGCCACGACTCTGGCATCCGTACGCCACAAGTACTGAGACGGAATGGCCGGAAGGAGGGGTGCGGAAGAGAACGGCTTGAAATACACGTACATACACAGATAGATGTATGTCGACCAAGACGATCAGCATAACCGAGGACGCCTACGAAAGGCTAAAGGTCCTAAAGGACTCGAAAAAGATGAGCTTTTCGGAGGTGATCCTCAAGTACTACCCCGAAAAGAAAAAGCTCTCAGAGACGCTGGCCGCGATTGCGTCTTTTCACCCCGCCCAGGACACACAAGATCTGGCTGACGAGGTTGAAAAGGCTTCTGAGGACCTGAGGGTGGCAAAGATGAGGGCGGCGGCGGATCTTTGATGCCGATTCTCGACACCTCCTTCCTGGTAGACCTGATTCGGGGCCGAAGGGAGGCCCAGGAGATGCTCTCGGAGCTTGAGGAAATACGCGCCCCACTCTTCACAACGCCAATAACGGTCCTGGAGGTCTACAGGGGCGCTCATCTATCGGGAAATCCAGAGAAGAACCTGGAGGTCGCAAAGGAGATCCTCGCATCTCTTCTGGTCCTACCCCTGGATGACGAGGCCTGCCAGGTTTTCGGCGCCCTTTCCGCCAGGCTCAAGTCAGAAGGAAAGAGAATCAGAGAATTTGACGAGTTGATCGCTTCAATCGCCCTTTGCCATGACGGAGAGATCGTGACGAGGGATGCGCACTTTTTGGAGGTGCCGGGTCTGAAAGTGCTTGGGTACTGAGCTTTGGGAGGCTGAAACTGGAGTTTTCAGCACGAGAGAGTGATGGTCCGATATCTGCTGGGTTCTTGCTGGATCTCATGCAGCGAGATGGAGGTGCTGGGCCCGAGGCGCCCGCTTGTTCTCCCGCCGGACTTTTGCGAAAAGGACCTTGCCACCTCATCAGATCCCACCCCCAGATGACGCCAGGCCTGCCAGGTTTTTGGCGCCCACTCCGCCCCCCAAAAGATAAAAGTACATACGACCGATAACTTGGATAGAGCATGGGGGTCGAAAAATGAAGAAGGTTAATCTGACCGCAACGATTTGGGAAGAAGAGGGCGCATACGTCTCCAAATGTCCCGAGCTTGAAGTCGCAAGCTTTGGAGAGACGCCCGAAGAGGCCCTCAGCAACTTGAAAGAAGCCGTGGAACTATACCTGGAGAATGCCAAAGAGTTGGGCCTCATGGATGACGTTGAGGCTGCTATTTCATCTCCTCATAAATTTACTTCGATTATCGAAGTAGCCACATGAGACGGCTGCCCTTGGTTACCTCAGATGACGTGATCAGGGCTTTGAAGAAAGAGGGATTCGAGTACGCTCCGAAGCGCGGCAAGGGCAGCCACACTGCATTCTACAAGATCGATGAAAACGGCCGCAAGCTTCTGGTCATCGTGCCGAAGAGCGATAGACTGCCCAGGAGGACTCTAATGTCCATCCTCAAACAGGCTGGCTTATCAAAAGAGCGTTTCATCGAACTTTTAAAGTAAAAATAGAACAGAATCGAATTTCCTGGGCGCCCTTGTCCCCAAGATCTCGTGCAGGTGGATGAGGCGCGGGGCCTGATCGTTCCCTTCGATTCCTGCCAAGATCAGATGAAGCGCTGAAAGGAGGGGCTAGAGATGTTCTTCAAAGCTTTGAGGAAAGACGCGCCCTCTTTGCCTGGCTCAAGTCAGAGGAAAAGAGGATCGGAGAGTTCGACGAGGGACGGGCACTTTCAGGGGGTTTCCGGATCTAGAGGGTTTTTGGGTACTGAAACTCCAGAAGAGCCAACGAGCGGTCCGTCCCGAGAGAGGATGAAGATCCGGCTCATCGAAGCCTCGAATCACAGATAGGCTATTTTCGCCGCCGCTGGCAAGCCTCGTGCAAGCAGGTGGCGCGCCAGTTTCGCAGGCGCCGGATGGGGGCGCGGCCCTCGACTACGACGAGCGAGCCAGCGGGGGATTTTTCGGGATCGGTGGAAGCAACTCGGCGGGGGTGGTGGGCGAAGAGATAGTTATGATGAGGTCAAAAGAGCAAGAGGTCTATCGGCCATCGGGGCGTCGGAGGAGTGGATAATCGCGCCCGGCGTTTCGATCCGATCAAGCCGACTCCTTCATTTTGAGGTCAACCTCGCCAGCCGCAATGGGCTTTGCCAGAAGCTTTCCTTCCCGGAACTCCTTCACGATCTTATCGACCTCTCTGGAAGCTTCCGGCGTGAGATAAGCCTCATCACAGACGTCACAGATCAAAGCTGGGACGTTTTTGATCACCAGAATGCTCCCCTCGACTCTGGTGACATACTCCGTGACGCCACGGCGCAATCTGCCTTGACCGCAGTTGCAGACGTCGGGGATCAGCTCTCTCTTCTCGTCATGTGGTCTATCCATTTTTTATCCTCCGGCCAGTAGACTGTGACTATACGCAAGTGGTTTTCGCAAGACGCAACCACAACATGACAATGCCGCCCACCGACAATGCCAGTTATCAGCGCAGAGGGGCATGGTTTGCTATCCGGATAATCTCCTATTATGCTCCCATATAATATCAAATTAACCAGATCATCAGTATAAATACCCCTCTCATCCATTCTCTTGTGGGCGTGGAATGTTATTATATAATTATCTTTCAGGATCTGCTTTTTGATATCTTCGATCTGCACTCCTCTGCCCCCCCGACTTTCCATCAGCCACTTATTTTCGATCTTCGATCTTGCCTGTTTAACGTTGATTTCATATGGTTCAGAAAAGGGGAAATAACTTTCGCAGATATCAAGATGGATGGGTCACATCCACCACCTGGCCCACCGACCACTTCGTGCTGTTGCTCGTGACAAAGACGACCCCGAGTGATCCGCAGGCGAGCCCGCGCAGGAGGTGGAGCGCCATGCCGTAGCGCCAAATGGGGGCGCGACTTTTCAGCCAGGGCGACGATCTATCGGCTTTTCTTTATATCGGCGATAACCTCTTTTGCCCGCGCTAAGAACCTTTCCGCATCATCGACGTTGGCGGCAGCCTCTTCGTTGGATATCTGGCGTATGATAGAGTAGTCGGCTTCAGACCTTAGCTCTTCAGCCATCCTCAAAGTTCGGCCGAAATGCGCCTCGATCAACCCCTTCTTCACGAACTCTTGGCCGAACCTGGCCACAAGGCCCCGGTGGGTCTTCACCTGGATGCCTCTTGTAAGAAACAATAGCGTTTGCGGCAAAGTACATGCTGTAGTAGGCCCTGCTAACGGCGTCGTCACAAAATCCGGTTTTCAGCAGATGCCGGGCTGCTTCAAGCCTCAACTCTGCCTGTGAGAGCAGACGATCTATCTCATCATCAAGCAACCTTTACCCCCTCACCGAGGACATTTCTCAAAAAGGAGAATGATTTATGCTTCTCAAAGTCCCGGTTGGAGAGCACCTTCACAGAGAGGTCTCCGTCGGTCTCCAAGAGTACGTCGAAGGAGAGGCCGACGATCTTTCGCCGGAGCTGGAAATCCTCTTCGTCTATCACCACGAGGAGGTCGATATCCGAGCCAACGCCTGCGGTCCCTCTGGCTACAGATCCGAATAAAGTGATGCTTCTTATGCGGTCACCATATTCCTGGGTGGCCCGTCTTACAAACTCCTCGACTGCCTTCTGCCTCCGTCTGTCTGCCAGCGATATCTCCGAACCGATGACGCCCATGATATTTCGCCTGAATGAAATAACCTATCTCAAAAGTGATATATCTTTGCCCGAAATTTTTTTCTATGAAAGGCATTTCAGGAGATAACATCTCGATTGTAGACTGTTCAATCAAGTTTGCACAATATGATTTTCGACAAGGCCACGCCTTTTCAGCCATGGATAGAGGGAAACTCGCCGATATAAATGAGTCTATGGCGGTCGCCGTTTCAATGGGGCCACGCCTTTTCAGACATGGATAGTTTATAGCGCATTCAATGGCAGGGCTAGTGTCGTACAACATTAGTTTTTAGTTAAATATAAATGCTTGTTTAATCCAT
>CAYWZG010000098.1:0-9036 GCA_964462795.1 uncultured Methanotrichaceae archaeon
GGAAAAGAATGCAAAAAATACTACGTTTAGGGAGGGGCCCTGCCGAACGTCGGATGTAGAGCTTGCCTCCCTCTTTGAGGATGTCAGAGAGCCGGAAAAGCGCGACCTGTTTCCAGAAGTCTGGCAGATGGTGGAGCGCAAGCTGTGTCACTATGGCATCCAGAAGCGGCCCTTCGTGTTTGTAGCTCAAAAACCCCGCGTTGACAAACCTGATCCTTTCTGCGTCTTTGCCAAGGCGCGCCTTTGCCTTCTCTTTTGCGTATTCCAGCATTGGTTTGGAGACGTCGGCCGCGATCACTTCTGCGCCGATCTTGGCTGCAAAGATGGCGAAATTGCCAGTGCCGGTTCCGATCTCAAGGATCTTCTGGCCAGGCAAGAGTGCCAACTGGTCTGATATCTCTTGAATTTCGCGCCGAAGGTCTCGCATCCTGGACATCTTCTGGTCGTATCTTCTGATCTCGTCCAAAGATTCGTAATCGGTGCCGATCTGGACAGTCTCGTCACGTCACCAGGGGGCTTTATGGGTCATTCGGATCAACTCGCTTCGTGTACGCTTCGTGTATTTCGCGTGGGCCTTTTTGTTCTCTGTGGCTATTTTAAGCTTCATCTTCAGGCACATTCTCGTTCTCAATCTTGGGCTAGCTGATTTGAGATAAGCTTGAATATTTGGTGAGGGTCTCCGCACGCCATCGGTTATCCCAGATGTACAAAAGGACACGGTCTTTTACCACTTGCGGAAAACCATGCCTAACAATCGTTTTAGATGCCTTGACCTGCCAGGATTTCGCCCATTAGTCCACCCACCCCCCTCTTTTGTGGCCTAATTGTATATCCAGTCCCGATTTAATATCACAATAAGGACAATAAACAGGCCAAAACAGAAAACTTTATAAGTTAAACTTCCCGATTTAGATCCATGGGAGAATACCTAGTCAAGTGCCTGGGCTGCGGGTCGGTGCAACCACCTTATGCGCTAACTTGTCAAAATGATGATTCATTGCTCAGGACAGAGTACCGATCCAAAAGGCTCAAGCCAAAGCGCCTCCCTGGAGTTTGGAGATATTTCGATTGGCTTCCTGTAAGAGAGCCGCTCCGGGGTGCAGGCGAAAAACCGATCACATACAAGAGCGAGGGCCTAGCCAAGGAGCTGGGCCTAAAAGACCTCCACGTGGGCTTCAGCGGATACTGGCCCGAGAAGGGTGCCCGGATGGCCACCTGCAGCTTCAAAGACCTAGAAGCTCCTGCCACAGTTCAACGGATGATCGAACGTGCCGACGGCCAGACCCTGGTGGTATCTTCTGCCGGAAACACCGCCAGAGCCTTCGCCCAGGCAACTTCGGTTTCAGGAACGCCCCTCGTCCTCGTCATTCCGTCCTCAGGACTTGAAAAGCTTTGGATCACTGAAACCCCTTCTGACAACATATGCGTAGTCTCGGTCAGTGGCGACTACACCGAAGCGATCGATGTGGGATCAAGGCTTGCAACTCATCCCGGTTTCGTGGGTGAAGGCGGCGCAAGAAACGTGGCTCGAAGAGACGGAATGGGCGTTGTGATGCTCGATGCCGCCGTGACTAACAAGTCCCTTCCCAGACATTACTTCCAGGCGATAGGAAGCGGCACCGGTGGGATTGCGGCCTGGGAAGCATCTTTGAGATTGATCCAAGACGGCCGATTCGGCCAAAACATGCCAAAACTCCACCTAGCCCAAAACCTTCCCTGTTCTCCCGTCTACACTGCCTGGTCCGGGCAAAAGGTCGATGGCAGCACCTGTCCTAAAGGGATGTACGACGACGTCCTCTACAACAGAAAACCACCCTACAGCGTCAAGGGCGGAGTAAAAGACGCCCTCGAAAACACCGGCGGCACCGTCTACGGCATAACAAACGAGGAGGCCAAAGACGCAAGAAAGCTCTTTGAAGAGGCCGAAGAGATTGACATCCTTCCTGCAGCCGCAATAGCAGTTGCCGCCCTGAAAAAGGCGAAAGATTCTGGACTCGTTGAAGAGAACGAATCTATCCTGCTCAACATAACCGGCGGAGGCATCTTGCGGGTCAAAGAGGAGTTTGAACTAAAGACGCTCAGATGCGATATCGAGACCGAGCCCTCAGCCCTTTCTGAAGACCAATATCTCTTGAACGAAATTAATCAAATATTAAGGAGGTCCTGAACTTTGACTCAAGCTTATCAACTCACCATATTAGGCGGACTGGACAAAGACGGCCAGCCCGAGGAGATCGACCAGATCGACATATTCAGCGGCGAGATTATAGGAATCGTTGGACCCACAGGATCTGGAAAAAGCTCCTTTATCGGAGACATCGAGCAGTTCGCTCAGGGAGATACCCCCTCGTGCCGAACCGTTCTAATCGATGGCGAACTTCCAGGCTTTGAGACTCGATCCGACCCCCGAAAAAAGCTCATCGCCCAACTATCCCAGAACATGCATTTCCTCGCCGACATGACCGTAGAAGATTTCTTGAGGATGCATGCTAAGAGCCGAGGAAAGCCGGTTGAAGAAGTCCAACGGGTAATCGAACTTGCAAACACGCTCACTGGCGAGCCTGCCCACCCTAACCATCACCTGACCATACTGAGCGGTGGCCAATCCAGAGCTCTCATGACTGCAGACATAGCCGTGATCAGCGACTCACCAATAGTTCTCATCGACGAAATCGAGAACGCCGGCATCAAGAAGAAAGAGGCACTCGAACTTTTGGCAGGTGAAGGCAAGATGGTGATCGTGGTGACTCATGACCCCATGCTCGCCCTGATGACCTCTCGCAGGATCGTCATGAAGAACGGCGGTGTCCGCAAGGTTATAGACACCTCCAAAGAAGAAAGACGAGTCTGCGAAGATCTCTCCAGAGTTGATGACTGGTTGATGAACCTGAGAGAGACCATAAGACGAGGCGAGGTGGTGGAGGCAGCGCTTTGAAACTAGTGGTAATCGCGGGCACACCGGGCGCTGGCAAAACCTCAGTCCTGATGCATACCGTAAAGAGCCTTCAAAGAGAAGGGATAAAGCCTGCCGTCGTCAAGATCGACTGCCTCTGGACCGAAGACGATGCGAGGTTTAAGAGGCTTGGGATACCCGTCGTCGTAGGCCTTGCAAAAGACATGTGCCCTGACCACTACTCCATCTACAACGTAGACGAGATGTTGGCCTGGGCAAAATCCCAAGAGGCAGACATACTCCTAAACGAGACCGCCGGGCTTTGTCTCAGATGCGCACCCTATCCAGATCAATGTCTTGCAGTCTGCGTCATTGACGTCACTACCGGCCCCAACGCTCCGCTAAAAGTAGGCCCACTTCTCACAACGGCAGATGTTGCGGTCATAACAAAAGGAGACATGGTATCTCAGGCCGAACGCGAAGTATTCAGGGAACGAATCCTCGAGACCAATCCCAAATGCAGGATAGTGGAAGCAAACGGCCTCAGCGGAAAGGGCGCAGCCGAACTTGCTGAGCTCATCCGAGCAGCCCCAGAGGTGACAGGTGATATGGTTCTAAGGCACAATCCACCTCTTGCGATATGTACACTTTGCACCGGCGAGCTTCGAGTCTCAAAAGAGCACCATCGAGGCGTGCTCCGTCATCTCGATGGTTTCATGGAGTACACTGGCGAGTAATCGGCGGGTGTTAAAGCTATGGACGATATCGTCAGGCGTCTTCCTGGATACAATTGTGGAGAGTGCGGGTTCAAGAACTGCAGAGAGTTTGCTTTAGCCCTGCTGCAAGATTCCGGTCAGGACCTGAGTCTTTGTCCCTTCATGAGCCAGGAACGATACCAAGATGCAAAAAAACAGATCGAAGAGCTTTTGCCCACTGCCAAGAGCAATGCCGAGGAGATTCGAGGCGTCATAGACGGCCTGGTGGCCGACTTCGCCTTAGCGCCACTTCCAGGTGAATCGTCCTGTAGAGAAGAGCTTCATCCGTTCGATGGATCTGTCAAAGTCGAAATGGGCGACGTTCTCAGGTACAGACCTTGGGGCTGCCCCATAACACATTTTGGACAGGTCATCAAGATCGAAGGTGGCCTCGTCACGGTTCATATGGTAGGGCCCTGCCACCTTCTGGGCGACGAGAACTTCACCTACAAGGAAGCAGGATTATGCCTCGTAGTGGCCTTTGAAGGAACGGTATCCAAAGGCAGGATTTGCGAAGTGGGCGAGACCGTCCGGTTCCTTCCCGATCACTGCATGATGCAAAAAGTTCATTCTGGCGTGATCGTTCACTCTGAAGGTAAGATGGTCAGGATCGAAGGGATCGACCTCAAAGTGTGGTGAGATCGGCGCTCATTTCCCCGTCTCATTTTCTCCTCTCGGCCACCCTTCTCGCCTACCAGACCAATTTTTTTGGGCCAGAGCTGCCAGGAAGTCGTGGCAGGTCGCAACCTGTAAATATCAGCCAGCCCCTGCCAGATTTGGAAAACAGGAGGGCGCAACATCTGGATCTTGATAAAAGGTGTGAGTTTGCAGGGATCTTTGTAGCAGCCACCCTGGGTTTCGTTCTAAGAATGATCCCTCTGAGAAGTGCGATCACAGATGGCGGCGTTCTTTTCTATGGTTCAGATTCATTTTACCACATGCGCCGAGTTTTTTATACTATTGATCATTTCCCTCACACTCTTTGGTTCGATTCTTATCTCAATTACCCCCACGGAATGAACCTTACGTGGCCGCCACTCTTCGATCAATTTATCGCAGGGATCTCTCTTATTTTGGGTGCAAATACCCCAAAGTCAACAGAGCTGATCGGCGCAATAGTTCCGCCGATTCTCGGGGTTGTCACCATCGTTGCGCTCTATCTTCTGGCAAAGGAACTTTTTGGAAGAGATGCGGGACTTCTTTCAGCCTTCCTCCTGGCGATATCGCCTCAACACGCTAGCGTCTCCGCTTTTGGTCGTCCCGACCATCACGTGCTGGAAACGTTGCTCATGGTAAGCATCATCTTATTTTTGGTCATTGCCTTCAAACGAAGGGACAATCGGACTGCAGTTATCTCCGGCGTTTTGATTGCGACTTTGGCCTACACATGGATAGGAACCCCTATCTATCTAGGAATCTTGCTGACGTCTGCAATGAGCCTAATGACTTTGGATCTTATCCGCTGGGATTCTTCAAAGCATACGTGGCAGATTTTCGCCATATCTTTCGGCACTGCTTTCGCCTTCCTCTTGCCATACTGGAACGAACCTTGGCTTCGTCCCTCATTCTTTGCAGTCCTAGGCGGGGTGGTTTTCGTTCTGGTACTTGGACTGCTTTCGGGCCAGCTAATGAAAAAGGGCGTGGCCTGGCCATTTTTTCCTCTTGCCGTATTGATCTTAGTCTACTGTTTTTTCATCTTCGCCAATGCATCAGACCCAGTTACAGGAATCTATACTCTCTTTCGAGCAGGTTTAGACTATCTATTCGGCGGCGAACTATCTTATAAAGTCTCGGAGGCTACGCCACTGTATGCGGTCATGAATCCAATCTCGATGCTTGGGCTCAACTTGATGCTTGCGATCATGGGTCTGGCCTACATCTGGCGTTCAAACATAACCCGGTCTGAACTGCTCTTTTTGATCTGGACGCTTCTTGCGCTTGGTCTCGCCGTCGCCCAGAACAGGTTTCTCTATTTGTTCTCTGCCAACATGTCGATCCTGATCGCCTTGTTCTTCTTGCGTGCGACCGAGATCGCCAAAAAGTCGAGCTGGAGCAAAAAGAACTCTGAAACGTCCAAGTTTCTGGTTTTGGCTCTGCTCATATTCATCTTCCTTCCGTCAAGCATCAGCGTCATGTCGGCTTTTGGGGCAAGCCCCCGAATCGTTCAGGACGGCTGGCTCGAGCCTTTGATGTGGCTTCAGGAAAACACACCCGAAACTTCTGGGTTTGGGGATCCAAAGACTGCGGCAGAATATGGCGTCCTTTCATGGTGGGACTGCGGCAACTGGATTCTTTACGAAGCACAAAGGCCAGTTGTGGCCAACAACTTCCAAGCAGGGGCTAAGGACGCTGCGAAGTTTTTCCTCGCCAAGGATGAAGCGTTGGCAGAGGAAGTACTGAGCACTCGACATGTGCGATATGTGATTACGGACTCAGAGATGCTTTATGCTGGGCTTCCTGGAATAGTCCTCTGGACAGATCAAGACATATCGAACCTGTTTTTGATCCAAGATGGTCCCAATCCAGAGCACACCTCGAAATTCATGAGAACCACTCTTGCGCGTTGCCATATATTCGACTGCGATGGCATGGAACATCTCCGGCTGATCTACGAGTCAAGGAAAGAAAGCCCACAAAGCAACCAGGTCAAAATCTTCGAGAGGGTTCGTGGGGCTAGAATAACAGGCACTGCAAAAAGCCCTCTGACTGCAACTCTGAACGTGACCACAAACCAGGGGAGACACTTTGAGTATACCTGTCATAAATCGCCTCATAGTGGCCGATACGAAATAGTCGTCCCCTATTCAACAGATGAAAGATACGGAACCTGCGCAATTGAACTTTACAAAATCGTTTCAGGAAACTCCAGCAAAAATATCATGGTCGGCGAAGATGATGTGATTCTCGGAAGAACGATTGAGTTGAACTTCTGAGATTGCGCTGTTTCAAACTTTTCCACCCCCTAAGTCTTAAGCATCTCCAACACAGAATTAACAAGAAGATCGCTACAAGCCTTCTCCTTTAAAGAGGGACATTTGACCAAAAGTCGGAGGATCTAAGCGGATTAAGGCCTTGGCTAGAAAGCGATCCTCCTCGTAAATCCAGAGTGCGTTTTCAAACTGATGTGTGACAAAAAGTTTTGATTTATCGATGGTAGGTGCAGTCTAACCTTCTTCCCAGACGTCTGCTTGTGTCATCACAGAGATAAGGTTGATCCTGCTCTTCAGCATGTCTCTGACGTCCGAATACTTTCCCTTCTCTTCCAGATCCATTGCCAACCTAACCAACCACTCGTCGATCTCCTTGGCCACTTGGAATATGTCGTAAGGTGGAACGTAATCCTCGCTATAAGGTGAAAGTGACCCCTTACAAGCGGCCATAGCGGCCTCATCTCCCACCCCAAACATCCGTTGGATCATCGCTGCGATTATGGGTCCTGACTGATCAATCACTTCTGCTGCGTATATCCACCCACGTTCCTTGGGAAGATCACCGCGAACCATTATGGCACTTCCTTCGTAGCCAGACAAATCGATCTCGTGAGATGTCACTACATCCTCTGAGAGTGGCGACGGCTTGGATATGCGGGTCAGCTTCAAAGAGCAGCAGTAATCTGCCTCCGGCACCAAAATTGTGAACCGGTTATCTTGCACTATGCCCAGATATTCACTCATGAGTCTCAACTCCGAGTAATATTCGATTTTCTAAAACTTATACCTTTTGTATTATGGCGCCCTCAGTTATACGTACATCCACCGGTGACAACTTCAAAAAGAAATTGGTCGCTAAGTCTTTTTGTGTCATTTCCAGGCCTACCACGGTGCCTCGATTGCGGTGAAGAGGATATGGGAGAGAATCGAGAGCTGAAACCCTCTACCTCAGATCCGACCCTTCGCCTTGAAGGCGTTTTTTATCAGGTCCTCTCGGAAGAACTCGCCAGCGTTCCCGCTAACGGCGTAATCATAGACTGCAGCCGAGTAGATCCCGCCCAACGTCGAGCTTATGAGCGCGATGCCTAGGAGGGCGAGAACGAGAAATACAACGATACCGATGGCGGCCGCGGGCATCATATCGACGAAGAAGACAAAGGCAAAAGCACCTAGGATCACGGTTGCGATCGCCAAAAGGCCGAAGATGAGACCGATGCTGAAACCTCCTACTACTTGCTCACCCCAGGTCTTTTTTAAGAGCCTGGAGCTTCGCTTGATCGCCTCTACGGGCCCCACGTCTTCAGTCACCAGAACCGGCACTGCCAAAAATGTCGCCAGGCTCCAGGCCATCCCCACAAGAGAAGAGACGAGACCCCCGATCAGGGCGAGGGGATTTCCCTCAGACTCCCCGGCCTGGGACAGGAACTTCAGGACCATCCCAACGGTGGCGGCGATGGCGGCATAGCCCAGGATCGGACCGATGTGGCTTTTTGCGATCCCAAAACCGTCCCCCAGAGTCGGATCTCCGCCCCGAAGCCTAATCAAGGCCGCCCCCACCAGGGCCGAGTTGGCGAAGATCATCACGGAGTACTGAACGAAGTAGAAAACGAATACCACCGCTATCTCAAAAAACCCTGGGTCCTGTGCCTCCTCGAAAAACCCGATCGAGTTGAGGGGAATAAAGAAGGCTGCCGAGACAGCCAGAAGAGCGATGGTCGAGATGATCGGGAAGATCACCAGCTCCTTATCGGAGCGCAAGACCGCAGCACTGGCTTTCACCAGTGCCCAGCTATTTCTTATACGTTCGAACATAGACATCTCTTGAATACACCTGGAAACGTAGATTGTGCTTTGATCTACTTTTTCTCCGTAAAAGCATCTTGAGTAACATCAAGAACACGGCATCCGTTCTTCTGAGCAGCAGATATGTATCTACGAATAGCGCAGAACCGTTTTGCACCTTCCATAGTTCTGGGCGTATCTGACACTTTCTGTTTCACTTTCATCATGCGTACGTCCCATTCAGCCTGATTGTTTTCAAAGGGTGCCCTAGAGTCGTACATGGATACCAGTACACACCCGCTGTATTTCTTCAGCTGATCGAGCAGATTTTTGGGTTCTGATTGTTTGATCTTACTCCGCTTGCCCGGCACTCTTGGAGGTAGTGGATTCAGCTTGAGCCCTTCCATGAATATCCCTTCATACTGATCTTCAAACATCGCGATCTGGGAAAAATGGAATTAATCAGTACACAGGCGAGCTTGATCCACTTTATCGTAGGTTAACTTATCCTTTCAAGAGCCCGAACAGCCTCCTCTCGGACTACCCAATTCTCATCTTTGAGAGTTTCGATGAGATCGTTCACCTCGTCCGCTACAGCCGTTGTAGCCAAGCACCACCAACTACTGAAAGGTTTGTATGGTGCAAGCACTGTCCTTACCTCCCAGGACTGTTTAAC
>CAYWZG010000099.1:0-8893 GCA_964462795.1 uncultured Methanotrichaceae archaeon
GCTCCGGTCCAGCTGCGAGATCGCCTCGATCTCCGTGAAGACCTCGCCAGCCACCGGCAAGAAGCGCGGCCCCTTTGCGCCTGGAGCGTTCATTCTGAGCGCGATTTTTCCAAGATCGCCGAAAACGCGCTTTTCAAGACCCACAGGCAGGATCAAATGGACGCGCCGACCGACCACTGTCTGCAAAGCAAGGGCGATGGTGCCGCCTTTTGGGTGGCCAATCAAGACCGCAGCCTGCCAGCGCGATGGATCGAGGGCGTTTGCGCCTTTCAAGATGACGTCACCTTCTTTCAGGCTGTCAACCACATTGAGGATGGTTTTGCCCTTCTGCCAGACGCCCTTTGTGATTATCACGTCGCCTGGAAAGTCGCTCTGGTCAGGGAGCATTCCGACTTCGGTCGTAGGCATCCATGGCGGAAGAGTGATTCCACGAAAGAACCTCTGTCGCGAGAACCCTTCAGCCTGGTCGATCTTGGCGAGAATCTCCTCGGCTGCGTATCCGTTTGTCGTTCCGGCGATGATGGCGACGGTTCCTGAATCGAGGGCCGCCTGGATGGCGGGATGGGATGCAAGGGCTTTTCCGATCAATCGTTTTCCGGCTGCTGGAGAGAGGACGAACTGCTTCATGGGCACTTCTTCTCTTTCCATGAAAGAAAATTGTTATGCTCGGGGGAGGTGCCTCATATTGTCTTGTTGGGCGTGGTGTACCAGAACTGTGGATTGAATTGTACGTTCTACCAGTCGTTTAACTTGTTTTTGTTGGTCTTCTTATTGCCCTGAGTTTGTTCATTACTTCATTGCTATATGGTGTGAGTGTCCAATATGTGTCTGTGTCTTTAACGCTTCGATGCTTTTTTTGGCTCATCGTAATGAGGCCAAGGGCACGCAATTGGATCTTTATGGTCTGAAAATCATTTTCTTCAATTAGGAATTCCTGCAAATTTAATCCCATCATAGCCGGTTTCGTTTCTACGCTGCATTCATTCTCCGCTCGTATAAAATTATTAAGGGATGTTCGCATGTCTCTTTCACTGCATTCATGTATCAGGTTTGGTGCAATAGCAGAGAAAATATTGTTCCAGGTCGTTAAGAAATCACTATCAACGATTTCGGGTTCAAAAACACCAGACCTAATGGTGAAATGCGTTTGAAATTTATCATCTCCTTGCGCAAGTTCTTCACTACCTTTGGGGGCGGTGATGCGAGCTTGTTCTATTTCTTGATGGAGATCGTCTACTTGCTGGCGGAGTCTGAGTATTTCTTTGGTTGCATCTTCCGACGCCATTTGATTTGCGTTAACCCATCCGATTGCAGGAGTGTTCTTTATCAATTGAACGAGGCTTCTGCTGACAACTGAACCTAAATTATCCGGTGATGTCCAGTATTTGCACATTTTCTTTTTAGCAAGTTCCTCAAATTCATCAAGCTTTTTTCTACCTTCTTCGGTCTGCTCGGTCTTATTTGCGGGGATCGCTCCCTGATCTTTATGAAGGAACGCCATAACGGGCTTGCTCATATCCGAAGCGTATCGATATTCCATTTCAGTGTAGCTAATTCCATTATTCCCAACTGAACCGTACCTCCCACCAATGATAACAATGTAATAGTCGCAGTCGTCGATCACTTTTTTGATCAATGTCCATTGGTCATCATCAGCGGCGGGAAACAGCTCCATACCAGCGGGTATGCAATCGAGTTCCAACAACGCGTGCATAACCTCTTGCCGCTCAAGCTGAAGATCTTTGTACGTCGAGCTGACGAAGACTTGATAGCGTTTGTCCATTTAGGCTTCCACTAGTAATTTGGGATATTAACTTAATGGTGAATGTCACACTTCTCAGGATTTGGCGATCACCTCTTGACCGAGTATGTGTCGATGCCCTTGGAGCCGCGTACCTACCTTCCCTTCTGTTTGCCCATGTACTATTCGAGAGCTTCAGGTTAGCTCTCGAAGGTGCGTCTTTCGCCGCTCTTCGAGGTTGAGGTGAACGAGTAGTGCCATTACCCGTATCTGACCACATCAGGAACTGAAGGGTGACCCTGCAAAAAAACCGCCGTCATGAAAAAAACTCTGTCTGGCCGACTTCTGCGAGCGCCTGCGCCTCCTCGGCCAAAGTGTAGCCAAGAACCGATTAAATGGATCTAATCGGTTCTCGCAAGATTAGTGCTTAACGATACGAATAGGCCAAAATCTTAAACTCTTGCAAGGTTGAGATTTGTCCGAAAGGTATTGTTAAACACTATAGTTCGAATGGAGGCATAAAATTGAGCGAAAATAACGACATACGCGGCGAAGAACAAACTGAGTGTAAAACGTCTATTGACATGAAGCTAAAGCCTGTGGGAATCATCAAAAACAAGATCGAAGAACCGTTCTTGGTTGCTGGAGATGGCGGTCTTGAAATGCGAGGAAAATTCGACGCCACCATGGATCACGTTCGTGAAACGCGCCAGGGGATTTCAGAAATCGTGATTGACGAAAGCCTGGTTGACATTCTCGACGGCATCGAAGAATATTCTCATCTCGTGGTTTTGTATTGGGCGCACAAAGTTCCAGAACAAGGCCGCTCTTTGACCAAGGTGCATCCCATGGGCCGAAAAGACATTCCGTCGATGGGCGTTTTTTCTACCTGCAGTCCCGCCCGGCCAAACCCTGTGCTCATGACCGTCGTTCGGTTGTGTGGTCGAAAAGAAAACGTGCTGGAAGTCTCCGGCCTGGACTCGGTCGACGGAAGCCCAGTTGTCGATATCAAACCTTACGTCAAGAACTCTTATCCCCAAGAAGAGGTGACGATTCCCGATTGGATGGAACAGCTACAGAATGAAGCCGATGGATTGGCGCGTGAGGATGTGAGTTATAGTCGAGAACCGATTAGATGAAACTAATCAATTCTCGCAAGATTAGTGCTTAACGATACGAATAGGACAAATCCCAAACTCTTACGAGTTAGAGATTTGTCCGAAAGGTATTGTTAAGCACTATGCTTTGGAGATACATCGCTGAAAAACGTCGACCCAAAGAATGGGGCGAGGGGAAACTTCTCTCTTTATCCCCTCGCAAAAAAATAAGATCTAAATCGATTACTTAGATCTCACGATCAGGACCGGCCTTTCAGCGGCCCTCACTAAGTCAAAGGTGGTACTACCCACCATCAGTTGTTTCAGCCAAGTCTTGCCGTGTGAACTCATTACGATCAGAGATACGTCCTCGCTGCTGGCCAGAGATCTGACCTGCTCGCGTGGGCTACCCACATCGATGTGAGTTCTGACGTTGAGACCTGCGCTGACGAGATCCTCTTTGACCTTATCGAGCTGCTCTTTCGCCTCTGCGACGTAGCCTTCGATCTCTTCTTGCGTCTCGCCCTTGGAGACGACGTACTCCAAGATGACTTCTCCGATGACATCCTTCATGTCTTTGAGAGCGGAGATTGCCGACTGGGACGCCTCTGAAAAGTCTGTGGTGCACAGCACTTTAGAGAACACCATGGGACAGAACTTCTCGTACGTTGCCCCTTCCAACCCCTCAAGCATCTTGTAGCGCATGATCAGGGTGTCTTTGTCACTGGAACGGACAACACCAGTGGAAGCGCTTCCCAGAAGGACGCCAGAAACTCGGCCCTTTCCACGAGCACCCATTACCACCAGGGATACGCCCTCTTCATCTGCGACTCTCTGAATGGTCCTTGAGACGTCAGCCTCGGTTATTACTTCCAGCCTCACGGAGACATTGAAGCCGAGTTTTTCGAGGCGCTCCTTTATATCATTCAGATCGATCTTAGCGTCCTCAATGTGAGGGCCATGAGTCCATCCCCGTTTCGAGGGATGGGTGGCATCCACCACGTGGAGGAGCACGATCTCCTTTATGCCTGGAAGTTCGCCAACGCACTCCACGACTTTCTGCGCGTACTTTGAGAAATCTGTTGGGACTAACACTTTTTCGAACATTGTAACCATCCTCGCATTAGTTTATCCTTAGATATATACCATGTTTGGGTTCAAAGGTAGAATATCCACCCAAAGTACACTAGCATTGTGACAAGTCCGATGGGAACGCCGGTGCGAGCCCATTCTTTACTGGTGATACCCATCTTGTTTGCGGATATAATGTTGGGGATGTTACCAGGGATGAGCATGCCGCCAGAGACGAGAAGCCCCATCAAAATGGCCTTGATCTGACCCATTTCCATGCTCGGGCCGATCTCTGCCGCCGTCAGGGTTGCGTTATCGAGCACTGCCGATGACATGTTAACCCAGTAAAGGACCATTGAGGGTATGTGGATCAGGTAAGTGTCTATGATGATCTTGAACCCGCTGCCCAGGAGCAAGAGTGCCATCACGAAGAGGTATACCTTTGCACCCCTAATTCCAACATCTCTGAGAGTGTCACCACCGCTGGTAATGACATCCACCTGCTTTTCGGTAGTTTTTTTTCCCACAACGATCGTGCTCAGTACGCCGAAGGCAAATATGCCAGGTAATATGTACATGCCTATTGCATCCAGCAGGAATGTGAAACCAGCATAATATGGCGGACCCTGCAATTTGGTAATAGCGATCGTGGAAAGAGGTTCACCCACTGGAGTCAGAGCTGCTCCCAGACCTATGGAAAAGCATGCCACTATTGTAAGGTTAATCCGCGTCTTGCGGTCTAGAGGCATAAGGCTTACTACCTCTACCAGCACCAGAGCCGCAATTATGGCCGTGATCAGGCTTGCTGAGAGCCCAAGAACCACCACTACTCCGAAGACCAGTATTTTAAGAGGGACCTTGTCTAAGAGAACGGTCATTACCCGCTGCGCGTGAGATCTTCCGTAGTAGAATATCAGACCTGCGACCAACACCGCTGGAACTATACCCTTCATGATAGGCTCTTCGACAGCTTCCATCACAAGTTCCATATGCCAGGCATTTGCTATGGTAACTGCAGATACACCCATCACAAATAGGAATGCTTCCAGTTGCTCTTCAACTTTTTTTATGAAAAATGGGCATAGCAGTACCAACAAAAATACGCCGAACAAGCCCATGTCGACTGTACTTACCATAAAATCAATTCCTCCACGTCTCACAGTGCTTGTTTGTCCTCCATCTGAATGACAATAACATTTAAAACAAGCCGATTTATGAGCGGTTTAACAGCTCCTGCCAACTTTACACCTTTTGCGACTCTCTGATGTCGTTAGAAGTAGATCTCTTTATGTCATTGGCCGATTTACCCGGCGTAGCATTCAAGAGCAGTTTCGCCCACGAAGTAGAACCCTCTAACCATTTTGTGTGAAACACAATCGTAACACATAATAGGTACAGAAGGCATTTTCCTTTGGATAGTGATTTCTTTGTGTTGGACATATCGTTCCTCCAACTAACCGCGCCCTTGTTAATCTCCTGATATTAAGTCTTTTTGGCCTAATTAATGATTATAATGGTTTTTAATGACATAAATGCCCTAATACGCCTCCTCTGCGGGTTTAAACGTAATTATAACGATTTTTAATGATATAATCGATACTACAATGATTTTTAATGATATAAGTGCCGAAATCGAAGACTCAATTAATTTTTATACTTCAGAAAGGGTGAAAACAAGTTATATCACAACGTAACAGTTAGCAAAAATAAATCAGCGAACTAAAAATGAAGCTCCAACGCTAAAACCATCTACTAAAATATAAGCTGGAATATAACAAATGAGGATAGACACTATAGTGTTTAACGATACCTTTCGGACAAATGTCGAACTCCCATGAGTTCGACATTTTGGCCTACTCATATCGTTAAGCACTACTCCTGTGAGGGCCAATTAGTTCCATCTAATTGGTTCTCGACTATGATCAAGCTGAGGTTCCAATGCATTCCCCCAAGCGGAAAAGCAGTAGATGAAAATGGCACCGTCCTCAGAAAAGTGGGGCGCCAAAGGCCAGATCCTCCAGCTCTACTACTTTCTCCCAAGCGGCTTTGCACCCACAATCCAGATCTTCGAAGACGTTTGGGTCCTGGGTGGTGGCATGCTCCCTTATGGCTTTAGCGATATCTCCATCACAAATCCCACAGTTATGAGGTCCTCTTTTACTTCCTGCTGCCACCGGATCGCAGATGATTGGAATCGAAGTAACGTTCCTTAACACCTCGATCGCGCTCCAAAGCCAAGGCGGACGGTAATCGCCCCGTTGCCACATCTTCTCCAGGTATGTTCCTTTCTGGACGTTGCAAAGGTTGAGGGATAATACATCAGAGTAAGGTGCCGCATCTTTAGCAGATTGAAGCATATCAGAAATGGCCACGCCTTCTGAGAGGTGGGGCGGCTTCAAAAGAAGATAGGTCTTCATCGTGCATCCACATTTGTGGACGATTTCAGACACGGCCTTGAAGTCCTGGAAAGTGAAACCTTTTCGGATGAGATGTTCTCTGATCTGATCGTTTGAGGTTTCCAGGCCAGTTGCAACCTCGACCCTGACCCTCGATGCACAGTCTGAAACTACCTCTGATGTGATGTATTCGGGTCGGGATTCCAAGATCACCTTTTCGATGTTGCGGTTTGCCAAATCATCCAATATCGCCCTTCTTGCCTCAGCTGGAACCTCCAAAGGATCGAAGAAGCTACCGCTAGTGTAGATCTTCACAACACGATCTTGAGGGCCGAGATCGCGAGTTGCAACCTTGAATTGAGCTACGAGCTGCTCTCCTGTTGCCGGCGCGCCCTCGGCAGCGAACCCACACATGGTACAGCGGTTCCACCTGCAACCTCTGGTCCTGAGAATTATGGTCAGGCTCTCTGCCACTTCCCCATCGAGAAGGTCCGTTGACTTCCAGAAGGTCACCGGCCTTGTGGGGTCTGGCTTATGTTTTTTCTTCATCTTCATCAGAAAGCTCCCGTGATCGTACGGATCATGTAAGCTTACGGGTCCTATGATCTTTGTATATCAACCGGTCTGCAGGAGGGTGTTAAGTGCCAGATCAGATAACTGTAACATCTACATATCTCATGGCGCTTATCGCGGCCGAAGTTGCTGCGCCCACCGCGGTGGTTACCTGCATCCGCCCACCGGTCACGTCTCCTGCTGCAAAGACTCCAGGTATGTTGGTCTCTTGGTTCAGCCGGTTCACCTTGATGAAGCCGTTTTTGGTCAGCTCAAGGCCCAGATCTTCTGCCAGGTCCACGTTGGGCTTTACGCCCATCTCGACAAAGACGCCATCTACATCCAGCGTCCTGGCTCTATCGTTCGCCTTGAATTCGACACCGGTAACGAAACCGTCGCCTACAATCTTGACCTGCTCGACTCCATGGATGGCTCTGAGGTTGGTGAGCTTCTCGATTCGATCGAGATATATCGCCTCGCAGACGAGCTTGTCCCTGACGTTTAGTAGTTGGACCTGATCGCATATGCCGGCCAGATAAAGAACGGCTTTGGCGGCTCCATTTCCATATCCTACGACTGCGACCGTCTTGTTTCTGAAAAGGGCACCATCGCAATAGGCGCAGTAAGATACGCCGCGAGTGGCGTATTCATCTTCTCCGGGGACATCCAGCTTTTGATGACCTGCCCCCGTGGCCAGAATTATGGCTTTGGATTCGTACTGCCAGCTCTCGGTATTGATCATGAATTGTTTATCGAGATAGACCACCTTTTGGACTGCTTCTGCCCGATTATTGGCACCATATTTCTCGGCTTGGGCCAACATCCTCTCTGAAAGCTCAATCCCCATAATGCCGTCTGGAAAGCCGGGATAGTTCTCGTAAAGGCCGCCCATCGATTGCTGAGATCCATAGACGTTGCCCAGGATGAGGGTCTTCTTGCCACCTCTGGCGCAATACATCCCTGCCGTGAGCCCAGCAGGGCCTGCGCCAATAATAATGACGTCGTACACAATATGAAATGTGGAATTTATGATAGATATAATGTATGGCGCTACCGAATGTCAGAGATACATAAATCGTTATCATGCATCCTCAAGCGCTAGACCGCGGACCGAATCCCGGTCCCTTTTAGCCCGGGTGGCGCCGACCACTTCTGGCCCATGGCCCCTTCAGCTGGGCTCGATCGATCCGGCGGCTGGTGTTCGACGACTGAAGGTCGAAGGCCGCTGGGAATCCGGGAATTGTGCAGGTTCGCTCGATGCCATCGTTATCCAGGTTGCTCTGGGCCCGTTTTTCCATTCACTCGCACTCATGCGCAGGTTTGGCCCCTCGCTCTCAGCTTCAGGTCCCGAACTCCGCAATTTGGCGGATCTGCTCCAGCTTCTCCTCGGAGAGGCCCGCGAGATCCTCCGGCTCGATTCATCCTTCACAGATCAACCGGGCGAAGACGAAAGGCAGGACAGAGTAGCGATTAGTCGTACTTCTCGTCCATCTCCTTGCGCGTCTTCGTCAGGTACTCAGAAAGCCGCCATAAATCGGTCGGGTCGTCGATTTCAGCCGCCATCTTGCGGACGACTTCCAGAGCTTCCATGCACTCACGGCGATAGGCGGCCTCGAACGCTCGGCGTGCGATCTCTTTTCTCCAGTTTCGACCATTCCGTCTCGATCATGTTTCATCCTCTGGCCGGAAGATGCCCACCGGGCGCGCGGTCTTCCTCAGTCACCATCTCGGATTCGTCTGGCTCCTTCGAGATAGGCTCCTTCGATGTAATCAATTCGAGATCAGCATATTCAAGTATGGTTTTTTCGAGATTTGCTTCTCGAAGATTTGCTCCTTCGAGATTGGCTCTTTCGAGGTCGGCTCTTCGGAGATTTGCTTCTTCGAGATGGGCTCCTACGAGATTTGCTCCTACGAGATAGGCTCCTTCGAGATTGGCTCCTTGGAGATTGGCTCCTTGGAGATTGGCCCCTCGGAGATTGGCTCCTTGGAGATTGGCTCCTTGGAGATTGGGTCCTTTGAGATTGGCTCCTCTGAAA
>CAYWZG010000100.1:0-8887 GCA_964462795.1 uncultured Methanotrichaceae archaeon
GAATTAATATATCGTTAACCATAATAAATTTTGTGGTCAAGGGCTGAGTAGTTACCTCTTTTCCTTCAAATGATCAAACACCGAGCAACTGATCTTGGCCGAGGATCGAACCGCAAAAATCTTAACGGTGGTTGCACATTGGTGTATTACACATGCTCAAGATCATCTCTTTCGACATGGACGGAACTCTCGTCTCCTCCAACTACGTGGAGAAAGTGTGGCTAGAAGGCATGCCTCTCCTTTATGCTGAACGACACGAAATTGCAGACATTGAGGTCGCCAAGAAGTTCGTATACGACGAGTACATGTCTGTAGGGTCAAGAGACCTTCGCTGGTACGACCTTCGGCATTGGCTCGATCGTTTCGATATCAATATTGCCAGGATCGAGCTTCTGGAACTATATGGACATGAGGTGGAGGTCTATCCAGAGACCGAAGAGGTGCTCCGAGAGCTTTCCCAAAAATTCGATCTGGTGGTGGCCTCGAACGGTGCCACCGAGTTCGTCGAGTTCGAGCTAAAAGATCTCAAGCACTATTTCAAGGAAGTTCTCTCCACCACCTCGCTCTTCAAGAAGGTGAAAGACTACCCTGGAACTTTCGTGGACCTTTGCGACCACCTGGGCGCAGAGCCTCATGAGGTTTTGCACCTGGGCGATCATCGTTATTTTGACTACGAGGTGCCAAAAGAAGCTGGCCTTCGGGCGCTCTACCTTGATCGAGAGCGAATGGAGACCGGGCCAGACGTGGTGCACGACCTCCGAGAGGCGGCGGAGAAGATACAAAGGATGTGACGTGGTGTTTTGGTCGCAATAGTCCCCCGTTTCGCTATCTTTTCTCCACTTTTTCTTCCCGCCCTCGAAATGATAGCCTTCAAATACCAGCACCCCAACCCCATCCCAGCGAGGTACCCCAATGATCCGGCCCTGCAGCCCTGAAGATTTCGAAACCATATACGAGATCATAAACGACGTGGCCAAGGCTTGCAAGGGCATAATCCCTCCCTATCAATGGAACGAGCCTTACATGCCAAGAGAAGAGGTCAACTACCCGTCACTTTAGTGGCGGGTAGTTGACGACTATAGATGCACCGTATATGTTTAGGCCCCCATTACAGTCCGGCCAGATTGACGTGAAGGATCTTGCTTTGAGTTCTCAAGTCAGAAATCAAAGAGCGATTTCTGTTTCGGTCTTGCTGCACTTATCGCATCATCAGCAATAGTTTCTCCATAAAAAACACCATTTTGCGGTCTCTTCTCTGCACAAGAATCAAACTCGCAGAGCAGTTGCTGTTCTGAATCCCAGACAAGCTGCGCTTTGGTCACACCAAAGGGGGATAGTAGGCGGAGCACAGGTGGAAGGATCTGTTTTTCGATGTAATAATTTGTATCTATCTTCAGGTCATGTTCGAGAACGTACTCAGGATCTTCGGCCCTGTCGACGAAGAGGCCCTTTCCTTTTAAGATCACGAAAGGAACTCGGTCGCCAACCTGAGGCACGCGTCCGCCCCTGGCGCGCATCTTCTCGGCCAACTGAACGTGAGGCTGCTTGTTCTTGTAGGAGGCCGCACTCTTGGTGTAGCGTCTCGTCAGGATCAGATCTTCCAAGATTTTAGGGTCTTTCTGGAGGTCTAGTTTCTGGAGCGTCTCCACGACCGAGCGAGCGAGATCGACTGCCTCATCGACTTTGCCCTCTATTAAAACCAGGTTGAGGCACCTGTTTAGTGTCTTTGAGGTGAGCTCGCACCAGTCGCGGCGGACCGTTTCCATCCCTCGAACCTTGATTCTGTCCCTCCATTCGCCCCCTATTTTCTCGAAGACCCAAAGAGCGTACCGTTTCTTTACCAAAAAGACGCCTCTTTTGGCAAAAGACTCAAAAACCAGTTCCATCGGTGGCGGGAGCTTTGACGTCACTGTCTGGGCGATCTTTTTACCGATCGTCTCGGCTTCGGCAAGAGTAACTTTCCTTGATTTTGAGCCGTGGGGTTTGATTTGGATGAAGACGCTGTCGGTATCACCATAGACTACCGAAAGATCGTATCTTTCAAATGGTTCTTTGCCAGGGGTGGCCGAGTCCAGCTCCTGGGGAAAGAAAGCATTGCCTTCTCTTACGCAGACGGATCCAATACTTTCCACCATATTTTTGGTGTTTTGGATATTTGTCCTTCCAAAGCTGGTCACGGCATTGGCCAGTGGCAAGCTGTAGAGCCGGGCTCTGGCATAACCAGAATATCCATAAAAGGAGTTGAGCAAGATCTTGAGAGCGTATTGCTGCGCATCGAGAAGTTGTCGCTCGTCATCTGTTGCAGTCTTCATTAGCCCTTTGATCTTTGTCCTTTGATCCAGAAGGCTACGCAGAACTCCAGGTACGATTCCAGGCGACGTTTCGGAATCGACGAACTCGCCACCAGAGGGTGACTTTGTGACCTTTTGTGCGTGCCGATCATCGGAGACGACCGTGGAGTAGCAGAGGTTGTGAGCCATCATTATCGATGGATAGAGTGATCGATAGTCCAGGATGACCACGTCTTCTGATAGTCCCTTCTTGGGATTGAGGACTGCACCCCCTTTCAATTCGGCGCTTCTTGCGAGTCTCGCTTGGGATAAGTCAGCGTCAGGCTTTGGAGGTATGACTCTATTCTGCCCTTGGAACTTTCTGAAAAGGAGGTTTTCGACCATTCCGGTCTGGCCACCATTGACTACATCTTGAATCAGAGATCCGCTGGTCTGGGCAAGAGCTATGTATTTGTCCAAGAGGTTGAGGTCCAAAAGAAGGTGGAGCGCAAGGAAAGAGTCTCGGCGAGAGTAACTTACAAGCCTTGTGAACTCTTCGCCCTCACTTTTCCATAGTGATTCCATCTCTTTTGGCTCGACGTCGTGCTTTTCTATCCCGAGAAGCTCGTGGCTCGCGTTCCGCAAGGTATAGCGTTTCAGGCTGAAAGACGACCTGACGAGCGGCAAAAGGTCGACCACGATTCTTCCCGTGATCTCGACCCTGGTTTGGTTTACGATCTTTCTGACGATCCAGGGACTCTTGTCTCTGCCAACCCGAGAGCTCACCCCAAGAATCTTGGCCCGCTCGTTTAGGTAGGGAAAGTCGAACTCGTTGGAGTTGTAACCCATTATTACGTCAGGATCGTAGTCTTTTAATGTGGACATGAACCGTTCCAGCAAAGTTTTCTCGCTCTTGCAAGGTAAAACGTCAGGACGTGAACAATCCATGTCTTTTCCAACTAGGACCAAGTCGCGCACGCCATTGTGCTCTGGCCAGAACGCAAGGCTGATCATTATCACTGGAGATGTCTGGGGATTTGGCATCTCTCCGTTCAGAGGTAAACACTCGATATCGAAGGCAAGATACTTCAATGGCGCATTGGCATGGGATTTATTTGATCCTTCAGAGCTGATGGTAATCGGACTTAGGGCCTCGTAAGGTACTGGTTTTTCGCAAGGGCCCCCCACGTTGACCCATCTCATCCCACCCAGACCCCTATCTATCAAGAACCTGTTCTTGAACAGGATGTCGGTTTCGTACACCTCTTTCACCCCTGGGTGTGAAAGAACCGATTCTCTGAATATCCTGACCGATTTTGGGTCTTTGGCCTTGATCTTGATCATCTTCGAAGGATGCGACTGGTAGCCTACAGGCCTGAACTTTTCGACGACTTTAGCATCCAGATCCGGACTCATGCCCGTTATGGCAAAGGCGATTTCCTCTATCTTGGATTCATCGACTCGAGCGTAAAAGTAAGGCCGAAATCCCGCGACCTTGCAGCTCACAGGCTCGCCAGATGGCGCGATCCCAAAGAGCTGAATGAGGGGATAGCCTTCTTTGTCATAAGTATATTTGGCATCCAGGATCTGGAAGATCATTGGGGGATGGTTGGGAATGGTGCGGTCTTATAATTTGTGGACATATTCAAGTGTAGTACGGAGATTGGCCAGAGACGAATACGAACATGAACGCCACAGAAAACGCATACCTATCTGGTCCATGGTTCAGACCACTCCCATACATATGTCTATTTCCACACATACTCCTATTTCCACATATGTTATAACTTCTGCCCGTGAAAATGCAACATACACACCAAATCTAGTTTAATAAAACTCATTTTGGATGAATAACCTCAGTATACTCAAATATCTATAAATAGGTGATTCTCCAATAATTGATATGGGGGTCAAATACGGTGGTCGATTCAAGAACATCTATTTAGGACTTACGCAGTTGAACAAAAAAACAGTAGCATGAAGCACCAAACTGTCTAAAGCATAATCTTCTTGACAGGCTCTCATGTGCTTGGTTTTAACTACCAAGTGCGTAACTCCTACTATTAATGAAAAATCGTTCCAAAATGTCTTGCGGCTTCTTTCGCCAAATGGGCTAGAAGGGGCCATAGTTGTTGTAGAAGAAGAGATCAAAAAGGAGCCTGAATGTTGGGAGGCCTGGAGCGCCAAGGCCGATATTTTGTACTTGATGAAAAGATATGATGAGGCTCTCGAATGTTGTAATAAGGCGCTATCTTTCAACTCTGAGAACGCCTTGGCCTGGTACACCAAGGGAAACATCCTCTACATGCTCAAAAGGTATGATCAGGCTCTGGAATGTTACAACATGTCCATCAAGATTGATCCCCTTTTTGTGAGGGCCTGGTACAACAAGAAGTTAGCTCTCGATCTGCAGCTCAAAGAGGCCACACCCAAGATATCTCCAGTCAGAAAAACGAGGCCAACGAAGGGCACTAAAGATATGTCTTCGGATGGAGACACCACCCTCGGGATCAAAAAATAGCCCTGATCCAAGGGCACTTGGCCAGTAAGACCAGACCTGAAGAAGCATGACGAAGGTCGTGGCTGATGCCAAAGGGTGTTTTTTGCTCCATGTTTACGAGGCAACTTCTATCAGACAAAGTTGGAACTGGCGTTTCTGATCACCATTTTGTTCACCCACTTCACCCAGTTGTGTCCTTCTGTTAGGTATCTGCTCTCTGAAGATACTATCGCTATCCGGAGAGGTTTTCCGTTATGATCTGATAGCGGCTTTCCATCTATTTCATACATCAAGATCATATTTAAGTCGTCATGAGGAACTTCCCTGAATGTCTTGGGATCATAAGTATGAAAGTCCCCAAGAACCTGATCATGAGAAAAGACCATCATGTAACCATCGGGTGCAACGACTTGGAGCGTTCCAGATCGGTCAAGTCCATTAACCTGTTTGCATAGATCCACTACCAAGACGCCTTTGCATCTGCAAGGGTCGTTTACCACTCCGACCGTGGTGAAGAACCCGCCTAAACCTTCGACAGAAGGCATCCTCTTGATGTCTTCCAGCGTCAAAATTCGTTCATGGCCATTTCCAGAAGTGGGCAAAGCTAGGGAGGTACTCTGCCATTCTTAGTAGCCCACAACGCTGCTGCATTTTGTTGCCCTCTAGTCTAACTGTTAAGTCTCGCTTAGCCGTTTGCAAGCCACGGCCTTTAGGCCATGGTAGTTGACCGTCATTTTCTCTCTCGTCTCAAGTTCCCGATTGTTATCCAGGTCCTTCTCCAATTCAAGATAAACATATCAACTTACACAATTAACAAAGTTAAGCATATCAACTTTCATGGAGGTGGTGGGGGGATGCATCGAGTTTGGCGACTACGATAAGAACGCTGAAGGGACATATGAGATCCTACCTAAGCCGTGTGGATAAATAATACTAATAATAAGTGCGGGGAACGGGATTCGAACCCGCGAACTCCTACGAGACGGGATCTTAAGTCCCGCGCCTTTGGCCACTTGGCAACCCCCGCGCTAGTTGCTGATTTTTGGTGAGATCTCCAAAGATGAGACCTGACTGAGATCAATGAACCACTTCTGGAAAGATAAAGATGTCGAAGCGGTCGAACGTTAATTGACCCTGTAATCTCCAATCTTTAGCAGACTTCAAGCATGTTTGGTGGGATTTAGGAACTTACGTGGACTATTCTGCTCTAAAGGGCGGAGCTTCCTGACTCATCACCAGAACTTGCATCACAGAGATAGCGACGTAGAGGTTCTGGCTCGACAGGTCCCAATGGCAGTCCCATCCCTGATATAAGTATGTTTCTTCATGCTTTAACTGTGGAATCGATTACAATCGCCCGCTCAAAGCAGGTTTGTGCATCCTGCCACCGCTCGAGCCGCCAGAAGTTAAAGCCCCTGTGCATCCAGAGCTGACCGTCCCGAGGATTTATCTTCAAAGCCTCATCAAAGGTGGCGATGGCTTCCATGTACCGCCTCATCATCCCTAGAACCTGGCCAATCTTCTTCTGAGCGGTCATATCATAGGGATGCTTCCAGGCTTTGCTTTCCTGTAGAGTTTTAGAGCCTCACCGAGCCTTCCTTCTCGCAAGGAAGAGTCTGCACAAAGGTAGCAGGTCAAGATGCGGATCATGGCGTGCCCACCTCTTACTTTTCCTCCACCACGTCCATCCCAGGAGGCGAGAGAATAAAGTGGAAAAAAGGGCGCGCATTTTTTATCCAGCCTCGCCTTTAGATGGGGTTTTGTGTTTCTGGTCAGGGCTTGAGCCGCTTGATCTCCAAATACCGAACGTCGCCATCGTCCTCATAGCCAAAGACCATCTGCTTTCTCACGCTGTGAGCAAGCCTCACGGCTCTTGATATTCCAGGAAGATGGAATACGTAACCTTTTGGAATCGAGTGGACCAAGTACTCAGAGTGAGGTACCTTTGAAGGCCCCTCCACTTTCTTGTAAACTCTGAAATGGCTCCCGAATTTAAACCCGGTTTTGACTACCAGTTCGTGATCACGAAGGTCTCTGTAAACCCGATACTTCAGGTCCAAACCGTCCTCTACTTTTCGCGCCCGTTCCAAAAACTCTTCCAAATCAAGGTTTGACCCTGATCGATCCGCTACCTCTATGATCCCTTTTTCCAAGAGATAAGCAGACTCTACAAGAGAGAGCTGAAGCCTTCCGCCAACCGGCTTTCCGTAAAATCCCATCTCGTGGAGACTCTCTGAATACTCTGGATCCCAAAGAACTACTCGATCTTCAAGAAGCGTCGCCTTTCCACCTGGGATCTGGGTTTTCATCTTTCCTTGCAGAGTCTTTTCCCTCGCCTCGTAAAAGGTGATATCGCTCTCTTCATCGACGATGGCCAGCATCAACCTCTTTCTCATCTGTCTGGCCACTCTTATGGGTTCCATCATCTCTTCGAGCGAGAGCGGCAACCTTTCTGAGACCACATAGACGTAAAACTCAGCAGGGGTCTTGCCCGGCTTTCCGCCCCTGGGGTATACCCGAAAATCGGTGACACCGGGCTGGACGTAGTAACCCCTTTCTCTCAGGTCTTTGTAGACCACGTACCTGAACTCGAAACCCTTCTCAAGCCCTGAGCTTAGCTCAAAGAAGGTCTTGAAATCCAGGTTCACTTTGCCACGGCGAACTTCGATCCGGTTTCTGTCGAGAAGGTAAGCTGCTTCCACCAAAGATAGCTCGAGTCCCCCTTTCAGAGGTCTTCCGAAGTAACCTTGCTCGTAAAGCTCTTTTACAGCATCTCCGCCCAGCCGGACCTTATCTTTGGAGAGACTTCCCCCAAGTGTTTGATCAGACATAAAAAATATGAAGGGTTTTGTTCAGACGCTCAGCTTGTCAGGCCATATCCCATGAACACAGGAAAGGGCCCCATCCACGGCAGCGTGAACCTTCTCTGCAGGATACCCTGCACTGAGTAGGTAGGACTCGACGTGGTTGGGGACGGCGATGGACATCTGCTCGACCATCATCACCGTCTGCATGATGGTGTAATCGCCCAGCTTCACGGGGATTATGTTGTCAGAAACTATCAGCTCATAAATTTCAGGGCTGATGGGCCTCTCGAATCCTGAAAGGAACGCCTCGAGGATTTCGCTCGTCCACTCGTGAGTCTTTCCGGCCTCGTCTTGATAGGGCATGACCACGACTTCTCTGGTTTTGGCCAAACATTCGACGAAGTCCTCTGGGGTTGGATCCCCCTCGAATACGAACTCGAGGTAGCTGGTGTGAGGAACGGTGGTGGGTGCCTTGCTGGCCCTGATGTTGTAGGTGACTTCTTCAAAGACGGTTCCCGCATCGGTTCCCTGGTGGCCCACACCTTTTCCGATATCGATGGCACTGGGTGAAGCCCTAACCACGGTGTGGGGGTCCCCATGCCTTCTGTCGATGTTGCCCATGATCATCTTGAGCCCAAGAGGCCTTGCAGCAAGGGACGCTCTGCTGATCCCAGTGGTGTTACAGCTGGTACACTGGATCACCTGAGGTTTTGCCTTGGCAAACATCTCGTAGTTCTCAAGTCCAAAGAAGAACTCCCTTTCGAAATCAGCCTTGAGCTTGTCTGTGATCTCGACGCCCTTTTCTTCAAGCTCGGCCATTATCTTTGGCCTCTTGGCGCCGCCCATCATCGACATATGACAATCGTTGGCAAGTCCTGCCTCGACGTAAGACGTCTCCTGCCCTCCAGGAGTTCCTACCATCACGAAATCTGAGGACTCAAAGAAATCGTTGAACCCACCATCGATCTTGAAACCGAGCTTCTCCCACTTAGCTTTGTCTTCTTCGTCGGAAACATACGCGCGAACGCCACACATCCGGATGACTTTGTTCAGAACGCTTATGGCTCTGCCGTGGGGTCTGCGCAGCAGGACGTTGAGATCGCCTTCAACTCCTGTCGCCTTTTTCACTGCATCCACGGCCAGAAGCGTTCTTTTGTTCTCCGTGCCGTCAAAGCCTACAAACCCTGCATTTAATTTCAAATGTAAATCCTCCCTATGCATTGGATGACATTTCAGGACGAACGCAAGCAGGATCCCCCCCTACTTTAGTGGGGGGAGGAATGCGTTCAAATTTATGTGAACTATAGTGT
>CAYWZG010000101.1:0-8867 GCA_964462795.1 uncultured Methanotrichaceae archaeon
CCCATTCATACCCGCGGTCTGCCCTGTCAAAGAGTCCTATAGCTGAGTAGTTACCTGCATTCATAGTATTGTTGAAAAGGTGGGCTAGGACGTTCCGCACATTTGCTGTGTAACTTTCATGATGAAATGCGTCATTTGGTGCGTTCCAAACTAAGCATTCGATCAAGTATGATGGAACCAGTTTTGCAGAGTCAAAGCATTTTTCTGACATTTCATTCCTAAGTCTCTTCAATACCCGCGTAATGAACTTATAACGATTGCCGGTGGCCTTGTTCTTTTCGACTCCACTTTCGTAATTCTGATGGGGCCAGTTTACAATACACCTGCCATTATCTGTGAGAAACTCTGTGCCTGACAGATAGTTATAGTGTCCATCGTAATCGCGATGTGTGTATCTCCTATGTTCGAAGCACGCTACTACATCGGCATCTACACGGTAAGAGTTCACATGAATATCAAACGCTTTATTTCCACGAGTAACGGAATCACTTCCAAATTTAGCCACTAATGCTTGTTCTACCTCGTTTTTGAACTGAGTATAAGTGTAACTCGCGTTTCTAAGACCAACATCATTTTCGACGAACCCTTTAGCCATGGAAAAATCAGTAAAAATCACATCCATACACCGCACACAGATATCGACATCACTATCTTGGCGAACATTAGTATTGTTTCGATAAGATCCCTGCGGGAATATTTCTATTGTTCTCCCAGCAAGAAGATCACACTCCTTTATCGCATCTTTGATCATTCTCTCAGCATTTTCGCACTTTTGTTCTTCTGTATCGCTAGATGGTTTAGACCAAGATCTGAATAAGTCCTCCAAATTTCTCGTCATTATACAAACCTTCTTCACAGTTTATTTAAATAATTTCCTACGGTGGGCATGATGAGTAGTCTATCGCAACTGAAAGTTTTTCACCCCACCAAGTGGTTTGGTAGAACCTCAACATGCGGTTGATGTTTTATCCAGAATACGAAGCCATGGGTTCAATTTAGCGTGGGTTTGAAAAGAGTGCATGGCCACGCAGGGCAAACAACAAAAACGTTATCTGCAGATCCCGCTAAGATTCTCTCCATAAAACATCAACCAGATCAGAAGTCACTACCAGTGGTTTAACCGAATTCGTGAAATCTCGCTAATTCGTATGTCTTATGTATGCGGCCTTTATATACGCCCCCCACATATCCCAGCACCTCATATATGGCATCGCCTATTGCTATCGATGTCGTAGTGTGGATCTAACACGATATACATACTCACGCCACGATGAGACCACAAGACTTCCTCACCCGAGAAGAGTTCGCCCGCTTGAAGGCTTCCTGCAAAGAAGATAGAGAACTTGCTATCGTCCTGACCCTTGAAGGTGCGGACGTGAGGGTGAAGGACAATACTCGATACGTCTCGATGTCGTCCCCATAAGAAACGGACCGATCCAGAGAGGATCGATCTTTAACACATTATGACTGATCAGCTTCTTCCAACTTCGTTACGATCGCTTCGGTCACATCTTTCGTGCTGCAACTCCCGCCAAGATCCGGAGTTTTCAAACCTTTAGACAACGACCATTCCACAGCCTCTTCGATCCGCTCGGCTTTCGCGCCCTGCCCGAGCCAGTCCAGCATCATGGCCGCGCTTTTAATCGCCCCTATTGGGTTTGCGATTCCCTTGCCCGCGATATCGGGCGCGCTTCCGTGGATAGGCTCAAAAAGAGCGTATCGATCACCCAAATTGGCGCTGGGACATAAGCCCAACCCCCCAATAACTCCTGCAGCCTCGTCACTCAAGATATCGCCAAATAGGTTCGTTGTGACTATCACATCGAACCTCTCCGGCCTCAAAACCAAGTTGTAAGCGGCCGCATCCACCAGCATGTCTTCGTGAATAACGTCCCATCGCGAGGCAGTCTCCCTGCATATCCTGAGAAACAGGGTGTCGCTCTTAAGGACGTTGGACTTGTGGACGATGGTGAGTTTCTTCCTGAAAGAAGCCAGCTCGCAAGCCTTTTCGGCGATTCGGAGCGATCCTCTCAACGTGATCACCCTTAAGGTGGTGGCTTCCTCTTCGTCGAGCTTTTCCACCCCAGAGTACATCCCCTCGGTGTTCTCTCTTACTATGACGAAGTCGAGGTCGCCCTTTCGGAAAGGTCGGATGTTGGCATAAAGGTCCAGCCCCTTTCTTAAGGTCAAAAGAACGCTTCTGTAGTTTGGATCTGGCGGGGTGGTGATGGCCCCAAAGAGGACGCATCGACATTCTTTGATGAAGTCCAGATCGTCTTTCATCATGGCGTTTCCTGTCCTCTTCCAGCGACCATAACCCAGTTCGACCGGCACGAAATCAAGATCCGCGCCCACAGCTTCCAAGATTCGGACTGCGCTTTCGATCACTTCAGGCCCAACACCATCGCCCTTAACCAAAGCTACCCTTTTTTCAGCACCTCTGCTAGACATCTCAAAGCCTCCGCAATCTGGGGTGCGCCATCGCCCCAGTGGACCACAACGCCAGTGTGGCCTTTCAATTTCGTAACGCCCCTGCGCTCGGATTTACAGCATCTCGTTATAAAAGGGCCACGAGGTCTTAGATTTTCGTTCGAGAGAGGACAGGTGTTGATGAACCTGTGACTTTTCCCTGGATACATGTCCATGAAGACCGCTCTAGAGACCTCACACCCTACGATCTGAGGATCTTCGACCTCCACTCGGTCTGAATCTAAGGACTTGCCAAGTCCAGAAGCTGTACAGGGAAAGTAGACCCTTTCGCCCTCGTATCGGTCCAGATCCAATACGCGACTCTTGAACTTGAGGACAAGATCGTCCAACACACCTGATTGCACCAGGTTTTCTATGACGTAAACCAACCATGACGGCCTTGGCGGGACCACGTCCAGGATCTCAATCTCGGTGATGGCGCCAATATCGGGCTCGTGGACGAAGTTGATGTGCTCGTCTGGCCCTTTGAATATCACCGTGTTGACTTTGCCTTTACCGTTTCCTTTGCAAAGATCAAAAGCGGTCTCGATCAGCCTCGTCCTCGCCCTCGTGTCCACGATCTCGGGATATTCCAGGATCTCGTCACCACTGGCCACGGGCTCCAGGGATTTTACAGGCCGCATGAACCCTTTGCCAGGCTCGACCTCGGCCCTGTATATCACGATCTCGTCGCCATAATAGATCAAGAATTGGGTTGAAAAGTAGATGGGATCGCCCGGCCTTGCCTCAAGCGCGGTTCCCACGTACTTGTAACTTTCAGGAAATATCAATCAAATATCTCCTTTAAGCTTTTGCATTCTTCTGTGGGCGACAAGGCCGCCATCCTGGAGAATCTCTTGAAGGAAGGAGGGGAGCTTTGTCCCCTGACAGGTCTTGCCGTTCACCGTCACAGTGCCAAGATCCAGGTTGACTTCTACAACGTCCCCTTCGTTGCATCCCACATCTGCCTCGGCGACGGGAAGGCCCACATTTATCGCGTTCCTGAAAAATATCCTAGCAAAGGATTTGGCAACCACACAGGCAACCCCCGCACCCTTAAGCGCGAGAGGTGCCTGCTCCCTGGATGACCCGCAACCAAAGTTACTTCCAGCCACGATCACGTCGCCTGGCTTCACCTTCTTGGCAAAATCCGGGTCTAACCCTTCCATCGCGTGACAGGCGAGCGACTTCACGTCCTTCGTCCTGAGATAAGGTCCGGGAATTATGACGTCAGTGTCCACATCGTCCCCAAAGATCCATGCCTTGCCCCTGATCATGGTGGGTGATTATCTTGCTATCTGTATATGACTTTTCTCTGAACTGAATAGGAAAAACTAGCGTACAAAGGGAAGATATTATTAGGACCAAAGCCAATTGGTCCCTCTCAATAACAAGCAATCATGAGACGGCGCCAGGAGGCGATCTGACTGTTACAGATTGAGGACTTATCAGTCAAGATAGGCAACAAGCAGGTCTTAAAGGACGTCAACGTAGCCGTTGGCAAGGGTGAGACCCACGCCCTATTCGGACCCAATGGCTGTGGCAAGACCACCTTGCTCAGCACTATCGCAGGCATCCCCAGATACGAGGTGATGGGGGGCAGCATCATCTTCAAGGGGGAAGACGTAACCCAAATGCCGATGCATGAACGGGCGAAATTGGGTCTTGGGATAGCCTTTCAGCATCCACCAACCATCAGGGGGTTGAAGGTCAAAGATATGGTGACCCTCTGCAACCCAAAGGCAGATGTGGAGAAAATCCTAAAAGACATGGACTTTGAGGACTTTGCCGAAAGGGAAGTGAACAAGGGCTTTTCAGGCGGCGAAGTGAAACGATCTGAGATGGTCCAACTTTTGGCCCAGGAGCCTGACTTCGTGATGCTGGACGAGCCAGACTCAGGCGTGGATCTCGAGAACATAAAAGTGATCGGAAGGGCGATCAACGTTATCACCCAGAAAGATCTGAAACCGAGACTCAGGACCAAGTCCGGTATGATCATCACCCATTTTGGCCACATTCTCGATTACATGTCTACCGACAAGGCCCACGTGATGATCGAAGGAACCGTCGTCTGCTCAGGAAGCCCAGTGGAGATCCTAGAACAAATCAAAGCAAACGGATACGAGGGGTGTGTAGAATGCCTATGTCCCGCCTAGAAAAGAAGGCGAACGAGGCCAAAGATAAAAAGGCCGCGCTGGGTACCGACATTGATCTTGAGACTTACGAGCCCGAATCGGAAGATTATGGGGAAGTCGAAGCTCTCGATATGCTTCCACAAGAGGTTCAGCAGGCTGCCCTCAACGCCGGAGTTAGCCTTTCGGGCGAGTCTTCTGGAAACTATTTCCAGCTGGGTCAGTCTGCAGTACACAAGGAAACCTCTGCAGAAGGAATAGAGCTGATCGACATAGGAACGGCCCTCAAGAAACATGACTATCTGAAAGATTATTTCTGGAAACTCGTTCCGATCGACACGGACAAGTACACTGCAGACGTGGGGAGGCATCCTCCTGCGGGGTATTTCATCAGGGCAAAGCCTGGAACCAAGACGGTATTTCCGCTCAAGACGTGTCTATACATGGGCGGAAAGAACCAGAGGCAAAGGGTTCACAACGTGGTCATAGCCGAAGAGGGATCTGACCTTCACATAATCACAGGATGCACGACACCATCTCATGCCGGCCGGGGTCTTCACCTGGGCGTATCCGAAGTTTACGTCAAGAAGGGCGCACACGTGAGCTTCACCATGGTCCACAACTGGGGCGAAGACGTGGAGGTAAGACCAAGAGGTGCCAGCTACGTCGAAGAGGGCGGATCCATATCCGAGAATTACATCACCTTGACGCCGGTAAAGAGTCTCCAGGCATTCCCGACCGCGACTCTTGCAGGAGAGGGTGCTGTTGCCAGTTTCAACACGATCATGTATTCTCGCAGAGGCAATATCGATATCGGGAACCAGACCATACTCCAAGCGCCTCATACCAGCGCCGAGTCCATATCTCGAGTCGTGTCTACCGGCGGCGAGATTATCAACAGAGGGAGGATGGTGGGAAAAGTTCCCGAGATCAGGGCTCATGTAGAGTGTGTGGGTCTGATCTTGACCGAGAAGGGCCGGATCTATTCCATACCTGAGCTTGATGGCTGGTGTGGTGGCCTGGACATGTCTCATGAGGCTGCCGTGGGCAAAATATCTCAGGACGAGCTGGAATACCTTATGGCAAGAGGGCTTTCTGCAGATGAAGCCACCAGCGTCATCGTTCGAGGGTTCCTGGACGTCGAGATCAAGGGGCTGCCACCGGCCCTGAAAGATGAGATCAACAATATCACCAAGTTAGAGGACATATACGGAGCCTCCTAAAGGGGCATCTGGCCCCGTTTTTTCTCATCTTTTGCGATTGGGCAAGTGTTAGCTACTTTTGGCTGAAAAAGTTGTCACGTCTGCGGCTATTTTTGCGACGATTTCATCGGTCAGGGAGTTCCTGTTCTTCTCGGTCACAGTTACCAGAACCGCTTCTGATTTGATCTTCAGTGCCAAAGGATGTTGAGACTTCGCCTGGACCACCACCAGCATCATTTTTTCTAAGGCCAATGCTCGCTCGACTGCTTTTGAAAACCGCTCTGAAAATATAGTGTTTAACGATACCTTTCGGACAAATCTCGAACTCGCAAGAGTTTGAGATTTGGCCGAAAGGTATCGTTAAACATTATTCTGGCGAGAACCAATTAGTACCACCTAATCGGTTCTCGACGATAGCTCCATCGGGCCGACTTCGTCGATCACGATGAGGTCTGATTCGCCATCAGCAGCCCGTTCGATGGATCTTGCGCCTATGTTTTCAAGATCAAATAGGTTGACCCGATATCTGCCCAATCGGGGACCTGGTCCCTCGATGGTGGCCAAGGTTCCAGTTTCGCCAGTCGCTAGATCCAAAAGCTCAAAACCGACCAGTTTTCCTTCGACTCGACGTTCGCGGGTCAGAAGGCCACCAGTTTTGCAATCCAAACGCTCAAGGATGCGCCTTACCAAGGTGGATTTTCCAACACCTGGTGCACCGGTTACAGCCAGAAGGAGGGGCATGTCTCTTCTCTCACCCTCTCAACGAGGCGGCTTAGGCTCTCGACGTCCTTTATCTCACGCCGGACAAGCTGTTTTAGCCTTTTTCTGATCTCCAGGTTGGCGCGGGCCCTGGTGCCTGAAAGACATAGCTCCATTTTAGATGCCAGCTCATCGCCTTTCTTGTCCCAATCGGTCAGGACCACGATCTCCTCGAACTCTTCTGCCGTGGTCTCCATGAGGTCAAGGGCAGGCTTCTGGGCAGCCATTATGATGGGGCCTTCTATTCCCAAGTCCCTAAGAGATCGCTCGTCTCGAATGCCTTCTACTATTATGACGGCACCGTTTTCAGAGACCTCCAGAAGCTCTTCGATGAGCTCTTCTAGCGCTTCAGGGTCGCAGCTTACCTTTTTAGTCTCGTCACGATGTCTGCGCATCAATCATCACTCTATAAAATATAGTGTTTAACGATACCTTTCGGACAAATGTCGAACTCGCAAGAGTTTGAGATTTGGCCTATTCGTATCGTTAAGCACTATTCTGGCGAGGACCGATTCGTTTCACCTAATCGGTTCTCGGCTATAAGTCTCGTTCTGACTATATTTTAGCTTGTTGTCCGTCAAGTCCTAGGCGCAAGGTCGCAAGAGATGGCCTCCTATTTATCAACAACAAATGACCCATTTCTCTATTTTCCAGCCAGGTGCGCGGCCAGAATTTCGACCGCCTTTTCGGATTCAAGACCCGTGATCAAGATAACCTTTCGGTGACTTTTGTGGCCGCTCATGACTTCGATCTGACCAGCAGAGAGGCCGAAAATAGATGCAAGCTCCTTTGTGAGCTGAAGGTTGGCCTTCCCTTTTGTGGGTTTCTCGGTCAACTTCGCCTCTAAAGACGCCCGCCACGGATTGAAGCCAGAGGGCACCCTCAATTGTTTGGAGCCAGGAACTACCTCGAACCTCATAATCACCCCTTTAGGATGGGAGTCGATCGCCTCTCTGATCCGAGCAGGTTCCATAGCTAGCAAAACCTGAACAACGAGACTTAAAACTTTGCCCAAAGCGAATTGGCATTGAAAAGGGCGGAAAGGAGCCAAAGGGCCAAAAAAGGCGCTTGGACAAGCACCGGGGGGTGGCCAGGAAAAGTACGCGGCCTTTGCAAATTATGGGGGAAGATGATTTTATGGCCTGTTTGACTCAAATCACCACAAATATTCTTGCCCTATGAAACTTGATATCTGAATCGTTTTCCGCTGCATCATCCAAAAGTCACATATTCTTCTCTTACATTACATCCTACACAAAAATAGGAAGGAGGGACGAATATATGCGAGATTTTTGGTCACTGACGCTCTTGCTTCTATTTCTGACCATATCCAGATGTGTAACCGATAATGGTGAGACGATATCCCAAACGTCTTGTTCAATTGAGCCCGAATGCGAGAGCGCACCATGGTGCCAGGTCTATTTCACATACAAAGACGACGTAGAAGGCTGCACCGTCGATTTCATCGATTCCGCACAAGATAGCATCTACATGGCAGTTTACGATCTTGACCTCGAGAGCGTTGCTGATGCCCTGGCCAGAGCCTCGGATCGAGGCGTCAAGATCACAATGATAATGGACGACACTCAAGCCAAAAGAGAGGCGTCCATGTGCAATTGCCTTCAGGAAAAAGGCATTCCCCTGACCCTCGACAGAAGCAAAAGCGACTTCATGCACAACAAAGTGATCGTGGTGGACGGCAAAAAGGTATGGACAGGATCTACGAACCCGACTCAAAATGGCGTGAACAAAAACAACAACAATGTTCTCGTCATGAGATCTGAAGAGTTAGCAGAAAACTACATCGCCGAGATCGAGGAGATGTGGTGCCAGTATGAGCTGGGTGAAAGAAAAGTTACGCCAACACCCCACCCAGATTTTGAGATTGAGGGCGTAAGGGTCGAGAACTACTTTGCGCCAGAAGACGATGTAGAAGAGGAGATTCTAAGTGAGCTTGATTCTGCCGAAAGTTCGATCCAGTTCATGACATTCACATTCACCAGCGATCCCATCGAAGAGAAGCTGATCGAAAGAAGCGAGGACGGCGTCGATGTCAAAGGAATCTTTGAGGCGAGACAGACTAGCCAATACGCCGCTTATGGGCCGTTATTTGATAGTGGAATCCCAGTGATCAAAGACAAAAATGGTTACACCATGCATCACAAGGTATTCATAATCGACAACATTACCACGATCACGGGTTCCTTCAACCCGACGAAACATGCGAACGAAGACAATGACGAGAACATACTAGGACTTACGCAGTTGACCGGAATATTTTTATGCCATTTGATGCATTCAAATT
>CAYWZG010000102.1:0-8686 GCA_964462795.1 uncultured Methanotrichaceae archaeon
GATAAAAAGCTCTCCAAACATTATGTATAATAATTAAATTTAAGAGACACTAGGGCGTTCTTCTTTTGCACCTCGCTCCTGTTTCTGATCGCGGCTCCTGCTTGCGGACAGGTACCAGTGGCACCGGGTTGTTCCCCAGGAAGCACCATCCCCTTGGGTGGCGACTTCGTCATGTCTGTGACAGCACTTCCCAACGTGGACTGGTCTACAAAAATAGGACAAAATTCGGTAAGCTGCCCCGTACAAGTGATCTGCGTTGAGCAAGATTGGCAAGTTACTGCTACCGACCAGAACCCCGTCACCAGTGGCCATCTTACCAAATACGATTCGAGTTCGGGGTACGATCCTTCAATCAAACTGACCAACCCTCTGATTCTCTCTGCCACTTACGAGTCAACTGACTACAGGGTGGACCTATCCCGGGGCGGAGTTATTGCTGCAGGAGGTCCAACGCCCCAAAGCGACGTGCCTGTAGTGTTGAGCCAGGATGTGAGCTGGTCAGATCCAGTGGAAGAATACCGGATACAGATCACATACACCGGAAACGTCGTGATTTGATCCGACCGAAGAGAGTTGTCCATTATATATAATATATAAAAATGTGGGGTATGGTGAATTGAATGAAACAGCCAGAAATAATCGCATTCACTGCAGTCTTCATCTTGCTTCTTTCCGCAAGCGTGCCGATCGCTGGCGGGCTGAGGGCCGCAGGTACCGTCTTGATCGCCGAAATCCAGCCCGGTGATCGGGTAAAGCACACCACAACGGTGAGCATCAATGAAGACGACCCTCTGACCAACATAACGGCCGAAGTATTCGGATTAGGCCAGAGTCTTGATGGAACCACACAGCTTCTGGGTTCCGAGGAGGACACGAGCCCTTACTCCCTACGAGAGCACTTCAGCGCCACCCCGTCGACATTCCACCTGGAGCCGGGCCAGTCGCAAAGTGTGGCATTGAGCGGCAGGATGCCGGTAGGTGTGGGTTCAGGTACCAGATACGCGGTGATGCACATCGAGACCGAACCCCATGGTAACGGCACTGTGGGGATTGCCCTGGCCATAAACGTGCCCATAGCTCTCACAATTCTCAGAACAAAACTCGTCCAGACCGGGAACATAACCAACATGGATCTCGTCAATGCAACTGAAGGTCTGGTCGGCCAGGTTATTTTCAAGAACACGGGAAACCACCACTATCGCGCCCAGGCTTGGTCGACGTTGTCCAATGAGGCCGGTTTTGTGGTGGCCAACTTCACCACGCAGGTCACCAACTCCTCGATAATACCTCCCTATTCCTTCCAGTTCTTGTCGCCTCTGGCCGCAGAGGAACTTTCACCGGGAACCTACCTGCTGAACGTCACAGTCAGAAGGGATGACGGCGCTTTCCTGGATGAAGACTCCAAGGCCTTTTCGATAGGTCTGGACGGCAACGTCACGGGATTCAAACCCCTGGAAATAGCCTCAGAAACAGCGGCAGATATCGCCCTTTCCGACAACGAAACGGCAAACGCAACCAGGAACGAGACCGTGGCCGAAGTTGGCGAGGTTATGACAACCGGCGCTTCCGGCCAGATGCTGGGAAAATCTGAAGAGGCCTGAACGTTCCAGTCCTCTTACCCACCCCCCCTGACCGAAAAGATTATTTTTGCCTGAGACTTCAAGAGCCTATCGAGGGAGATTGAAACAATGCACAGGTCGAAGTTACAGAAACGACGCATTACAATTTTAGCTTTAATATCACTATCTATCTTGGCCTTCTGCGCCCTGCCCGGCGTAAATGCCCAACAAGACTTCTACCAGATAAACGCGAATCTGCCCCAAAGCGAAGTTCAAAATTTGGAAGTTTCCGCCACACTTCCGGTGGGCCTGATCTACAAAAATACGATATCTGTTACGGACAAAAATGGCAATTCCATCACACTTGGTGACCCCACAATCACCCCGCCAAATGACGGCACCAGTGAGGTCACAGTCATCTGGAACTTCGGCGATTTTGACAATAATGATAATGGCGATATAATTGTAAAATTCCGGGCTGTAGCAGCCAACACAGTGGGCAATCAGGCAGGTTTGGTTCTGGGATCTTGCGAGGCCGCTCTCAGCTACACGCTAGGTGCCCAAGGTTATACATACGAAGGCCTGTCCGAGCCGGTCGTCATCGTGGAACCCGTCCTTAACGTTACGAAAGAGTCAACCGATAACGGCAACAACAAGTTCACATACGACATTTACGTCTACCACGCCCCAGAAAGCGAGGCAAAAGCCTACGACCTGAAAGTGACAGAAACCTTAGAAGACGGGCTCAATTACGTGGCAGATTCCATGAAAGTGATATCTGGCCCGGCGTATGATATGGATTATAGCGATACAAAAAGCCTCAAGTGGAACTTCGACCAGGCAGACCTGACATGGAACAGCGGAAACAAAATTCATCTCCAGTACCAAGCCATCGTCGATACCGCTATCAGTACCAGCACCGAACTTATCTGGTCCAGCGCTGAAGGCGACAACGACGATGAGCGAACCTACACAAAACGGCTAGACCACTCACTCTCTTCCCTCAAAGTCAGCGTCATCCCCGACAAAGCCGAAGCCCGTGTAGACGATACCGTAACCTACACTTTCGAAGTCGAGAACACCGGACACGCCCGTATTGAAGAAATTGGGCTCGTTGCATTGGTCCAAAGAACCACCAATCTGGGCACGATAACCCTCGACAAAACGGCTTTAGACCCAGGCGAGAAAGCTTCGAGCACTCAAGGTCCCTACACGTACATCGTGACCCAAGCCGACTGCGGGATGGAAATGGTCTCCTGCAATGCCGAAGCCACCGGTCAAGACAAGCGCTTCAACATGGCCAACAAGGAAATAACCGCGGTGGGTAGCGCCTCGGTGATCATCTTAAACGACCCCTTGACTGTGAACAAGATCGCCCTCGATAAGAAAGTAAAGAGGGGTGACAACGTCACCTACCTCATCCAGATCCACAACACCGAAGATCCTGGACTTCCCGCAAAGGACGTCGTTGTGGAGGACATATTCAATAAGGACGTGGAATTCATCTACGCCTACCCGCCCCCAGACGAAGATGGCAAGTGGCGCTTTGACTCCATCGAGCCTGGCGAGTGGGTCAACATTACCCTCAACGTCAAGATCCCAGAAGAACCAGAGCTGGTATTAGAGGCCATCCACAGCATAGCAGGTGAGGGATTCGTCCGGGTGCGAGATCACTACTCCACAAACTTCAAGTCCTACGTCTTGCAAAACAGAGTTAAGGTCACCTTCCTGAACACCACCTACGGCGAGGGAACCGTAGAGACCATCTGGGACGACGAGACCGTAAACGTCATCTCCGACTTAGGACCGGAACTGGACATAAAAGAACACGGTAGCGGTTCATACAAGAGCGATGAGGTCGTTCATCTCGACACCAAGGACAGAGATATACGTCAGGCCAAGGACGTATCCGCTTCTTACGACCAGATAACTATAGGTCTTTACAACAACAGGACAGTCACCTACAAATCGCGCTGGTCTCAGGAGACCCAAGCGGTTAATAGGGCCACCAATACAGTCTTCCATGGGGATTACAAGTACCTCAACGAGATCGACCGCGTGTCCCTGATCGATATGGACCGTAACGGCACCATCGCAGAGGTGGAAGCCGAATTCGATGGAATGGCCTACATAGGCCTCACGAAGATGCCAACTAACGCTACACGCCAAAGCACCCCCATATTCGAGTCCAGAGAGGACTACACAGGAAGCTTTAAGGTCGTTGACTATATCGATGAGTACTTCCTCGGCACATCCTCCAAAAGATCAGTCTCAGGATCAGGATCTGTAGTCGTCGACAAGAGGATCGGCGAAAGCCAGAGATCTCATGAGAGCGGCTCGGGGTCCTACGTGTCTGACGAGATAATCACAACCCCCTCGAAATACATCGCAAAAGACATCAACCTCGTCTACGCACCCACCAAACAGAATCTCACCGATGACTTCTCAATCGATTCGACGATGAAATGGAACGAGGGAGTATGGTCCAAAACCCGAAAACTACACTCATAAGCGAAGAATACTCCAGCATCACGAGTCTTGACAAAGAGACCGAAGCCAAAGGTCTAAACGAGATGAACACCGACGTTGAGTTTTCCGGAACCGCAAGGTACAGAGCGATCTCGACTAGCCCCGACGAATCGTCTGAGGGCGGCAAAGGAAGTAAAACAGTTCAAATAGCCGAGATCGAACTCGTTGACGAATGGGTCAAGATAACAAACGATAAATCGCTACCGTTTGTGGACATGACAAACTGGACCCTCTCTGATGATGACGGCCACATTTACGAGTTCCCCGACAATTTCGTCCTCAACCCAAGATCGAACGTAACCGTTTACACCTTCCATGGAACCGACTCGGCCAAGGAACTTTACATGAATCGAGATGCCCCAATCTGGAACAACGAGGGCGACTGCGCAATTCTGACCGACAACAAGGGCGAACTTGTGGACAAAAAATGCGAGAAGTGCGTGGGCGAGGAAAGTCCATCCCACGAGATCGACTTCGACGAAACGTACGTTGGTGACTACTCGATCCAGCGAAGAGTCCTATTCAAGGGTGCGCCAAAGTACGGTCAACCTCACCTGAGCGTGTCGAAGAACGGCACCATCAGCCAAGAAGTAATCTTTGGTGACAACGAGGTGACACGCGAGGGCGAAAGCCCCGAGAGATTCGATATCGTTGCAGACTACACGATCACGGTCGAAAACGACGGCAACAGAGCGCTTGGGCCAATTCGCGTCCAGGACTTCTTCCCGTTAGGGGCCGAGTTTTTGGAAGCATCGGTCAGACCTTCTGAGCGGACGGAAAATAGCGTCAACTGGACGTTAACTCACCTTTCCATAGGCGATGTCGCAAAGATCGATCTTAAACTCAAAGTTTCCGAAAACGACCTGGCCCAGTACGTGGAAAGGGAGATTGTAAACCGCGTGCGGGTCTGCGGAGGTTACGGCGACGACGAACGGGTCTGCGCCTCGAACTTCACGGCTAACGAGATCGATTGGCTGACATGTTGTATCGACGAAATATACGATACCTTCTCGGTGGACCTGAACGCAAAGCTCGACGCAAACGAGACAAACATCGTCACCTACTCGATCGAGATCGAAAACAAGGAAAACTCCACGAGAGTTGCAACGGTGACGGACGGCCTCCCAGACGGGATGAAGCTTCTTGAAGCCAGCGTGAGCGTGCCGTTTGCCTCTTACGAAAACGACGTGGTTTCCTGGAACCTGGTGAACATAGAGCCTTACGAGACGAAGACCATAACCTACAAAGTCAAGGCCTCACGGCCCGGAATGTTCGTAAATCAGGTCCGCGTCGATCCCCGGTCCCTCGACGGATCGGTGGCCCAACCGGTCTATGCAAACGCGGTTGTGAACATGCTGGCCGAAGAGCCCGAATACTCCTACGATGGGAGCGAGTGGCAGGTTCCAAACTGGAAGTTCGATAACATGGTGTACCAAGATATGGATGACACCTGCGACTGCGAAATAGGTGATGATGTGACGCACATCTGAGGCGTCACATGCACCTTTATTTTTTAAAAGATCTTTTTGGCGATGAGAATAGAACGCATAGATGTTTTTTGGGGTTTGAATACGAAAAAATTTGAAATATAGTGCTTGACGATACCTTTCGAACAAATCTCTAACTTACAAGAGTTTGAGATTTGGCCTATTCGTATCGTTAAGCACTAATCTTTCGAGAGCCAAGTAGTGTTATCTATAGTCCTGAACGCCAAGTTTGACACTTATCCGATGCGCAAAGGCGATGTCAACCCAAGAAACTACGGGTTTTGTAGCAGATGACACTTCCAGTATGCCGCATTAAGTGTCAAGTCTAAGGTTCATGACTATAATTGGCCCTCAACTATATATTTAGGATAGTGTACAGTTGTCATGTCAAATAGACGAGTATGGGTTGGGCGGTGTTGCAGATGGGGATAAGAATTCACAAAGAAGATATCGGAAAAGAGGACTATGAAATTTTTGTATTGGGTGGCGATGTTGGGGGGACGCATACAAACATCGCGGTCGCAGGCGTAAAAAACGATGACATTACTCTGTTATATTCTGCTCATTTCGAAAGCCAAAAACTCGACTCCCTGGCGCCAGCAGTACAACAAACGCTCGAATACGGACGAGATAAATATGGCATAAACGTAGAAAGGGGTTGTGTGGGTGTGGCAGGAGCAGTGACAAATTGCAAATTGGCAAAACTTACCAACGTTCCATGGAATGTAGATGCGGAGACAATAAAAAAAGATGCTGAATTAACGGAGTTCCACATAATAAACGATTTTCAGATAATTGGTTATGGAATAGATTCACTTCAAGAAGATGACGTATACGAGGCCAAAAAAGGAGCTTTGGGGTTAAGAGAGACAAGAGCAGTGATTGGGGCTGGAACTGGCTTAGGCAAGGCCGTGCTCGTATACGACGGAAAAAGATACATTCCAGTGTCAAGCGAAGGTGGACACGGCGACTTTCCGGTTCATGACGAGTTTGATTTCGAACTTGTAGAACACATCCAAGGTGAGAGGAAAACGCCAGTAAGCTATGAAGACGTGCTTTCTGGGCGTGGAATTAAGCGAATCTACGAATTCTTGAAGGAAAAGTACGGAAAAACAGAGTACTGTAAAGAGATCGAAGACGCAAAGGACAAAGCGGCCCTGATCTCTAAATATAGATATAGAGATAAATTGTGCAATGAAACTTTCAGAATTTATGCGAAATATTATGGGCGGTGCGCCAAAAATTACGTTTTGGACACCTTGGCCACGGGCGGACTTTATATCGCAGGTGGCATTGCATCCAAAAACAGAGATATTTTTGTCTCACCAGAATTTCAAGAGGAGTTCTTGAAAGCGGAAAAACAAAGGCATGTGCTTGAGAGAACTCCCGTGTACGTCATAATCAATTATGATGTGAGCCTGTATGGTGCTTGTAACGCAGCCCTTTCCGGCTGTGATCTATAGGGAAGAGGACATGTACGTGGCCCAATGCCCCGAGGTTGGGACGGTCAGCCAGGGCGAGACGCCAGAAGAGGCCGTGGACAATCTGAAAGAGGCGACCGAGCTTTACCTGGGGGAGTTCCCTCCAGAAGAGAAGAAGAGACCATTCATAACCACCTTTGAGGTGGTTCCCGTTGTCAAAGCTTAGGAAAGTTTCTGGCGAGACGCGGGCCTTCTTTCGCCCAGAAACAGAAACCTTCATCACACCCTTTCGCCCACCTGAAATGCGTGAACGCTAGTGTCTTGGTGGTGGGCGCATCGCCCGCAGGGATCTTGACTGCAACCTCGGCCGCAAAAAGTGGCGCCGAGGTAGTGCTCCTGGATAAAGATATGGGCGAGACCTTCGATCACCCCGCCAACACGTTCTTCGATGGAATGTTCCAACGCGCGGGCCTTGAAGTCGAGCGAGAATACATCCTCCACGACCTCGAAGGGATGCACATAATCTCACCCTCGGGACACGTCCTCGAAATCCGAACTCCCGGGCGCACCATCGACCGCGCCCGATTCGACGAACTCTACCTGAAACGCGCCGAAAAGGTAGGCGTATCTCTTCTCAAGGGTGAGGCCATAAGCTCTGACCTCGTGCAAGGTGAACGAAAGATCCAGATCGACGAGATTATGCGAAAACCTCTGAAAGATCTTGACGGCAAAAAAAGGACCCCGATCGACGGAACTGAAATCAACCGCTCCAAGATTGACGGCACCCAAATCGATGAATTCAAGATCAAAGGAACAAAAGGGAAAAGGCGAACGGGTCAAGACGAAATCTGCGCGAAAGTGGTGATCGACGCCTCCGGAGTGGAAGGGACGATAGCAAGAAGAGCGGGCCTTTCACCCCTCAAACACCTAGAAGACGTGGCCTGGGCAGCTGAGGCCGTGGTGGAACTTTCCGGCCTTGGCGAAGAGCGGTTCTTTGAGTACTGGGTCGGATCGATGGCGCCTGGCTGGAAGGCGACCTTTTCTCCTTGCGGCGGCGATATCGCAACTCTGGGCGTCTTCGTTCGAGGATGCGGAAAAGATGTTCGACCATTCCTGGACAGATTCATCGACCTTTTCAAGAAATACAAGTCCAACCAATACGAGAAACTGGGCGTGGATGTAAATGATCTTACGATCCTCAAAGTCAATCGGGGGGGTGATACCATCGCCACGCTACCCGGTGAAATCGTCGCAGATTCCCTGATGGTTGTGGGCGCGGCCGCGGGCCAGAGTGGGATGGCCTATGCCATGCGCGCAGGCCAAATCTGCGGAACCGTGGCGGCTCATGCAGCCAAATCAGAGAAAGTTTCTGCAAAGTCACTCTTTGAATACGCGCGCCAGTGGAAACGTGAATTCTATTGGGAGTACAGGATGGGGCGCGCTTCCTTAGAAACGCTCCGCATGATGAACGATCAGGATATCGACGCACTCACGAGAGGTCTTGAAAGGAAAGACATGAACATGGCAGGCTCGGCGATGAAAAAGGGGATATCTTCGGGGCTTTCGGTCTTCAAGGCTCGGCCAAAGATGGTTCCCCTGCTCGTGAAAAATTTCCTGAAAGGATGAAACAGAATGGTCAACTACCCGCCACTAAAATGACAGGCATGTAATGTGCCCTGGTTGACCAGAT
>CAYWZG010000103.1:0-1568 GCA_964462795.1 uncultured Methanotrichaceae archaeon
TAAGCACTATTCTGGTGAGAACCGATTAGTGTTATCTAATCGGTTCTTGACTATATTCTGTTTTGAACTTGATTCCCTGAGATGTGAGGTAATCTTTGATCTGGCCGACGGTGTATTCTCCGCGATGGAAGATCCCTGCAGCAAGGGCCGCATCTGCGTCGGCTTCTTTGAACGCATCGAGCATGTGTTCGGGATTTGCTGCGCCGCCACTTGCAACGACGGGGATGTTTACTGCTTTGCAGACGGCACGTGTAAGAGGAATATCGTAGCCGTCGTTGGTGCCGTCACGATCCATGCTGGTCAAGAGAATCTCGCCGGCACCTAGGCTTTCTACTTGGCAAGCCCAGTCGATGGCATCCATCCCGATGGATTTTCGACCTCCGTAGATCACCACTTCAAACCACGCCTTTGTTCCATCCTCCAGCTCGAATACGTTGACGCCCTCTTTGATATCGGTGTTTCTCCTGGCATCGATGGCCACGGTGATTCTATCGGACCCGAAGGTTTTCGAGGCCTCTTTGATCAGGTCAGGATTCTTCAAGGCGGCGGTGTTGATTCCGACCTTGTCGGCTCCAGCTTCGAGTATTTCGCGAATTCCTTCAATGGTGCTTATCCCACCGCCTACCGCAAAGGGAACAGAGACCGCCTCTGCAGTGCGCCTGGCAACGTCGACCATCGTAGATCGCCCCTCATGAGAGGCTGTGATATCCAGAAAGATCAGCTCGTCAGCACCTTGTTCGTCATAGCGCTTGGCCAGCTCTACCGGGTCGCCTTGCCTTTTGAGGTCCACGAACTTTACGCCCTTGACCACAGAAGGTTGGCCATCGATCACCTTCACGTCAAGACATGGAATAATCTTCTTTACATCGCTTTTCATGTGGACAAAAGCAAACTTAAGGTGGTAAAAGGGTTATCGTCCTTTTTCCATCTGCGGGTTCAAGAAGGTGGGCGACAGAAGGGCAGATGATCAAAATACCTTCGATCCAATGTGATCTTGTGGTTCTCTCGATCACCTATTTCTGAGAAAATAGAATATGTTTTTTGGGCTCGTTTTCATTCTCTGTTTTCAGGGTGCATAAGATATCAAAAAACGCCGAAAAAGTCGTTTCGAGCCGAAATTCGAGGTGAAATGGCTTTTGTGGATAATTTTTTGCGATTTTCGCCCCTAAAACCCAGAAGGGGCAATCTCCATCGGTGCGAAACGGCAGAATCGTGCTCGATAGGTTTATATGCCATCAACCGCAAGAGTGGATTGTGCCTGACATGAATGATTCGGATGTAGATTATCGAATCAGGCACCCCGCTCCTGAGGGGGGTGGCTTTAAGCAGCATCTACCGGGTTATACTGGTAGAGCGGGGTTTGGGTCTTGCCTGTCGGCAAGGGCTCTTGACACTCATAACAGCTGTATTTATACTTAGCTATCTATCCCTTAAGGGCAATGCTATGTCGAGTCGTCAACTATATGTTTGGCGATGCAGCCATGCGAACGCGGGTAATGTGAATCGGAGGTGGGAACAGAATGAAGAGAGAACTAGCAGTTTTATTGGTTATCGGCGTCGCCCTGGTG
>CAYWZG010000103.1:1668-8567 GCA_964462795.1 uncultured Methanotrichaceae archaeon
TCAGTCGACTGGCTGCCTTGTCTCTAAGCGTTAATTAAATTTCCAGATCCCTACACGGGATCTTCTCTTACCTTTTTTGCGGTACGATTTATATAAGATCGCGAATTCGCTGTATAGTCCCGAATGTTTCAATTTTATGCATTCTCCATATATATTAAAATTCTTTTCACATATTAGATTATATCTCCATACGCTTCATAGTCATGGACGCCAGAGAAAACATAATATTACATGTCTGCCTATATTCCTGAAAAAGTTGGGGAGATTAATTTGAGATCAATTTTGTCTATTTTGGCGCTGTTGCTGTCAGTCTCGTCTTTGGCCATTGCATCCGAGGAGGATTCTGGTGAGATCGAGGCGATCACCATCATCAGCCTTCCCGTCGATTCGGTCACCATCTATCCAGACGGCCTCACCTCGGTGAAGAGGACAGGAAGCATGGAGGTCACCGAAGGACTTCACAGGTTCGTCTTGGACCTACCGAGATCGGCAAGCATGGAATCAGTACGCTTTGCAGTATCGAACGCAGTTGTTGAGAAGATAATCTACGAGGACAACCCCGAGTACTATCTTAACGTCTCATCCACCGGGATGCACGACTTTGAGCTAAACTACCTTATGCCAAATGCCGGGTACTGGGCACCACTATACTCACTCTACCTAGAAGAAGACATGATCACAGTGTCTGCCTATGCCATCGTCTCAAACGATTTCGGTGAAGATCTGGAAAATGTGAGGTTGAAGCTTGTGGCAGGCCCGCCTCAGCCCGAGCCCGTGGCAAAGAGCGTGAGAGGCGCATATGACTATGACTATCTGTACGAGGAGGTCGTTGAAGAGGCCCCCTTCTTGGTCTTTGCGCCTGAGCCTCTGCCCTCGGCCACCGGCGAGCTTGAGACTCTCTACATATACGAGCTCGAGGGCCGAAACGATCTAGAGATGGATAAGGAAGTGGGATTTCCTCTCGTCGAAGAGACGGCACCACTGGATCGAGTTTACACCTGGGATGCCTATTTCGAGAGCGACGGGCCGGTGATGGAGACTATCAAGGCCAACAACACCATGGATGATCCTTGGCCCTCTGGAAAAGCTCTACTCTACAAGAGAGGCGAGTACGTAACTGATCTTGAAATACCTTACACGCCGAAAGGGACAGAGTCATCGATAGTTGTCGGAGCCTCTGCAGACGTTACCGTCTCCAAAGAGAGGACGAACTACACAGTTAAAGAAGAGATGAAAGCGACTCCTGGAAAAGGAAACTCCACCATCACCGTCCTCGTTACTACAGAGACTTCGACTTACATGCTCAAACTGAAGAGCAACTTGGATCGGAATGCCACGATCGAAATCAAGGACAGAAAGCCCCTCAAAGCCGAGCTAATCTCGGTAAGTCTGGAACCTTCCAAGACGACCGACTCAGGACTTGAATGGGACGTGGACCTGGAACCGCGCCAGGAGCTGGAGATCGAATACGTATACAAGATAGTCACCATGGAATCGCTGGACGATTCCCGGTGACCCTCAATTTTTCTTATAGTTCTCGACGATATTTCCTGAAGTATCGTCAAACACGATAGTCTCAATTGATGTTCACTTCGTGAGGTTTCACCACGATCAATTTGGGCAGGTGTATCTCCAGGACACCGTTGTCGTACTTGGCCGTGATCTGTTCTGGCTTCACTTCTTCAGTCAATTTAAGTTCTCTGGAAAGGGATTTTTTGCTCCGCTCCTGGATCAGGTAGTGGCCCTCGGTTCGCTCGAACTTGACCTCGATGGCGACAGAATCTTCGGTCACGCTAAGGTCGATGTTCTCTTTATTGGAACCAGGAAGGTCTGCGAAGATCACGATCTCGTCTGGATTTTCCATCACGTCCACGGCCAGATCTTTGTATCCTGTCTCGGACATGGGAACGTTTTCCATCACGTCTCCAAGAATCCTCTTAAATATCTCTCGAGCCTGTGCTGACCTTTTCATGGCCTCTATGACTGCTCGACCCACCATTTTTTCTGCATCGTCTTTGTTAGTCATCTCAAAACCTCCAAAACCACCTAATATGTCTCACGTCTCTTTCGTTCCATCTTCCAGCTCTTCGTCATAGTCGTCGTCTTCTGACGGGGCTGCAATCATTTTGCGACCGGGTACGTATCTGCCAAAGCCTGGCTTTGCCACGATCTCGCCATCCATCGCCACCACTTTTCCTCGGACCATGGTGATCTTTGGGAATATGGCTCGTTTGCCCTGAAAAGGTGTCCATTCGGCGCCGCTGTGCAGATCGTCTACCCGGATCTCTCTTGAGTTTCTGGGGTTCACGAAGACAAGGTCTGCATCCATCCCTTTGGCGATTCTGCCTTTGGATGTAAGCCCCAGAATCCTCGCGGGTTTGTTGGAGATGGCATCCAACATCCTCTCCATCGATATGAAATTGGATTTGACCGCGTTCAACATCAAAGGAAATATGGTCTCAACGCCCGGAACGCCAGGTGGCGCATCCCATATCTCTTCTTTTTTCTCTGCTGGAAGATGTGGTGCATGATCCGAGGCTAATACCTGTATCTCGCCCCGTCTCAAGCCTTCCCAGAGGGCCATCTTGTCATTGGAATCACGAACTGGGGGGTTGGTCTTGAGGAACGTGCCAAGCGATCTCCAGTCTTTTTTGGTGAATATAAGATGATGGGGCGCAACCTCGCACGTTACCTTCTTGCCCATCTTTCGGGCGGACCGGATCAGGTTCAGCCCTTCTTGGGTGCTCAAGTGACAGATGTGAGCCCGATCTGTCATCTCCAATACTTTCTGGATCGCCACGGCCTCGGCTCTGTTGGGCCTGGCTTGAGAATAAAGTTCAGGCTCTCTTCGATCCAGTAAGGGCGTGGTGCATTCTCGAAGAATGGCTCCGTCCTCAGCATGGATTGTGGGAAGGAGCCCTGACTCGTTCACATAATCAAGGATTTTCTTCAATTCATCATAGCCATGCTCGTAGGTGAAAATCTCGCCGACGGCCATCGCGCCCATTTGGGCTAGCTGTTTCACCTTTTCTGAGCTCCCAGGCCCAACATTTAAGCCAAAATCCACCAGAGAGCGGCTTCTTGCTCGATCGAGCTTCTCCCTGTAAGAATGAGGATCGAGAGTTTGAGGATCTGTATTGGGCTGGTCCACAACACAGGTTACGCCGCCCGCTGCTGCAGAAGCAGACCCTGACATCCAGTCTTCTTTGTATGTGTAGCCAGGATCGCGAAAGTGGACGTGCATGTCGATTGCACCCGGAAGAATTATGAGGCCTCTTGCGTCCAACACCTCGCTAGCTCGTCGACTTTTGCCGATCTCGGTGATCCTGCCATCTTTGATCCAGAGGTCCACACTCTGGAGGCGGCCTTCGAGGTAGACCTTGCCGTTTTTTACCTGAAGATCTATTTCTGTCATAGTTCCGTCATATTCCCGATCATGCTTTTGTCATTCACGTTTCTGTCGTGCCTTTATCACGATTTTGCAGTGCTTCTATCATGCTTTCTGTTATCAAGATTCAAAAGGCCAAAGTCATCGTTTGTAGCCGAACTTTCTCAAAAGCGCTCTTCGCTCGGTCATGTCTTCTTCGGACTCGATCCCCTCTGGGGGATATCCATCGATCACGCCCATGATGCCTTTGCCCTGTTCAGTAGACGCCACCACCACTTCGACAGGGTTTGCTGTGGCGCAGAATATGCAACAGACCTCTTGAATGTTCTTTATGGTGTTCAGGACGTTGATGGGGAATGCATCTTTCATCAAGATCACGAAGGTGTGGCCACATCCCAAGGCGAGCGAGTTTTCTTTGGCTTTGGCGATCAAAGCGTCGTCATTGCCCTCTGACCTGATGAGACAAGGTCCGCTCGCTTCAGAGAAGGCGATCCCGAACTTAGCGGATGGGACTCCTCCGGCGATCGCTTCGTACAGGTCTTCTGCGGTCTTGATGAAGTGGGACTGTCCCAGAATCAGGTTTGAGTCTTCTGGAATGTTAAGCCTTACCGTGCTAAGCTCCATAACTTTAATCCTCCTTGAGAAAAATAAGGGACCGAAAGAACTTATAGATTTGGGGGTATGGTAGGTCTCTTGAAAAATCCGTCCGATTTCGACGAAAGAGTGAGCACAGGAGAACGTCATGAGGAAGATCGAATACTGCCCCATAAGCATGAAAAAGCTTCTGGTCAAGATGAAGGACACCAGCGAGCTGATGGTGGACTTAGGGTACTCTGCGGTTCTTTACGACGATCGAGACCTGGCCATGGAGGTTATTCGCCTCGAAGATAAGATGGACGTTTACGAATACCACGCCCAAGTCGTCGCCATGTTGGCAGCAAGGACAGTAGAAGACGCCGAGAGCCTTTCTGGCCTTCTCCAGATAGCGTCGGCCGCAGAGATCATCTCGAACGCGGCAGGAGACATAGCGAGCATCGTTCTCTTGGACATGGGAATTCCTTACGAGCTGAAAAAGGATCTCAGAGTGGCCGAAGAGACCGTGGCGCGGGCCGTGGTTGGGGCAAAAAGTTCGATCGTGGGCAGGAGTCTCGATGACATTTCTTTTGAGACTGAGACAGGTATGAGCGTTATCGCCATAAGGCGAAGCGAGAGCTGGATCTATGACCCTGAGCCAAATATGGTAATCAGAACAGAGGACATCCTTTTTGCCAGGGGTCACGACGAGGGCATTCTTCTCTTCATGAGCATGGTTACAGGTGGCGCCTTCGTCCAGAAAATACTACAGGAAAGTGGCATCTGCCAACTTGATCACGCTGTGGATATCATAGTGGACATGAAGAACACCTCTGAGCTTGCGGTCGGGTTGGCTTACATGGCCGTGCTGTTCGATAACGAAGACGTGGCTCGCGAAGTGGTGGAAGTCGAGCAGAAGATGGACGAGATGAAGTATGACCTCCAACGCTGGGTTCTCCAGGCAGCAAAATATATCGACGACGTAGAAAGCCTCCGGGGCCTTCTGCATCTTGCAGTTTCCACCGAGATCATAAGCGATGCTGCCCTCAAGATCGCAAACGTGGTCCTGCACGATATCGAGCCACACCCCATATTGGCGATGGCAATGAGGGAGTCTGACGAGATCATAGCGAGAGTGGAAGTAAAGCCAAAGTCGCAGGTGGCGGGAAATACCTTGAGCGAGCTAGATCTTGAGACTGAGACTGGGATGTACGTCTTGGCCATAAAGCGGGGCGATCGATGGACCTACAACCCCAAATCCAAGACTGCCCTTGAGGCTGGTGACATGATCTTTGCGAGGGGAACCACGAGTGGAGAGGCCCATCTCCTCAAAATGTGCGGCTCTTGATTGGATCTGAATTCAGGCATCATCAAGAATTTTTCCACAAGGTTTTCTATTCAATTCCTTCTCGATTTTTGGTCGTGGCCGTGAATCATTGAAAATCATCAACATGTGACCGAATGGGCAACATCACAAAAATGGGCTTTCCGTGTTCGTTTTTTCAGATTTTCTTCAATGACTGACACCCACGACCCGATTTTTCAGATTTCTAACCCAGAAGTCCTCCAATTTTCGACGGGAAGGCTACTTCTTGCGGCGCGCCTGCATCTTTTTGCGCAGCACTAAGGTCGAGGTCATGAAGTAGCTAGCCGAGAATATGACTGCTGCAAAGATGCTTTCGCCGACGATGTTGGGCGCGCTGATGTAGTCCATGTAAAGTGAATATAGCGAAAAAAATATGATCGCTACAATCGCAGTCTGATATACCAGACTGCGCCTTTTGAAGTTCGCCAGAATGCTAATGCTAATGCTCATGCTCGGGCTCATTTTCGCTAGAGGTACTTCACACCTTCGTCGTAATCTCCAGAATCACCATATCCCTCATAGAGATCTTCGCGGTCGTATAGATTCCCATCTTCCATCTTTCCAGTTCGGTTCATGTAGAGCCGGGTCCACCAGACGGTGGAAAGAGGCTGTATCACGACGATGCTGATTACAGAGCTCAGAATCTGCCAGATCAAAGTTGCCATCTCCGAACCTGTGAAGAGTGTGCCTATGAACCCGAATATGAGAGATATTGCCGCTATGACCAGCAATACGAGAAAGACGTCCATCTTGTTTGAGAGGAAGAACGCGACACCAGCCTTTATGGCATCAATTGGTCCCATGTTATCGACGACCAGGGCGTAAGGGACCATTGCCAAGGCCAAAGACGCCAATAATGCGTAGATTATCATCAGAATGATTGAAATGAACATTCCAATAGACGGCTCGCCACCGGTCGCAAGGCCAAAGAGCGGGATCATCAGGATGAGGAGTCCAATGATCACCACGATCATCATCAGGATCTGGGCCAAAAAGAGGCACATGTAATGCTTCTTTCCGGCATCTAACATCTGGTTGAGGGACGTCTTGCCCTTTTCGGTCGCGTCTTTCGCCATCCCGATGGCTCCGGCCGTAAAGAAGGCGTAGACCAGCGTCACGACGAGTGCGAATAACAATGCGATCCCTATGACGGTGCCTATGTTGCCTTCAATGGCGGATGCGATCGATTCTGCGGCTTCTTCGGCGTTATTTGGGTCAGAGAGCAGAGCCGAAGGATCTATCGATGACATCAGTGGCGCAAGGATCAGTGCGAACATCGCTATCAGCAGCAGGACAGAGATCACTGCGCTGAAGACGAAGGGAAGTGCTATGTTGAGGTTCCGTTTCCACGTATCGAACCCCTTAGAGAGTATAGATCCGATATCTTCGTACATATAATTTTTATTTTGCGTGAGAGTTTAAGGATCTTTCTGATCCGTGGGGAAAAGAGCGTTGGATCCAGTGTTGAGATCTCAGCTTCATTTTTCCTGCTTTCAACCCATGAAGAACAAGATATTTCGTAACTACTCAGGTACCCCTAACCGGTCGGAGGGTACTGGTTCTAGTTGTTCA
>CAYWZG010000104.1:0-8473 GCA_964462795.1 uncultured Methanotrichaceae archaeon
TTTGAATGCATCAAATGGCATAAAAATATTCCGGTCAACTGCGTAAGTCCTAAATTTAAAAAGATTGCCGACGTATTGTGGTCGTTATGGCGAGAGTGGATGCGGTTGATGTGGGAGATAAAAAGCGAGAAAAAATCCTGATTTTGGGCGCAGCAGGTCGTGATTTTCACAACTTCAACGTATGTTATCGTGACGACCCCAGATGCGAGGTGGTCGGCTTCACCGCAACTCAGATCCCAAGGATTGGCGGGAGGATCTACCCCGCTCAACTGAGCGGACCTTTATATCCCCTAGGCCTTCCGATATGGCCAGAAGACGAGCTTGAAGAGCTGATAGCGTTCCACAAAGTCGAAAGATGCGTCCTATCCTACAGCGATCTGAGCCACCAAGCCGCGATGAGCCTTGCAAGTCGGGCTGTTGCAACAGGTTCGAACTTTGAACTTCTGGGATGGCGTAAGACCGCGATCCCATCCAAAAAACCGGTGATCGCGATCTGTGCTGTCAGGACCGGGAGCGGAAAAAGCCAGGTATCAAGATACGTGGTCGATCGACTCTGCAAAGCAGGACTTCGTGTGGTGGTGGTAAGACATCCCATGCCCTACGGCGAGATCGGAAAGCAAGCGGTCCAGAGGTTCTCTAGCCTTTTCGATCTCGACGAAGCGAATGTTACCTTTGAGGAACGGGAGGAATACGAGGCCCACCTACGTCGAGGGACTGTGGTCTATGCAGGGGTCGATTACGAGCGTATTCTCCGCAAGGCAGAAGAAGAAAGCGACGTAATCCTCTGGGACGGTGGGAACAACGATCTTCCTTTCTTCAGGCCGGACCTCTGGATCACGGTGGCAGATGCCTTAAGGCCTGGCCAGGAGCTCGCATCTTACCCTGGCGAAGCCAACTTCAGGGCGGCTCACGTGATATTGATCAACAAGGCCAATTCGGCTTCGGCAGAATCGATTGAGGCGGTCAAGGACAATGCCGCGATGATGAACCCGAAGGCAGAGGTAATCCTTGCGGCCTCTGAAGTAACCGTCGACGATCCTGGGGTCATAAAGGGCAAAAGGGTTCTCGTCATCGAAGACGGGCCCACCATCACTCATGGCGGGATGGCTCATGGAGCAGGTTTTGTTGCGGCCCAAATGTATGGTGCATCTGAGATCATCGATCCTGGGCCCTTTGCCGCAGGCTCCATAAAAGTCGCCCTGGAAAAGTATCGGCACATAGGAAACGTCCTCCCTGCCATGGGCTATTACCCAGAACAGGTCCAGGATTTGGAAAAAAGCATCAATCAGGCGGAATGCGATTCAGTGGTGATAGGAACGCCCATCGATATGCGTCGTCTGATCGAGATACAAAAGCCTGCAACTTTGGTCCATTACGAGCTTGCAGACATGAGCGAGCCAACTCTGGGACAGGTCGTGGAGAAGTTTGTTGCAAATCTCGATGAATCGACCCAAGTCTGAACGATCTTCCCATCCCTCTCGACAGGCTTATCTTCTTTTTAGACTCCATCTGAATCCTGAGTTAAACAGCGCACCCCGCAGCAAACTGCGGGGTATGTTCGCGCCGGTCATCAGCTAGTCAAATTCTAGCAAATTCCTCTGCTTGTCGTCCCCTCGCTTCTGGGTTCTTTGTGACCCAACATAATTGCGAATTATGTCCGACATCGCCTTTCTCAGTTCAATCATCTACACAGATGTAACAATTCTTAAGTCGGTTTGGTGACCATCCCAACCGCAGCAAGCTGCGGGGTATTCATTTTAAAATAAGAAAACCTTTTTTGCCGTCATAACCCCTAAATCAAGCCGAGTTAAGGATAGTATTCATCTCCACCGAATGCACCGTCATTTTGAAGCGATATATTGGAGGCAGACCACCTTGGGAGTTCAGCACAGCCAACTATTTCGACTTGTGTGACAACAAATCATTGCAGGCCTTATTTAATATGCTTAATTGTTTTTGAGTATTTTGCAGCCTATCCCATCGGCTAGTATTAGAATTTAAATCTTCTAACAGTAATCTGAGCGGTTCAATATGCTTTCTGAAGCTTAAATCTTCGTCTATTTTCTTAAAAAATTCAGGGTAACTGAGGCATTGTCTATGGTTACCGTTTTGGACCATCATCAGCTCTCCGATTGCCCTTTGTTGAAGTTTGAAAACTTGTCTATCACCAGGGCCATAGTTTGGAGGAAAACTTCCAAGTGCTTGGCTAACGGCTTCGATTGCCGCAAAAAAATCCTGCCTTTCATGCTGTGTTTGGAACAATTCGAAATTAAGATTTTCTTGAAGCATTCTTATCCAACAGAAATATTGAGCAAATAAATATAGCGAACTTTTCAGGAAATAATCATATGAAATCGACCAATTTGTAATATCCTCTTCCAGATAATCTTTATTAAGAGCTAAATATCCTTGATTATCTAAAATGTTTTTCAATCTGGCTTCCAAATCTTGACCTGCCCCTAAAATTGGATTCGCCCAACGAGTTACCTCTTTCCTAATCCGGTCTTTTTTTGCATTTTCTGATTCGATTGTAACAAAAATGTTCTTTTTCTCTATATCAGAAATAACAGTATCTATTATTTCGCGGCGCTTAATATGAAAATAAGTCAAATAGCTTGAGAATACTCCGAATATAGCAGCTAAAGAATAAGCAATCAAAATCCAAGCAATGCTATATTGCGCATATGCATCAGTTAACCAACTAATATGGAATCCTCCTATCCATCCATAATTTGTTATCTAGAGCGATACCAAATAAATATAGTTTTCGGCTTTTTAAGTTCGAAGTTATCAAAGAAATGGCTGTGATTTAGTTCCATCGTTAATCCATTTTTGATCCATGTTGCGTCTCATAGTCAGTTATGTGACTATCAAAAAAATATTAGCGTAGAATGTCACATAACTAATTGCTAACCCTGCGGCTATGCAATATCATTGAAGAACCGGACCATTCGAATTAGGGAATACCCCGTGGCTCTGCAGTGAGATGAGCATATAACCAACAAACAATTGCTGTGTTCACATTTTCTGGGATAATTTTATGCGGCTGAGTTAAACAGCGCACCCCGCAGCAAGCTGCGGGGCATGTTCGCGCCGGTCATCAGCTAGTCAAATTCTAACAAATTCATTTGCTTGTAGCCTTCCTTCTCTTCGGGGGTTCCTTGTGTCTCAACATAACTGCGGATTATGTCCGACATCACACCATCACCTACAGTTCCGATGTATCCCCCATCACTCCAAAATCCACTTCCCCAAAGCTGTTTCTTGATTTTTGGAAATTGTTTGAAAAACTCCCTTGCTGTTATGCTTTTTATTATTTGCATCACTCGTGACGGTGAATATCGTGGTGCAGTCCCAACAAGAATATGCATATGATCCCCATCGGTTCCTATGGCATCAAAATCAAACCAATATTTTTCGCCTATTTCAGAACAAATATATTTGATATAATTGATGCGACCTGTATCTCTAAGGAGCTTTCTTCTGTATTTGACACAGAAGACCATATGATACCGAATCTTGTATGCACAATGACTTGCCTTTCTCAGCTCAATCATCCATACAGAATATGCAACAATCCTTAACTTGACTTTGTCAGATTAGACAGTTACAACCTACCGAGCAAACCTTAAACCTGTGGTGGCCACCGCATGCATACAGGCAGATTGAAACGTAATAAGAAAACGACTCGTTATCTGTGTGGCAACACGGGATCGGTAGTTATCGATTTGGCGATTGAATCTGAAATGTGACAAAGTCAAGTTAAGTCGGTTTGGTGACCATCCCAACCGCAGCAAGCTGTGGGGTATTCATTTTAAAATAAAATATCAAAATCTCTACAAATGTTTGAAAAGGAGGAATGTTGTATCAGAGCGTGCTTGTCAATATTTTTTGTGGCGCTTCTCGTGGCGGCGCAACCAGCGTTTGGCCAAGATAGTCCTGAACCGGATGAAATCTCAAGCATGGCAATTGATCTTGGGGCGATCAGCGCTCAAAATCCGGTCGTGTCGTATGAGACATCTTTGGATTATCCTGGCGACATCGACTGGTTCAGGATAGAAGTTGAAGAGACGATGGAGCTTATGATCTCTGCCATCTAATCTGGCTTGAATCCTTGGACGAGCTTTCGGTTGATCGTTCAAGATCAGAACGAAAGCTACATCGATTCAGGAAAGATCACTCTTCAAAAGGTGGTGGATCCTGGCAGCTATCTGATCCGCGTTGACTCGGGCGATCTTTCGACTTTGGATTACGTACTCGTAATCGGGAAAAACTTCGAGACCGAACCGAATGATTGCATATCAGAGGCCAATAACTTGGGCCATTTGGAACGTTGCACAGTTCTATCCGGTTCGATCGAGCCCATGGCAAACATAGACTTTTACAGGTTCGATGTTTCAAGCGGCACTGAAGGTTACGCCAACATATTCGTTCCCACATCCGATGGTGCCAGCACCGAGCTGGTTCTCTATGAGTATAACAAGACAAAAGAAACATATCTTCCAAGACATCTTAACGAAGATCAAATTGTGACATACCTCAATGAGGGATCCTATGCGGTCCGGGTGGAAGGTTATTCCATATACGACACTATACCTGGCTACGTCTTAGGGCCTGTAGAGAAATAACTTACACATGAACGTGTACCGCCATTATACGAAACAGACATAATGCAGATTCAGTATAATAATTACACAGCATTCATATGATAAGGTTATTTCTTCGCGGGCCCTTAGCAATCATCTTTGCCACTTTTAGATGCGAACCCGAGCCCAACGACGATTTTGAAGATGCCATAAACCTTGGCACACTCGACAGAGAAGGACTCTTACAGGAAAGTTGCATATCCCCCTATGATGATATCGATTACTATCTATTTGAAATAAACGGAACTGTTGTGGTGACGATAGAGGTTTTTGGCACTGCCAGTGGAGACTCTTATATCACTCTTTACGATGAATCTGAAGAAGAGATCGACTGGGACGACGATGGCGGCGGCGGATACTGGAGCTTGATTGAACGAGAGCGGACTCCTGGAATATATTACGTGTCAGTGGAATCGTCTTACTGGGGTGGAAGCGAATTTCAGTACAGTTTGGCCATCGAAGATGCAAGTGAAATTCCATAAGTTATGATGCGTAAGGTTCATTTTTTATCCCTTCGAGGCCACTTTGTTACTTTGGCAGAGCCAATGTATCTGGTCAGAGTTATTCGTGCGATAAGCTTAACGCTTATCCATGCCATGAACTGATGGGTAAAATATATTTGATGCTCATCTTGTAAGTGTTAACGATAGGGGGAATGAGCACGAAGGCAAACGCGAACAGAACATTAATCATATTGGCATTGTTATCTCTACAGTTCTTTGATGTGGGCGTCTGCACAGAATACCTGGCATACGACAAAGTGATCGATCTGTATGAAGACATCGCTGAATACCAGTTCAACACTGGATATACCTACCAGCAACTCTCTGAGGTCAGAGACCAGGAATTTAACCTGAAAAAATCGATCGAGGCCTACAATGAGGCCCTTGGAATATACACCTTTGAAGACTATCCGATAGATTATGCAAAGACCCAGTGGAACCTTGGAAACGCCCACGTTCGCCTTTCAGATGCTGATGACGCGGAATACAACTTGAATGAAGCTATCGAAGCCTACAGAAGCGCTCTTAGAGTCTTCACCTTCAAAGAGGACCCGATCGAATATGCAAAGACCCAGAACAACATAGGAGGTGCTTACGCCCGTCTTTCCTACATCTCAGACAAAGAAACAAACCTGAACAAGGCGATCAACGCTTGCAACGAGGCTCTCCGGGTTTACATCTTTGAAGAAGACCCCCTCGAATATGCAAAGACGAATCTTAACCTTGGGATTGCCCACACCAGTCTTTCTTATGTCAAAGACGAAGAAGCAAATTTAGACAAAGCGATCGAAACCCATGACGAAGCACTCAGAGCGTATACCTACGAGACTTATCCAGATGATTATGCAAAGACCCAGCTCAACCTCGGGATCGCCTATAGCTATCTTTCCTATATCAGAGACGAGAAAGAATATCTGGAACGTTCATTTGGAGCTTACAAAGAAGCCCTCAAGGTTTACACGTTCAAAGACAGTCCAACAGATTATGCAAAGGTGAACCTCAATCTTGGACTTGCATATGTTCACTTGTCTTACGTAGAAAACCGAACTGAAAATCTAGGACGGTCGATCGAAGCCTATGAGGAAGCTCTTAGAGTATACACTTCTGAAGACGATCCAACAGGCTATGCAACGGCCCAAATTTACCTTGGTGGAAGCTATTGGGAACTTTCTCATTCTAAAGACACAGAATATAACCTGAACAGATCAATTGAAGCCTACGAGGAAGCTCTTTGCATCTACATCTTCGAAGATTATCCTATCGATTACGCAGCGACTAAAAACAACCTTGGTGGTGCCTACAGCGACCTATCAAAGATCAGGGATGAAGAAACAAACCTGGAACGGTCAATCGAAGCTTACGAAGACGCTCTTTGTGTCTACACCATTGAGGACTGCCCAACCGATTACGCAAAGGTTGAAAACAATCTGGGAGATGGATACGTCCGCCTTTCATACGCTAAATACCCAGAATATAACCTGAACAGGTCGATCGAAGCTTACAAAGACGCTCTTTGCGTCTACACCATTGAAGATTACCCAATCGATTATGCAAAGATCCAATGGGACCTCGGTCTTGTTTATGGCAACCTCTCTGACTTTAGAGACACTGAACCCAACCTGGAAAGGTCGATTGAAGCTTGCAACGAGGCTCTCAAGGTTTACACCATTGGAGATCTCCCAATCGATTACGCAAAGACCCAGCTTTGCCTTGGGCTCGTCTACGGCAAACTTGCCGAATTCAGGGACGAGGTGACGAATCAGAACAGGTCGATCAACGCCTACGAAGAGGCTTTGAAAGTCTTCGAAAATCCGGAACATCAGAGACGTTATCCTCTGCTTTACGAATACGCCCAAGACCTGGTTTGTCACGAGGAACAGAAATGACCGACTAAAGATCGCTTTCTTCTCCCTTTTCGCCACCCCTTTCGTCTCATTTTTCGTCTGGTTTAAGTATGATCTCGCACACCCATCCAACCGTATGTCTGCTCTGGACAAGATAGACGAGCTCGTTTGGGCCTTAGAAGAGCTGCGCCTTCATGTTGGACAAAACGACCTTCAGATTGGCGACCGTGGCGCAAACTCACAGCTTTACTTCACAATCGCCAACGCTTGCGTGAGAAACAGAGTCGCCTTGCTTTATGGCGGGATGGGCGCAAACAAGACAACTTTGGTCAATTTGCTGGGATGCGCCTTCACAGGCCAGGACTTCGACCATGTGGAAAATCTCATGGTCACCGGCCATCCAGAACAGACCGAAGAGAAAATAGTAGGGTTCATCGATCCGCGCCAGTGGTCTTGCACTTCTGCATCTTTGGCATCTTCTGGCAACGAGCCCATCGAGGTGCTCTGGACTCCTTGGGCCAGATCCCAATGGAAGGTGATCAACGAGATCAACCGGTTCCCCTCGGGAAAACAGAACCTGTTTTTGGAGCTTTTACAGAAGCGAAAGGTGAGCTATGCAGGAAAGACCCTGGAGCTTGGTGATACCTGTTACTTTGCCACCATGAACCCAGATTTCAGTTCCACTTATCCTTTGGACGAAGCTCTTCTTGACAGGATCTCGGTTTCGGTTCCGGCGACTCAGCCAGACTTTCTCGCAAGCTTGGCTCTTGCCAAAAGAGAACGAGATGTATGGGAACTGGCAGATCTTCTCCCCCGCCTTTCAAAAGACGAGTTCGAAAGCTTACCAGACCTCGTGAACCAGGTGCCGCTAGATAGCCAAACGGAGCTTGCCATAATTACACTTCTTCGGGACTTCACCTTATGCGAACGGGCACCTTCCTATGATAAGACCCAACTATCGGGCGGGGTCAAACCGAGCAGGGGACTTTGCGCCGAATGTCACTACTTCAACAACCCTGAAGTGTGTTGTTGGCAGGTGGACGAAGGACTGTCCGATCGGGCACGGCAAGACCTGAGACTCTACACGAAAGCTATGGCGTATCTTTTCAGGCTCTCTGATGAGCCGAAGATTGAGGTTTTGAGGGTTGTCGCCCCTTACATCCTCTGGCATCGGGTCACGCCAAATCCAGCACTTTTGGAGAGGCCTCCCTACTACGGAGCAAAAAGGCTCGAGTACGTTCGAGATCTCGTGGAAAAAAGCATCAACAGAACGTTAAACGAGAGAGGCGAGATGAACGTGACCTTTGCAAGAGCCATTGACGGCGAGATTTCGCCCAAAGAGGCGATCGAAGAACTTTCTAGGTATGACGACCCAATCGCCAGGCTCGATTACATAAGGGCGTTGGAGAGGATGCTTTGACGCTGAAAGGTTTCATGAGTGACGCTTACGGCGGCAAAGTCAGGAAGAAAAAAAGGATCG
>CAYWZG010000105.1:0-8407 GCA_964462795.1 uncultured Methanotrichaceae archaeon
TAATATATCGTTAACCATAATAAGTTTTGTGGTCAAGGGCTGAGTAGTTACGAATCCTCAACAGAAAGCCAGTTTTAATAAAAACATGCGCCATAAATTAAAGGATGGATTAAGGGGACTATCCGATATGGTCTTGCTTCTGGAAAGTCTGCCTCCAAATGTGTTGGAGAACGCGAAGTTGATGGAGGATTTACCTAGGGTAACAAAGTTTGTGGAGGTTTTCCTTGAAAAGGCTGATCTTCTCCCAGTAGCAGAACATGAATCTGGCGAACCAAGGACGTTTCGGAACTACGCTGTCTGTATGGAAAACAACCCTGACGTGGACGCCTTTAAACCACATATAAAAAATATAAATGGTAAAAGATACTTGATAGATTCGATTAATGTGACCGCATCGCCATCAGAATGTCATAATGCTGAAGTTCTCCAAAAGCATGTCGAACACCTTCAGAGATACATCGATCCGAGTATTATAATAATCAACGATAAAAATTTCAGAAAACCAAGTGACATGCACTATATACATGACGAGATAGAAATTAAGCGGAATATGATGGGCAATTGTGTGGCGAATGCACAGATAATCGAAGAAAACATTCCAACGAAGCCACCTTGCAAGCCAAGGGCTCTAATAGATGGGACATTCTATGAGATTTCAGTACCTGAAAAAGCGGCCCCTGCGCCTGTGGGGGAGCATCCAGACCACTCGGTCAAATAAGAAAAGGAGACCGAAGCACCCCCATATAGAGATCGTGATGGGCAGTAGATCTCCAATAGTCGGTCGGTCTCTCAGAACTTTTCCGAGACCTCTTCATCCCCAAGATCCTCGCTGATGCTCTGGAACTCTTCCAGCGCCGACTGGAGGTTCTCGATGATCTCCTGGCCCGCTCCTGGGCCATTTCCTGAGCGTTCTGATCAAAGCCCACGGTGAGGACCGCATCGATGTTCGCCTCGTCGATTATCTGCTCGTGCCGGGTCTTGATCTCGATTATCGTCTTTCTGAGCTTCGGGCTGTCGAATGGAGCAGAGGCACTCTCGACCAGCCGCACTCTTGCCTCTTCGATCTGGTCCGGTGTGGGGTTGTCGGTCCCAAAGATCGCCTCTGCCTCTGCCTCTTGGGCATCGGGATCGACGGCGTCAAGAAAACGGTTTGCGATCTCTTTTGGGCTGGCGCCATCTGATGCCTCTTCGAACTTGGCCCGGTCCCGCTCGTCCATCTTTTGGTCAAGCCTGGCAAGCCTTCCCGCCAGGGTCGTTAGAGTGTCCTCGTCCCGGATCCCATAAACCACGTTATCGAGAAGCTTTTCCAAGGAAACGCCCCTCTTTCGTTCGAGCGTCCCTCGCTCACCCTTCTCGCTTTCGCAGACCCCGACAGCGTCCACGATCACGAAATGGGTCTTGTACTTCTCGCCCGGTGTGACCGCCTCAAGATCGGTCGAGGTTATGGTCCTGGTGCCTCGGCCCTTCATCTGCTCAAAATAGCCCCTCGACTTGACATCCCTCATGAAGAGCAGGCACTCCAAAGGCTTAACGTCCGTTCCCGTGGAGATCATGTCGACCGTAACCGCTATCCTCGGATAGTACTTGTTCCGGAATGCCGAGATCAAGTCCTCGGGTTTTGCGCCGGTGGTCCTGTAGGTGATCTTCTTGCAAAAATCGTTCCCTTCACCAAACGCTTCCCTTGCGATGTTCACGATGTCCTCGGCGTGAGAGTCGCTCTTGGCAAAGATCAGAGTCTTTGGAACCTCGCTCCTGCCCGGAAATATCTCGGTGGAGAGCTTATCCCGAAACGTCCTGATCACGGTCCTGATCTGGTCTGGCGCCACCACGGCGCGATCCAGCTTTTTGCCGTCGTACTCGAAATCCTCGTCGATCTCTTCCCAACGCTTCTTTCTGGTGAGCTTGTCCCTCTTTCCCACGTAATGGTCCGCTTCGATCTTGCCGCCGTCTTCTGTTATCCGAGTTTTGATCCTGTAGACCTCGTAGCCCACGTTGACGCCGTCAACTACCGCCCTCTCGTGATCGTACTCCGAGACCAGGTTCGTGTTGAAAAAACCCAAGGTCTGTTTGGAAGGGGTAGCGGTCATGCCGATGACGTAGGCGTCGAAATATTCCAGGACCTGTCTCCACAGTTTGTAGATCGACCGGTGGCACTCATCCACGACTATAAAATCGAAGTACTCTATCGGGATGTCGGGGTTGTAGGCGACATCAACAGGTCGCTGGGGCTTTGGTGGCGCATCGAAGCACGAGCCCTCTTCGAGCTCCGGATCGAACTCTGCCTCGCCTCGGAGCATGGAATAGAGCCGCTGGATGGTGGTGATGCACACTTTAGAGACGTCATCCAGAATGTTAGATCGAAGATGCTGGACGTTGTAAAGCTCCGTAAACTTCCTGCCGTCGTCCGGGGTCACATAAGACTGGAACTCTTCAAATGCCTGTTTTCCAAGTGTTTTCCTGTCCACCAAGAAGAGCACCCTTTTCGCGTCGGCGAACTTGATCAGCCGATAGATGAAAGTCACGGCGGCGAAGGTCTTGCCGCTTCCCGTGGCCATCTGGATGAGAGCCCGTGGCCGATCTGCAGCAAAAGACGTCTCCAAGCCCTCGATCGCCTCGCATTGGCAATCTCTCAAGGTGCCAATCGCAAGTGGCGGCATATCTCTCAATCTTGCCCTGAGGGTATCCGGCTGGGCAAACCACCCAGCTAACGTCTCGGGCCGGTGGAACGAAAAGACGCTCCGAGATCGAGGGTGGGGGTCTCGCATGTCCCGAAAATAGGTCTCGGTACCGGTGCTCTCGTAGGCGAAGGGCGCATCTTTTCCCCCACCTTTGAGGAAAGTAGCAGGTATCCCATCGATGTACTTTTGGCTCTGTTCTAAGACGCCGCTTAGGGTATGGCCTTCGTGTTTAGCCTCGATGACACCCACCACGGCCCTGTCAACAAAAAGGAGATAATCCGCGCGTCCACCACCACCCTCCAAAGAGAATTCACGGCGGGCAATGCCTCTTGAAACTCGTGGGTCAAAGTCCTCTTTGTCCTGAACCACCCAGCCCAATGCATCCAAGAATTCGTCGATCTGTTGTCTCGCGATCTCTTCTGGTTTCCCGCCAACACCCTCCAAAGCCGTTTCGATCACCCTCTTTTAAAGTCTGAAAAGAAGGAGATAACGTCTCATATATGCTGATTGTTGGCGCAAGCTATATTTTAGGCCCGTTATTACTAGTTGTTCGATCGTTTCGCCCTTTCTTGCCATCCAAAGCCAAATGTGTGACGTATTGAAGTTCCTAAAGAATTGCCCGTGCCGTCTCTAAACTGGCCTGATCTGCTCTTGCCATCACTTTTCACTGGTGTTGAGTGACTTGGAGGAAACTTCCATAGATCTCACGACCTTTCAGAGAGGATGCCCACAACTTTAGTGGCTGAAAGAACGCTGCGCCTGCCCATCGCTTGACTCGCGAGAATAAATCCGTGCGATCCAATTGGTCCTTGGTGACATTCAGGTGCTAAAAATCGATTGGATGACGATCATCATGCGCACCCGGACGAATTCACAGGTGATTGTGATTGGGAATTATAGAAGACGCGAAGAATGGTAAAGTCACCCCTGAGATGGAAATCGTCGCCAAAGAAGAAGGCGTAACTCCCGACTTCATCCGGCGAGGCATCGTCAACGGCAAGATCGTGATCCCGCTCAGCCTTTATAGACAAGTCAAGTTCGCAGGTATCGGAAAGGGCCTTAAGACAAAAGTGAACGCAACCGTCGGGACAAGCAGCGACATCGTCGACGTGGAAATGGAGATCAGAAAAACCAGGACTGCAGAAAAAGCAGGAGCCTACACCCTGATGGAGCGGTCCACTGGGGGCGACTTCTACGATATAAGGAAGAAAGTCATCGAGAACACGTCACTTAGCGTTGGGAGCGTTCCGATGTACCAGGCCTTTATCGAGACCATAAGAAAGTACGGCAAAGGCGTCGACATGACTGAAGACGAACTCTTCAGGATAACCGAAGAGCAAGCCAAGCTTGGAACCAACTTCATGGCGATCCACACCGGCATAAACAGCATATGCGTCGAGAGGCTAAAACGCCAGGGTGGAAGATACGGCGGCCTATGCAGCCGAGGCGGTGCCTTCATGGTGGCCTGGATGCTCCACAACGAAAAGGAAACCCCCCTCTACAGCGAGTTCGACTACCTCTTGGAGATCCTAAAAGAACACGAAGTTACACTCAGCACGGGCAATGGTTTGAGAGCTGGCGCAGTCCACGACGCAACGGATAGAGGCCAGATCCAAGAGCTTATAATTAACTCCGAACTTGCAGACAAGGCTCATGATTTCGGAGTCCAAACCATAGTTGAAGGACCCGGCCACATCCCCATAGACGAGATCGAAGCCAACGTAAAGGTGATGAAAAAGCTCTCCAACGAGAAACCGTTCTACATGCTCGGCCCGCTGGTTACAGATATCGCTCCTGGATACGATCACCTGGTCGCGGCGATAGGTGCGAGCCTTTCAAGCGCCTACGGGGCCGATTTCATCTGTTACGTCACCCCCGCAGAGCACCTAGCCCTTCCAAACGAGGAAGACGTGAAGCAAGGCGTTATGGCATCGAGAATTTCAGCTCACGTTGGCGACATGATCAAAAACGGCGATCGAGACCAGGATCTTGCCATGGGGAGGGCGAGGCGCGATCTGCTCTGGAAAGAACAGTTCGATCTGGCCATCGACCCAGAGACTGCAAAGCTCATCAGGGCAGAAAGGGCGCCTTTCGACAGCAACGTCTGCACCATGTGCGGCGACTTCTGCGCTCACAAAATAGTGGCGGAGAACATCGATCTTAAGAAGTGATCACCGGTTTGTTATCGTATCGGCGAAGAACTTCAGAGCTGCAGTGCTGGCCAAGGCTACTCTCACTTTTGCCTTCGACCGGAAGTTCGTTCCCCTAATGTCAACATCGCCATCGTCTCGGGCCTGATTGAAGACATCCACTGGATCCTCTGCGGTCATGATCCTGACGATGGCATCTTCCTTTGCTTCTACCACGATTGAGGGATCCTCAGGCACACCTTTGATCGCCTCTACCACCTCTGCATTTTCCATCACCAATCCAGCAAGCAAGCTGGGCCCGTCATCTCGATAGATATCGATTTCTATGACTTCGTCGCCAAGAAGGGTCTTTATCACACTGGGAGCGTTCTCAATACTGGTGTTGTAGACATCTGCCGCGTGAACGATTTCATCAAAGGTTATGGTCTGAGCCAAAGCTGATCCCGTGAAGACTAGCAACAAGGCCCAAACAACGGTTAAGAGTCTCATGGCACCTAAATTCGGAATTTTGCGATAAATATCTTTTGTCAAAGAGAACTTGATCGCGATTCGACCTTGGTTTTATTTCGATTCGACCTTTGTCCAGAGAATTCTTTAAGTACATTCCTCTCGAATAGTATACCAATATGGACCACCTGGTGCTTTGCATCGACAGAGATAACGATCTGGGACGGAAAGCCAGAATCGACACACTCGTTGTAGGGCGCAAGCCCTGTGTCGACGCATCCCTAAAGCTTGGCCTGGCCGATCCGGAAGATTCAGACGTGAACACCATCCTTGGCGGAATCAAGGTGTACGACGATATGGTGGCCCAGGGCAAAGAAACAGAGATCGCGTTGGTGGCGGGTGACGTGAACGTGGGCCTGATATCAGACGAAAGAATCGCAAAACAGATCGATCTCTTGATGGAATGGTACCATCCAAAAGGGGTGATCGTCGTCTCAGATGGTGTCGAAGACGAAGCGATTCTGCCCATAATCCAGTCGAGAGTCAAGGTCAACGGCGTAAGAAGGGTTCTTGTAAAACAGAGCCCCAACCTTGAGAGCACCTATTACCTGCTAAAACAAGTCTTCAGAGACCCGAAGATATCTCACACATTTTTCATCCCGATCGGCCTTGCCCTTCTCATATACTCGATATTTGGCTTTCTGGGCCGATCTGAGCTAGCTATAATCGCCATCTTGGGCGCTGTGGGCGTCTACATACTATCAAGAGGTCTTGGGCTGGACGATTTTATTGACGATACCAAGCAGACTTTCAAGGGCTCTCTTTATAGGGGCAAGATGGCGTTCATCACCTACGTTCTCGCAACGGTTCTTGTGATGATAGCAACGATACAGGGTGCATCCAGCTTCTGGAACTATTACACAGGAGACATCTGGTATGGCTACCTCATACTGATGATGGTCTTCATCCACTCCAGCGTCTGGTGGTACGTGGCCGCGGGAATTTGCGTAAATCTGGGAAAGATACTGGACCAGTACCTTGAAGGTGCGGGTGATGAGAGGGCTTACTCATATCCATTCTTCATATTCGCAACCGGCCTCGTATTCTGGAGCGCCAGCGTCTTCATATTGGCAAACAACACCGACATGAGTTTCTCGTTGATATTCGGCCAGACCACCGAATACCTGGCGGCATCGGCGATCTTGGCCATACTAATATCCCTAATCGGGGTGAAGATGGCAAGAAAGATGGCAGGCAAGAGGATGAAAAATACGAAACCCATAACGGAAATAAATAGTGACGACAATGGACAGAAATAATCAATTTGGGGCTTTTTTGCAGCTAAAAGAAAATAGATGGTGATTACCTGATCGATATTGAGGCTCAAGGTGAAAGCTGTCTTTGCGACTTCACCTTCGACTTTTATTGGCAACATGAGGGATCAAGGCTCAATCCTGATGCGAAGATCAAAAAGAACTCAGCGACCTACCGCGACCTCGTCGAGACCTTGAAACGGGGCGAAGATGTTCTTATCCGAGGTGACGTTGGCGGACGTCTCGGATCGAGCCTTGGAGTCGATCTCAAGAGCTTGGGAGGATCTGGATCGCCAATCGAAAATGTGGGATCAATCTTCGTTGAAGGAAACGTCGGTCCACGCCTTGGAATCAGCATGGTCAAGGGAAGAGTTTACGTCAGCGGAACCGTCAAACAACCGCTCGGAAACGCGATCGAGGTCGAGACAGATCAAACTGGCTACCGAAAATACGTCTCTATAACCGAAATACTCGAACAGGGTGGCCAAGTTCCAAGCCCCAACGTGCTCGACGAAAGAGGGCTCGCCTTAAAAGACGGCCTCTTGAGAGAAACGCTCGCAGCCAGATCTTTTGCAGACAAAAACCTCAAAGTCGAGGGCGATGTTGGGATGAGCGCCGGGATACTGATGCGCGCAGGGTCTTTGGAAGTCATCGGAAACGCTGGCAGGAACGCAGGAGTTCTCCTGAGCGGGGGCGAGCTGATCGTTCGAGGAAATTGTGACGATTTCACCGCCGCTGAGATGAGGGGCGGCCAAATCTTCGTTGAAGGTGATGCTGGAAACTACATCTGCGCCAAGATGAAGGGCGGCGCGGTATACGCAAAGTCGGGAAAGCCGATACCACCTGTCAAAACGCAGATTCTCAAAGGCGACGAGACTGGAAAAATCGCAAAAGTTCTCAAGATCAACGGGCTTCAGGCAATGGCATACAAGAAGTTTTCTCTTTGATATTCAAGTTGCAGATAACACTTATCTCAAAAAAAGTCGCGGGCGAAAAAAAGGGAGATTTTAACTTGCACCCCTTTTTTAGGGCGCAAGATCACAGTTCATATCACAGGTCGCATCAGGATCGTCACCGAAAGCCACGTTCTCAAAGTCCCAGTTGGGAGGTTGCCACCCACCATCATATTGGGGCTGACACTCCTCGTCTGGAATCGTTATTACGGCATCGGCATACACCGGCTGGACAACAGGCCCATCCACTGACCTTGCATCCACACAGACCTGAGTTACGAACCTACCTTTTTTCAGAGCCTCAACCTTGTACTCGATCGTCTCAGTCCCGAAAGGCTCGATCTCGATCAGGTTCCATGTGACCGTATCGGCATCGTAAGAGGCAAAGGGCCTTGAAGACTCCAGCAGCACCATTCCCTCAGGCAATATGTCGGTCACGGTTGCAACCCTGGTTGCGTCTGCAAAGTTCTCGATCTCGACTGTGTACCAGACCATCTCAGGCTTGTTTTCATCGACGTGAGCCGTCTTCGTCACATAAAGAGTCTGGTCATATACAACACGTGAGGTAATCGATCTCACGAGCCGAAGAGTCAACGGCACAGACCGGCTCGTCCCCGCCGTATTCACCGCAGACCTTGACTCTGTTGACCATCTCGTCTCCGACAATGCCAGTCGAATATTTGTCGAAGTATTTGGTCACGTCAAGCCTCAACGTTATGTTCATCTGGCCACCTATCAACAGGTGAGTCAAAGTCCAGTTAGCACTCTCGGAGCTTAACGACGACGGCTTCATCGAAGCTGGCTCGATGAGCCTAGTGTCTCTTAAATTTAATTATTATACATAATGTTTGGAGAGCTTTTTATCA
>CAYWZG010000106.1:0-8337 GCA_964462795.1 uncultured Methanotrichaceae archaeon
ATGGATTAAACAAGCATTTATATTTAACTAAAAACTAATGTTGTACGACACTAGCGTCTATCCCATAAGGATTATCATATACGATCCTGTAACCGCCTGTACCAGGAATTTCCCCAGTCTGGCCTTGAGGAACCGATTCAGGAAAATCGTTGGGCACATTGCCTGTGAAAGTCGGCTGCGCAAAGGCGCCATTTATGCCGATCAAAGATCCTAAAATTAGGACGAACGCGGCCAATATGAGGGTCGAAAACCCCTTTGTTTTCATCTCTATCTAACCCCCAAGATTGGACCGATCTGAGGATATAGTTCAGTCCAAGTGGACGAAACAAATCTATATGCTAATGACAATGGCATGGACTCCCTCCGAACTCATACGCCCACTTAACCCAAGAAAGTGATCTAAGTGGATCAAGGGTAAGAGGGCAAACAACAACCATATTTTTGCTGTCAATTGACAAGATTGCAATTGAACCGCAAGACTGTCAACAACACGATGGCGTAACTATTTAACTATTTCCCAATGCAATAATGGGCGCATGCCGACCAACAACTTGCGTCAAATAGAAAAACAGTCTCCGTAGCACGAGAAGGCGAATTGGAACTGTACTCGAAAAGAAAAATAAGTAACTTAGTCGCCAAGATCGTGCGCGATCTTTCGTGACTGTAGTACTTAACGATACCTTTCGGACAAATCTCAAACTCGCAAGAGTTTGAGATTTGACCTATTCGTATCGTTAAGTACTATTCTGGTGAGTGCCGGTTAGACTCATCTAATCGGTTCTCGACTATAATCCACTTATACAAACCTAGAGAAGAGATCAGTAGATCTCTTCTAAGTCCTCTATGTAAGCGAAGGCGTCGTCAAGCTGTTTTTTAGCACGGGTTTTGCGGCCCCTCTCTTCTTGAATCGCCTGCGCCGCCTGGGAATAGAGCAGTTCGAGTTCGGGAACCTGTTCTAACGTGAAGACTGATAGAATCCGGGGATAGCCCTTCTTCACCACGATTCCTTTGAAGACTTGACCGATGTTGGTGGAGAGCTTCTCGACGAACTTAGTGATCTCGCCCACATCCAGAGATTCTTTGGACCCCTGGATGATTACCATCGCCCTTGCACCCTCTTCGTAGATGTTGGCAGGATAAAGGAGGCTGCTTGGCTTCAAGCTACTTTGGATAGCCGACGCAAGAGATGACGTCTTTTTATCTGCTTGATAAAAACCGATGGTGCCCATTCCAAGACCGCCTCGCATGACTGTCTTGAAGTCGCCAAGGTCCGTCACCGAGAGCATCTCGCTATCCAGAGATTCGATCAAGAAAAGAATCCTCTCGGACACCATGTCGTTGATCTTATCGTAGGCACTAGCGATGTCTCCGCTCAGCCGCTTGAGGTACTGGTTGTCGACAAGGATAACGCCGTCGGACTCTACTTCCATGATGTCTCTCATGCTGAAGGCGGCGTTTTGAAGATACAACGACCCCTCTTCCCTGAATGGAAGGACGACGACCGCGATCACCGATATGTTCTTGTACTGGTCTTTTAGCTCGTGGATTAAAAGGGGTGCAAAAGATGAGCCCGTACCGCCAGAGGCAGAAGTGATCACGAAAGCTATATCAAAGTCACCTCTACTTTCGATCTCATCCATTATCAGGTCCCTGTTGTCCCAAAAGCCCTGTTTTCCAACGCTCCGGTTAGCCCCAACTCCATGAAGTTTCGGAACGTGGAACCGATCCTTGGCGGCGGTGAACTTAAGCTCTTTTAGATCGTTAACCGCAGTGTTGATGGCCAACGTCTCGACTCTGCTAGGAAACTTCTGCCGCGAATAGTACTTGGATAACTTAGTCGAGCCGCCAAAGGATTCTTTGTTGACGGCGTCCAATATCCGGTTCCCACATTGTCCGACCCCTATCATCAGTACGTTCAACATGTAACCTCAATCCAGACGTAACTTAAACCAGACCGTGTTCCAACCAAGGCTCTGCACCTTTGAATATTCCAACATCTTGGGGAATCCTCAGTTTTCTCTTCCATGTTATTCGTTTTATAACCCCCGTTCCCGATTTAATATGCAATCAGTATTTATATTCTTTGTGACGTTTGAACACCCATGCAACGATTATCAATAATGGGATTATCGGGACGTAGTACAGATATTTATATTCTCGTTCCAGAACGACAACCTGGGTGACAGCATCCTTTTGGGTTACAACGTCTTCGCCATCTTCATAATTAACCCTGAAGGTGACCACGTACTCACCGCTCCGTGTTCCCCGAACCCTCGTCGAATAAGTCTCAGATTTATCGGGAAGGATCTCAAAAAACGTCTCGTCGAGACTTCCTTCAATTATCTCAAGCCCATTACCAGATGGGGATATCTCGCCTTTGGAGACGATTTTGTAAGCGCTCGCATCGCCGTGGTTAAGGAGGGTTACGTTTATTGAACCTGCACCCCCGTGTTCGATCGGAGCCACCGAATTGACCTTCAAATCGATCTGGGGCTTTCTCTTTGATCTTATGTTTATTTTGAACTCGTCAGAACTTTCGGAGTATATGTTCTGCTCGTTGTCGATGTAGTTGACGACCGCAGCTGGAACTTCAACTCTACCTTTGGTCACTGCAACGATGGTGTACACTGCAAAGTCAGATTCTCCGGGACGGATCTTGGTCTTGATCTTGGGTGGATAGCCTAAAAGGTATCTGAACTCGGGCATTGGTGGCGATTCGAATACGGCAACATCCTCGGCAGTATCGTTCCCGATGTTCTTTACGGCGACAGTCACCTTGACTTCATCGCCCACGCTGATGTCAGTTTTATCAAACGTTTTCGACACAGTGAGTACGGGTACGTTCTTGGGAGCACGCCCTCGTTCTGTGATGTAACTTCGCGGAAATCCATAATCTTCCCTGTATTCAGCCCTCATGCTGACAGACTCATCGTCAAATATCTCGATCACGGTGAGAGTTAACCCGCCACGTTCTGAGCCACCATCGAAGTTGGCGTCGCGATATTCTTGGATCACCCTCCAATCCTCAACTCCGCTCACCCTCTTCCAGACCCTAACCTCGATCAACCCGTCTCTGACCGATTGGACGCTGATGAGTTCAACTCTGTAGTCACCGATCTTGACGCCGTGACCTACCCGAAGAGCGAACTCTTGGGACGTGGTCTCATCATCTTCATCGTCATCCGAACCTGCCGACAACGGGGTGATCAGCAAGGCGAATACCAGTACCACTAGCATTCCAATGTAGATCAACCGCATGCCCACTCACCGAAGTCTGATCTTGAATTGTTAATATAACGTTTTTGATCGAAATTCATCACATACATCGCTCGATCTCCAGCCCCAAATCAGTCCATTTCGCCATCCTGGTGAGCGCACCTAAAGATACGACATCAATACCCGAAGACGCATATTCGGCCACATCGTCTGGAGAAATCCCGCCTGAAGCCTCCAAAATTATTCCTTCCCTAAGGCCCCTTGCTTTTAAGATCTCAACGCCCTTTCGAATCTCGAGAGGACCCATGTTGTCGAACATTATTATATCAGCACCAAGCTCGGCTGCCTTGACCATATCTTCCAGGTTTTCGACCTCCACCTCGATCTTCTTGGTGAAGCTGGCCCGCTTCTTTGCGGCGCGAAATGCTCCTTCTAACCCCATCAGCGCCAGGTGGTTATCCTTGATCATCACCGCGCCCGATAGGTTGAACCTGTGAGTATCGCCACCACCGATGAAAACCGCCCTCTTCTCGAAAGTCCTGAATCCAGGAGTGGTTTTCCTTGTACAAGCTACCTTGACATCTCCGGCTTTCAGGACACATTCGCGCGTCAGGGTGGAGATGCCGCACATCCGGCCCATGAAGTTGAGGATCAGCCGTTCAGCCTGAAGGATGAAACTGGCTTCACCTCGAATGGTCATGACCTTGGAGCCTGCCTCTGCCACCTCACCTTCCAAGATGAGGGACACCCATTCCAGCCCGAAATGGTCTAGGATCTGGCCAGCCTCTTCGATGCCAGATATCACACACCTCTCCTTGGCGATTACGTGAGCTTCTGCCCTGATCTTGGGGATTATGAAGCTTGAGTCGTCCTGTTCACCAAGGTCTTCCATCACGAACCGTTCCAGCTCAGATTGGAACATAATACCGCAAAAGTTTTGTTGTCCAATCGATTTATAGGCTGCGATGGTTCTGAAGATAGGGCTGATTGGATCTGGCGCAATTGGGACTGAGATTGCCAGGGCCATAGACGAAGGCGAGATTGACGCCGAGCTGGTGGCCGTTTGCGACCGTAACTCGAAGACGGCTGGAGAGCTTATAGAGAGCCTGAAAGCTCATCCCAAGTTCACGGAATTAGACGAACTGGTCGAGGTGTCAGACATAGTGGTCGAGGCAGCTTCCCAAAAGGCAGTCCCAACTGTGGCAAAAGCCGCTTTGCGAAAGGGAAAAGACCTGATGATAATGAGCGTCGGGGCCCTTCTTGACAAGGAGCTTTACGAAACAGTGGAACGTCTGGCAAAAGAGCACAACTCCAAAGTATACCTGCCATCTGGCGCCATCTCAGGCCTTGACGGGCTCAAGTCCGCAGGTATCGGCACGATAAGGACGATAACGCTCACCACCACCAAAAACCCGGCTGGGCTTGCAGGCGCGCCTTACATCGAGGAGAAAGGGATTGATCTCAACGCAATATCCGAGCCCCTCGTCGTCTTCGAGGGACCTGCCAAAGAAGCCGTTAAAGCCTTTCCAGCAAACGTAAACGTGGCAGCGACCCTCAGCTTGACGGCCCGACCGGCCGAGGTTTGGGTGAAGATAGTGGTCGATCCCAAAACGACAGTCAACGTTCACGAGATCAGGGCAGAGGGTGATTTTGGACAGATATCGACCAAGGTGGAGAACGTTCCTTCGCCCAGGAACCCCAAGACAAGCTATCTTGCGGCACTTTCGGCCATAGCTACCCTAAAGTCGATAGTCGAACCCGTAAAGATCGGGACATGACGCTCGAGTTAACGCCACCAGATAGTGGGGGATCTTGTCCCGATCTTTATGACATCGTTTTCTACCTTGTAGGGAAGATCCTCCTCGGGCCGGTAAACTGCATAACGGAGAAGCTCTGCCTTTCCGGCGTCCAGGTCAAACACGCCAGGCCCAGGTGAAGTCAATGGCCTCAAATCCACAGCACAGGAGCTGCCCTTCGGTATCCAGTACGGATCGTCGCCGACCCCATCGTCGTCCTTGTCATGGCCCCGGTAATCGTCGTAATAGTTGCCAAGGGTGCCGTTCCAGAAATTGTGGCTGGCGTTGTCATAGGCGTTGATCATGTTCCTTTGGAAATTGTTTCTGCATACGAGGTTGTTCTGGTTCTTGTCCAACCTGATTGCATTGCTGTTCCCAGAGGCGTTGTTGCAACAGACCAGGTTGAACTCGCAACCTTTAGTGAGTTCAAGGCCGTTCATGTTCTTCTCGACGACGTTCCTTGCCACCCAGTTGTGAGAGCTGTTCTCCTGAATGCTGATCCCAACGCCAAAAGAGCTCGAACCGCCGTTGTTCCTTGCCAGGTTGTCAATGACCGAGTTGTTGCAAGACTCATCCGAAATTACCATTCCGTAGTAGAGGTTTCCATCTGCCCAGTTTTCTTTGATCAGGTTGGATGAAGAGTTCCACAGGAACAGGCCCTGACGGTTCCCGGAAAAGAGGTTTTTTTCAACCTCGCAATTGAATGACCTTTTCAGAAGAAGACCTGCGTTGGCGGTATCAACGAAGTTGTTTTTCGTCGCCGATATCTCGTCGCAGCCTTCTATGTAAAGGCCATATTTGTCACACTTATCGAAATGAGAGGAATCTACCCAGCCTTCACAACATCGGAGGAGTTCAATTCCGATATCACATCTCTCGATGGTGCAGTTCTGGAAAGAAACGTTGCATGCGTTCTCGACAAAGATACCAACTTCGGCATCTTCTACCTGGATTTCTTTAACGGTTACGTCATCGCTGAAGATCAAGATCGCGGCGTTGGGAAGGTTTAACCTGTAGCCATGCCCCACTTCCAAGGATTGAGACCGATCCAGAGCACCCATGTAATATCCAAACTTTGCTTCTGGATTTTCAGGTACACCTTCTACCTCGAATCCCGAAATAGAAACGCTGCCTGACTCGATAATTATGGCAGGTTCTTGGAGGCGGGCCGAAACTTTGGCGCCGTCCCCTATTATGGTCAAGGGCTTATCAACCAAGACCGATCCATATTGGCCAGGTCCCACCATAACCGTATCACCGGGATCGGCCAAGTCCAAAGCCGCTTGGATGTCGTCTTCTGCAAAGATCAACTCACCGCAGGAAATGCCCGAAAATAAGAAGAAAGTGAGGACTATAGAGATCAAAACTCCGCGGTTGCAAAAACTATGGGGCCCAAACCTGGGCCGGCATAGTCTTTTAGGACGGGATTGGTCAGTGTCTAAAGTGGCGCATGCCCGTGAATACCATGGCCATGCCATGTTCATTTGCAGCTTCAATCACCTCAGCATCTCTGATAGATCCACCCGGATGGACAACCGCTGTCGCTCCGGCCTCGTAAGTCCTGTCCAGGCCGTCGCGGAACGGGAAGAATGAGTCGGTTGAAGCTACCGTTCCTTTGGTATCCAACCCGTGTTCTTGGGCCTTTTCAGCCCCAAAACGTGCCGAATCTACGCGGCTGACTTGACCAGAACCAATCCCAACCGTCTGGTTCTCGGTGGCGTAAACAAGGGCGTTAGACTTGACATATTTCGTTACCGTCCAGGCGAACCTGAGGGCCCGGTTCTCAGAGGGTGTGGGTTCCCGTTTGGTCACGCACTCCCATTCCTTTATGTCGCCAATATCGTAATCTTGAGTCAGCATTCCGCCAAAGACGCTCTTGAACGTTTGGCCGCTGTAAAGTTCGCCCCTTCTTTCCAAAAGGTCACCGATGTCCAGGATCCGCCTGTTGGGCTTCTCGCTCAAGATCTCCAACGCGTCAGGATCGTAGCCCGGTGCCAAGAGGACTTCTATGAAATGGTCCCGCATCGTCTCGGCCAGATCCACGCTCACAGGTTCGCCAAAGCCGATCACTCCGCCAAAGGCGCTCTTTGGATCGGTGGCCAACGCACCGTTATAAGCCTCGATCGGATCGGACCCGTAAGCAACGCCACATGGATTGGCGTGCTTGACTATGACTGACAAAGATCGTGGGTCTTTTACGCCGTCGTATTCCATCAGATCGATCAACATCTCCAGTACGGCTTCGGCGTCGACCACGTTGTTGTAAGACATCTCCTTGCCCAGTAGCTTTTTTGCCTTGTGGAGGCCAATTCCGCCAGGCGTTCGATAGAGCGAAGCTTTTTGATGCCAGTTTTCGCCGTACCTCATGTCCTGTACTTTTTCACAGACACAAGTCAAGTACCTCGGACTTTCGCCCTGGAGCATGTCCAATCGTTTCGCTTGTATCGCTATACACGTGTAGAGGGCTTCTGAGGCCATTTCCTTTCGGGTCTTTTCAGAAAGGCCACCCTTCTGTCCCATCTCTTCAAGCACCCTATCGAACCACTTTGACCCCACCAGGACGCCGTATCCGGAGCTTACGGAATCCTCGATGATGGCGGTGCCCAAAGGATTCAAATCGAGATCAACATCACATACAAAAAGACGATCAGAAAAGTCCTTTGGGTTTTGGTCGAGGGATGAAATTTCAGAAATAACCTCGGCAGCAGAAGATCTGAGAATATCCAGCCCCAACTGTTCCAGGTCGCTGAGAAAACCTTTCGTCTCAGGAGACTCGTCAGCCAGGACGACAACTTGCCTAATCTGCATGAAAACCTTAAACGTAATGGTTTTCAGGTTATTTTAACGTTGCCCCATGCCAGCTGCGGCGGTCAGAACGCCACAAACAAACGATTGGAGGGAATGTGCCAACCCCCAACCCCTCCAACAGGAGGAAAAGCAGGAAGGAGATGTAGAAGAGAGGGGGCTCGTGGAGTGTCTGCCCACATGAACCATCCTCTCAAAGCGCCTTTCTACATGTAATCAAGCAGACAGAGGTCTCACCTGTCTAATCGTCTAATAATATCATACTTAGTAATAAGTCTTTTGGTTTAATTATCACATGATTGGGTTATAAACATCATTTTAATGCGGCCATGGAGGATTCTGCCTTGGGACCGAAAAGTATATATTCGACGAATGACGTGAATGTGGACGGCAAAAGTCGATTTCATTTTTCCCTCCTGAAACCCTCTACGTGACTTTTGCCACCCTCCCTCCATTGATCGATTATAGGACTTACGCAGTTGACCGGAATATTTTTATGCCATTTGATGCATTCAAATTT
>CAYWZG010000107.1:0-8111 GCA_964462795.1 uncultured Methanotrichaceae archaeon
TTGGGAGGATGTATCCTGCCTCTAAATTTATCACTGGAAAATTCGATTGTGCCGTCATGGCCTGACGATGAAGATCTGTATTAACGATCGAACGATCGCCATACCACCATACATTGAGGTACAAAAATCCCAGGAATGCGGCCATTGCAGCCGTGCCCTCGATCATCCCTAAGAAAAAGTAACCCCTCTTGAAAACTTCTTGATCCAATATCCGTTCGTTCTTTCCAACAGGTGGCCGTTCCATTATGTCATTTTCAGGACACTCACTTCCAAGAGCAAGCCCTGGAAGCATGTCGGATCCAAGATCGATCGAGAGTATTTGGATGACGGAAAGCGGAAGCGGAATTCGCAAGAAGAACTGGAGGATGTAAGGGACAATATCGGGAACGTTGGATGACAATATATATGTGACAAATTTTTTTATGTTGAAGTAATCTGTGCGACCTTCCTCTATCGCTGCCACAATCGATGCGAAGTTATCGTCGAGCAGAATTATGTCGGCAGCTTCCTTGGCAACCTCAGTCCCCTTTATCCCCATAGATATGCCTATGTCGGCCTTCCCGAGGGCGGGCGCATCGTTGACGCCATCTCCCGTCATCGCCACCACTTCTCCGTTATCCTGAAGAAGCGTTGCGATTCGCAATTTCTGTTCAGATCGCATCCTGGCAAAGAGGACATCCTTTTCTAAGAGCAACGTTCCAAGCTCTTCATCCGACATGGACCGAGTCTCTTCTCCGGTGAGGACCGCATCCACTTGAAGCCCGATCTTCTCAGCGATGGCCTGTGCGGTCAAAGGATTGTCCCCTGTGAGGATCATGACTCTTATCGAGGCTTTACGACACCTCTGCATCGCATCGTATACCTCCGCCCGCGGAAGATCCATGATGGCGACAAAGCCAAGGAAGACGAAATCTCTTTCATCTTCGCCCTCGTTGTACGCGATCGCAAGGAGCCTGTAGGCATTTCGCTCGAGCTCTTGGGCCTTTGCGTCCAACCGTTCGATCTCGTGATCGTCGAGGGGTTGGATATTGCCGCTCTCGTCGAGAAAACGGGTCGAGAATTCGAGGAGAACTTCTGGCGCGCCTTTCGAGAAGATGAACTTTTTCCCGTTCTTCTCATAGACCGTCGACATCATCTTGCGCTCGCTAGAGAAGGGAATCTCGTCCAATTTTTCGTATTCGTCCGTCGCTATTCGCGCCTTCTTTGCAGCCGCAACGATAGCAAGCTCTGTCGGATCGCCAAAAACTTCATCATTGCCGATTTTCGCCCTGCAATTCAAGAGTCCGGCCGTTAGGAAAAAACGGAGTTGTTCCTTTGATTCTGGTTTTTCTTCTGCAAAGGCGAAATCCCCACCTTGAAAGTATCCGTCACCGGTAACAGAGACGGTGTCACCACTTGCAAGATATATCTCCTTTAACGTCATCTCATTTCGCGTGATCGTCCCGGTCTTGTCCGTGCAGATCACCGTCGCGCTCCCAAGCGTCTGGACCGAATCGAGGTTCTTGATGAGAGCGTTTCGTCGGGCCATGTTCTGGCTTGCAAGGGATAGAGAGAGGGTGATTGTGGGCAACATCCCTTCAGGAACGTTGGCCACGATCAAAGAGAGTGCGAAGATCGCAGCAATGAGGAAACCTTGCCCAGAGAGGATACCAAGCAGGAAGAAGACGCCACCAACCAAGAGGGCTGCAAGTGTCAATATCCGCGTGATCCTGATGATCTCAAGCTGCATCGGAGTGAGCCTTTTTTCCACTTCTTTTGCGAGAGTTGCGATCTTTCCAAATTCGGTCTCGTTCCCTGTAGAAAAAACGACGCCTACGCCATTTCCAGAAACGACAGTCGTCCCTGCAAAAAGGACGTTTTCGGCTTCCAGCAAAGTCTCAACACTTCTAGGATCTGTTCCCCTTTTTGCGGGTCTTGATTCGCCAGTAAGGGTTGCCATGTTGGTCTGAAGAGAGTTTGCCTCGATGACGACGGCGTCTGCTCCGATTCGGTCGCCTTCTTCGACGACGAGGATGTCTCCTGGGACAAGCAGCTTTGAGTCCACCTCGCAAACTTCGCCGTCTCGCCTCACTTTCACCATGGACGGGATGAGCTTCAAGAGGGCCTCAACGGTCTTGTCTGCCTTGTACTCTTGCCAGAAAGCAAAAGTTGCATTGATAACCACGGCACACAAGATGGCGTAAGCAAGGATGTTGTATCCCTCCCCTGGCGAATAGGAATTTGCAACGAAAGATAGTAGTGCTGCAACCTCCAAGATGACCGCAAAGAACTGGGCGTACTGCCAGAAATACTCTTTTAAATAGTTCTTTCCTTTCCTTCGTTCCAACTCGTTTGGTCCGAAGGTTTCCAGCCTCCTTTGGACTTCGAGCCCATCCAGACCAGAATAATTTGTTTTTAGCTGGGCCAGGATTTCGCCTTCAGGCAACGAATTGAAGTCCACAGAACTCACCAAACAATTGAATTGAGTTTCGTGATTATAGCGTTCGACCCCCATCTTCTCCACATCTTTCGCACACCCACAAATTGTCCAGACGTTTTCCGGACGCCTTTTGTGCACGTACACCATATTTAACTTGCGGGAGTATAGTGCTTAACGATACCTTCTAGACAAATCTCTAGCTCGTAAGAGTTTGAGATTTCGACCTATTCGTATCATTAAGCACTAATCTTGTACGAAACTTTTTATCGAGACTCGTCCTTGTTGAGAATGGAGCGGGTGGGATTGGCAAGACTAAAACCAAAGAGCTTGAGATACCGTTTGACGGCTGAGGCACGGGTTTTTTGGCGGGAAGCTGACAGGCTAAGCCATGGCACCCTTGGAATCCTGGCATCTGCCCTGACTGGAATGATCGATGCCCGCGCTCCAGAGGCTGCTGCCAGCATCGCTTACTACGCTCTATTCTCATTTTTCCCGTTGGTAATCGTGCTCATCTCTTTGGGAAGCACTTTTCTGGAGGCAGAAGAAGCGCAGGAACAGTTGTTAATTTTCTTGAATGATGTTTTGCCTTTTGGTGATGAATTCATCAAAGAAAATCTCCGGCGTTTGGCCGTTATTGCAGAGGACATCCCTTCGGCCCAGGAAGTTGCAGCAGAGAACGTCCGACGGTTCTTAGAGCTCAGAAAACCTGCGGGGATATTGGCCTCTGCAGGTCTGCTCTGGTCTGCCACCAGCGTCTTTGTGGTTTTGACCCGAAACGTCAATAGAGCCTGGAACGGCACCGAAAGGCGCAACTTCCTGAAAGGTCGTCTTTTGTGGGATTGGTTACAGTGTTCATCCTCGCAGTTTTGCTCATAGCGTCACTGTTGGCCACAGCGATCTTGGGCTTCCTTGCCCAGGTCGAGTTGCCTTTGCCCTTCCTGGGCGATGTCTTCTTCTACGACACTTTCGTGTGGAAAGTGTTTTCGAAGTTGATTCCACCTCTGCTCGCCTTCTTCATGGCCTTGAGCCTCTATCGGTGGGCTCCAAAAGCGAAGGTCAGGTGGCGCAATGCCGCATGGGGCGCGTTTGCGTCTACACTCTGCTGGGAGCTGAGCAAGATGGGGTTTGGCTGGTATCTGGCGAGCGAATTTTCCCGCCAACAGCTGATTTATGGATCCCTTGGAACGGTGGTCGCATTGATGATCTGGGTCTACCTCACCGGGTTGATAGTCCTTTTCGGAGCCCACCTGAGCGCGGCGATAGATCGTTAATTAACCCTTCTTCCCTTTCGTCCTTTTGGGAAGTTCAACTTAGATTTCAGTCGGAGAATTAACTTAGAGTCCGGTCGAAGAATTCGATCATCTCTCTGTAAGCATCTTTTGAAGCAAAGCTTTGAGATAGCTCTCCACTCTCGATCATGAACCCGTGGGGCTGGCCCTGATAGACCTTGAGTTCGAAGTACTTGTCTGCAGCATCGAGATCGGTCGCGTAATCGTATATACCTGATATTGGACTTGGTTGATCTCTGCTCCCATGGATTATCAACATCGGATCCTCAAGATCCTCTATGAAATCAGCAGGCTTCGATTGATTGTTGAATCCGCTAGAGTAAGGAAAACCGTACCAAGCCACACCAGACTTCACTTCTTGGATCTGGGGCAAGAAAAGCATGGTATAGCGTCCACCGGCGCAGAACCCGGTGAGAGTCCCAGGCGATCAGGATCTGCATCGTCTCTGGCCTTCAGATAGGCTATAGAGTCTTGGATCAGTTCTTTCACAACTTCGTCTCTTGGCGTTCGCTCGAAAGTCTGCCACTCTGGAGCGATCACCACATATCCTTCAGATGCAAACATATCTACCATGTCTCGATAGCCCTGTTCCAAACCGTTGAAAGAGTGGATCAACACCACGGATGGACATTGATTGGATTCAACTTCTTTGCTGGGTGCAGCAAAGTATGCGGGATAAGTCATGTTTCCGCTCGTAATTTCAACTGTGGCGCTCTCGATTGGAAGCAGAGTTGCGTTAGGGGCTTTGGTTGAATCGCCGTCGACATAATCGGTGCAGCCCGACGTACAGATCAGAGCTGCCATCACAAGGCACAAAAATATCTTCTTCATTCGTCTCACCCGATTCTTCTGAGATGTTTCTGATCGTCATTTATTGATCTGATGTTGTATAAATTTATTCATTGAAACTGCTCTGCTGAAAGTGAGTTTGTGACCGTCATAATTCAAACAGTCTAATATCATCATTATGACTGGAACGGCATGTTAAAATACGGCATATAAACAGATTGATTCAACGAAAAGAGCTTTTTTCCGCCATAAATGCAGAACTCTGAAAGACCGCTCAAGCTCAGCTTGATCCTGATAAAAGTTGGGATATCTATATCTGAAATGCCTCACTAACATACTACGAAAATATTGGGGAAAATAGCACAATTGCTCGTTGAAGAGGTAAGAAGAGATATCTCATGACACTGAAAGATGGAATCTTAAAGGTTATCGAGGGCGAACATGTTGCGGCGGTAGCAACCATTTCAGAAGGCAAGCCTGCAGTGAGGTTTATGGCACTTGTGGGGATCGATGACATGAACCTGATCGGCGCAACGATGAAAAGTTCTCGGAAGGTCCAGCAGATAAAGGCAACCCCGGTGGTGGCTCTTTCTATATGGTCTGGCGAAAAATATACAGATCCCTACGTCGTGATCCAAAGCGAAGCTGAGGTCCACGATGATCTGGAGACAAAGAAGAAGTTCTGGGACCCAAAGCTAGAGCCATACTTCCAGACACCGGATAACCCCGAATATGTCGTTCTAAAATTCGTTCCCCAGAGAATTGAGTACTATCACGATATGGGCATGGAGGTCTGGGAAAAGACGCCTTGAGAGTATTTGTGTGAGCTACGGTTTTACTGACTGGGCCCACCTTTGAAGTATGCTCTTTGCTGCCATCATCCCTGTTGAAAAAGCCGCCTGCAGATTGTAGCCGCCGGTATCGCCGTCTATGTCCAGTACCTCGCCTGCCAGGTAAAGCCCCTCGGCCAGCCTTGACTCCATGGTCTTTGGGTTTACTTCTTTTAGGTCCACTCCGCCTCTGGTGGCCATGGCAACGCTAAAACCTCCGAGTGCCTCGATGGTCATTGGAAAGCCGGCCAGGTTATCGAGAAGGTTGCTTCGCATCTCTCTTGTCAGATGGGCGCATTTCAGGCCGGGCAAAATCCCTGATAACTCAATGATCTTCGCCGTCACCCTGTTTGGGAGTGACAGATCCGCGATTATCGACTTTATGCCTCTTGATCCGTCCAACTTGACCTCGTCTAAGAGCCACTCTTCAAGCTCGGCTCGGCTCTTGCCTTGTACAAAAGAGAGCTTCAAGGTGTCGTTGGCCCTTATGTGTCTGGATAAGTCGAGTATTCCCGGGCCCGAGAGTCCCTGGTGAGTGAATAGAACGTCGCCCCGAAATTCTTTAATTTTCTTGCCCCGGTAAAGCGAGATTTCCATCTCTGGAAATGAGATTCCAGCAAGCTCCAAGAAGGGATAATCCTTTATGCGAACTGGCGTCAGAGCGGGCCCGGTATCGGTTATGTTGTGGCCCAGGTCTCTTGCAAACCCGTAACCATCGCCGTCAGAGCCAGTGGCAGGATAAGAGCGCCCGCCCGTAGCGATCACCAAAAACTGCGATCGATAGGCAGAGCCTTCTGTTGCCACCTGGAACCCATCTTCAGATCTGATGATCGACTTAACGTTCTGGTCGTATCTAAAGTGAACGTCCCTGGCATTGCATTCCCGAACCAGGACGTCCAGAACGTCTCTGGATCTTAAACTTTCTGGAAATATCTTGCCCCCTTCTGCCGGAACCATTCCAAGCCCCTTATCTTCAAAGAAGGATATGAGGTCCTGGTTTGTGAAACCGAAGAGAGCGGGGCGAAGGAACCGTCCATGATCGCCGTAATGGTCGAGAAACGATCGGATATCTCCGTCGTGAGTTATGTTGCATTGGCCAGAGCCTGAGACGAGGAGCTTTCGGCCGGGGGATTTTTTCTTCTCAAGGACGAGGATCTTCTTATCTTTATAGCGAGAATTTATGGCGCAAAAGAGCCCTGCAGGCCCCGCACCGACTATGATTAGATCATGCTCTTCATGGTGCAGGCACCTTTTTTTGGGCACCACACAGAAGCGTTCGCTGAAAACTTTGCCAACGCTATTATCAGGACATTTACCAAGGCTTTTATCGAACTTTGCCACTTAGATCTCTCGACCACTACGCGCTCAGGATCTATAGAAAAACTTGACGCGCCAGTTTTCTGGATCGTTCTGGCGAGAACCAGTTAGCGTCATCTAATTGATTCTCGACTATAGTTTCTAATAGTTTGGAATCGTTCAGGCACGATGTACAGGAGGGGATTAAGACGTCAGTTCGGGTAAACAAACTTGAACGAAACATCGTAGATGCGTTCAAGGGATCTGTAGAAGATTTTCATAATGGAAATATATTGGGCGAAGATGATTTTAGGGCCTCTCTTTATCATCACCTGCGCAAATATACTGATAAAAATAAGATAGTAACGATGTTGATGAACGCGTCTGTAGGCGGCCACAAACCCGACATCTCGATATTCAAGGGCGAAGATTGTTTGGTGACAATCGAGCTAAAGGCCATCTCCAAAGAGAAGGGCGAGGTGAAATCGTACGACTCCTCAAGCATAAGAGACTGCATGGAGACGCTAAAGCTGTGTGCGCCCCACTGCGAGCGGGGTTACTTCATACATATCGACAAAAACGACCAGGGGTACAACGACGGTTTTGCAGAGTGGAAGGACGATTATTACAGGAACCTCTGGCACGAGGTCGAAGACGATAAGACGTATATTTTTGAGGCAAAAAAGGGCCGTACGAACAAGCGGAGGGTGTAGGCCCTGTTTGTGACTGCCACCATTCTTTTCAGGCTTTGAAGTTGTGCTTCAATGGGGTCAAATTTTCAGGGAAGTGTCATAGACCTTATGTAAGGCCGCACCTGCCCTTACATAAGATCCACCACGCCTTAAGTTATCGATATTTCAATCCTGCTTTTAACAAATCTTTCTGTGTCTTTATCCATGAAACATACGTAACAGCCTTTCATTCCCCTCGTGAGGAGTACTCTATATGTATCTTGTACTAATTTTGTGAATTTATCTTTTGATCTTTTAACCATAGTGTCTTCTGAGTTCTTCTTATTGCCCACCCATTGTTGTTCATCTAAATTATATACTAAATCTGTACCAAAAATTATGCCAATATAATCAAATTCAAATCCTTGTGCCGTATAAACGCAACCTATTTGATTTATACCATTTGGATCAGTTGCCCAATATGAAGCTTTAGGAATATTCCGTGCCAGTCGTGTTGCACTAGGATTTGCATTCCAAGGTCTTTTGAAATCACCAATAACTACGTCATTTTCTAGAGTCCCATCCGACTTGGGTTTCTTTGACCATTTCCAGCAAAACCCTGCTACCAATCTTGCTGAATATCCCTCTTCCGACCTAATTTTTATTGCATTTTCTAATTCTTCAGGACTGTTAAATATCTTGAAATCAAAATCTTCAGATCCAGTCCATAGTATGTTAGGAGTCTTTTTAAGTGCTAGTGTATTATAGTCATGCACCCAACAATTGACTTTTTAAATTTTCACTAAGGATCGTCTCA
>CAYWZG010000108.1:0-8014 GCA_964462795.1 uncultured Methanotrichaceae archaeon
GACGATCCTTAGTGAAAATTTAAAAAGTCAATTGTTGGGTGCATGACTATAAAGCTAGATTCTTTGAGAATCTGATGGACGCCCCTCACATAAAGGCTCGCTCTGGGGCCCTAGCCCATCGACATCATGCTAAGATCTGCGATTATCATATTCAACCTTACTGAGGCATATATGTGAAAACATTCTTGGAGAGTCAACTGATCTGTTCCAGGATTTTGTCGGTAGCCTTGACTGGATCTTCAGAATTAGTGATAGATCTTCCTACTATGAGGCAGTCTGCCCCAGCATCAAGGGCAGATCTTGCCGACCCACCTTGGGCCCCGACGCCTGGCGATATGATAATCCTATCGCCGATGGCAGAGCGCACAAGCCTGATCCTTTCGGGCCTAGTTGCCGGTGCAACGACGCCATCTGCACCCGCATCCACTGCGGTCTGAGCAAGTTTGAAGGCCAAAGGCGCCATGAACTCTTCTGCGCCAGGATGGCTCATCTCGGTCACTGCAAATACCAGGGCCCCCTTCTCTTTGGCTGCTTCAGCGCAGGCTTTGAGGCTGTCTTTTCCGACGAAGGCGTGAGCAATCAGGCCGACAGCCCCTGCTGCCAGGACCTGTTGTGAGATCAGGGTGTTGGTGTTGGGGATGTCTGCAACCTTGAGGTCGGCTATCACTGGGGCGATCTTTGATACTTTACGAACTATTCCCAGTCCTGCGGCCAAGATTAGGGGGTAGCCTATCTTCACGTAATCTACGCGTCCTTCTAGGGCGGTGACCAGATCGAGCGCTCCTTCTTCTGAGAGAACGTCCAGGGCCAGAATGAGACGAGTCTCTTTTTTCATGCACTTGGGGTTGGGATAAAAGGATATTTAGCTTTTCCATCAGTCACCGATTAAGGATTTCAAGCTACATAACTGACCAGTTGTTCACCAGTTTTGGAGAGATGCTCTCAGTAGCTAACACGTTATTGGCGCGATCATAAACATCCTTCTAAAGTTGGTAAAATGAGGGGTTAAGCAGGTCATATCACATCAATGTAATCTGAATTGGATTTTATTCAATCATAGATATTGTTTTATAGGCTGTTTAGCACAGTGATGTTAGCAACTGAGGAGAGATGCTTATGATCTCGCCAATAACATGCTAGCCGCTGAGACCATCCTATTTTGATCTTGGATAGGTATATAAATAGCTGGGTATCCATGGCACAGGCATTATGACCACGATATCGATTCACTTAGATGTAGGTGGACTCCTTGGACCGTGAACATGCCTACCTGGTGGCTACCCCTTTCAAGAAACGCGGCAAGAAGAGCCTGAAAGTGAGTGATTTCATATTCGCCATATCTCTTGACCTCAAATGGGGATCCCCCGACAAGGTCCGGGAACTCTTGCAAGAAGCCTCTGAGGAAGGATTGGTCCGAGTAGAAGGTGACATGGTCCACGCCAACTTCGACGAAGAGGAAGTGAGCGTCCCTCTTGGCTTCAAGCCGACAAGAGACGAAGACGTCTTAGAAAAGGCACTTCGACTCATCTCCACTGAGACGGGGATGAATCGCAAGGAGGTTATCGCCATGGCAAACGAGCGACAGGTCTCGCTACAGGGATTGGTCGACCTAGAAGTTGTGGCCCTCCTTGTCGCAAGAGAGATGGGAATGGACGTGAAAGCGCTGGCTTGTGAAGCTTATCAAAACTTGATCTCAGAGGGGGGGCCCGGAAAGAAAAGGAAAGAAGCAAATAGTGGGATTAATTGAAATTAATCAAATTGCGTGCGGCCCACCCCGCTCTAAAGGACGGGGTATTCGTGACCCTCCGCGCACCCGAAGTAATAATCATTCTGTTTTGGCGACTTTCGCCCTGACCAGAGATCTAGGCCTTGCAGATTTAGTCCAGAACGTTCCATATTATAATGTTTAACGGTAACTACTCAGGTACCATGATCAGCACCAATAGCCGCAATTTACAAGATGCTTGTTCGGCCGCCAACTAAACTGATTTTTTTAATTCGTGGTCATTTGATATCGTTTTTTGTTCTGATACGAGTCTGTGGCCAGATTACCCTGAACATCTAAAACCAATATCATCCGACCGATTTTGGGTACCTGAGTAGTTACGTTTAACGATACCTTTCAGACAAATCTCTAACTCGTAAGAGCTTGAGATTTGTCTGAAAGGTATCGTTAAGCATTATTCTGGCGAAAGCCAAAGATACCAAAAGAGCGATCGCCCTTGAAGATCTCAAGGGGATTCGTTTCCAGGGCAACGGTTCGTAAGGCTCAGCATCGCAACCTGCATACATGGGGATTTTATCAGCTTAGAACGTTTGTCGAGTACAAAGCCAAAATTGAGGGTGTACCAGTGATTTTCGTCGATCCACGTAACACCTCCAGAAAATGTCCTTCATGTGGACATATCTCAAAAGCAAATCGACCATCCAAAGATGTGTTTCGATGTGAGTCATGTGGATTCGCTGGTCCTGCTGACCACATCGCAACGATCAACATCGCATCTAGGGCTGATGTCAACCAGCCTATTGTCTCGGAACATCAATCATCCAGGGACAAGCTCTTGACTTCAGTCGGGAGTTGTTGACACAAAGAAGAGCAGAGGAGAATAGAAAACATGGGGAAGAGACGCTCGATCGCGCGATCGATCATCGTTCTCGTCATCATCGCCCTCCTAGCAGGTATTCTTCCCTCTTCGGAGATAAGGGAAGAGTGGCGCGTTGCAGAGGACGGATCGCTAGAGTACCTGCCACCTGCGCCGGAATACAGTTTGATCTCATCCAAGGCCAAAAAAGACGCGAATCTATACGAAATCAGCTTCTTGAGCCGAGGCGCATCGGTGGCGTGCCTCCTCAGAATGCCTCTGGCTCAGCGGCCAGAAGGCGTTTCAGGCGTGGTGCTACTTTCCGGCGCGACAGTCACCAAAGAGCAAGAACAGAGGCTAGCAGAGTTTCTCTCCGGCCTGGGCTACGCAAGCATCGCCCTTGATCAACGCAACCTGGGCTGCGTCGATATGCAAAGGGATTTGGAGAAGTTTCTGGACGGCAAAGAGCCGACCGAACACAAGATGGTGCACGACGCACTGGCGGCAGCTGAGGTCTTGAGGATGCAGCCTGAGATCGATCCGGGCCGTATCGTGTACGTTGGGGAGAGCAACGGTGGGCGCTTTGCCATCATCGCCTCTGCCTTGGATCCAAAAGCCCGGGGTGTGGTTGCGATCAGCACCTGCGGTTACGGCGTGGAAGAAGAGATCGATTCATTGAGGATGAATGATCCTGATACGGTCAAGTTCTTCAGATCGATCGATCCTGATACGTATCTTGGCAGAATTCCGCCCAGAAGGTTCGTGATGATCCATTCGCTGAACGATTCCGTCATCCCCTTCGATTACGCGAACCGTACCTACGAAAAGGCGCTTGAGCCAAAAGATATGTACATCGTAGAGTGCGCCACCCACGGCCGCTGCAAGGAGATGGATCCGTATCTCGAAGAGGAACTGGCACGCATGGTATCGTGACGCTCGTATCTTCGTTTGGCGCCTCCGTCTCTTAAAGTGGGCGCTAAAGTGCTCTTTGGCGACGATCTCAAGGGCGAGTTTGGAAGCCTAGATCCAGGACCAAAGAGAATTTCCAAAGGCGATCCCGTGTGGCAGATGAGCAGTCAGATCGAGCAGGAGATTGAGGGCAGGATTCTAGATGTGGTAGCCCTCTTATGAGCTAGGGCGATGCGAGCGGGCCCGTCTTTGCAGGCGAGGAACACCATAAATCGGAAGTCACTACCAATTTCGATTATAGTGCTTAATGATATGAATAGCTTAAGTGCTTGAAGATTTGTCCGAAAGGCACCGCTAAACACTATAATCAGAAAAAATAGTAACTACTCAGGTACCCAAAATCGGCCGGAGGATATTGGTTTTAGATGTTCAGGGTAATCTGGCCACAGACTCGTATCAGAACAAAAAACGATATCAAATGACCACGAATTAAAAAAATCAGTTTAGTTGGCGGCCAAACAAGCATCTTGTAAATTGCGGCTACTGGTGCTGATCATGGTACCTGAGTAGTTACAAAAAATACGACTTACCGACCTGTGTAACTAACAGATCCAAAAAGAAGGAACTGACGTCCCTCCATAAAAGGAGGGACGTCATCTCTTTTGAGTTTGACCTCGGCTTTAGCTTCCGCCAATCAAGCTTATGACCGTATAAGCAAGGAGCGTGACGACCACAAAAGCCACTGCAAAAGCAGGATAAACCAGTCCAGCAGGTGCTAGTTCAATCATATGCTATCATCTCACTACCAGAACGGGGCAGGCTGCCCAGTAAAGAACTTTCTGAACGACGCTTCCGATGAGCAGTTTGGTAACGCCGCTTTCACCATGGCTGCCCATGACGATCAAGTCAACGCCTTCAGTCCTTGCCACATCTATTACTGTGTTGGCAGGGGCACCATATCGAATTGTGGTGTCAACTGAAACTCCAGCAGCGTCCGCCATTTTCTTGATCTCTCCGAGAGCCTTCTCACCGGCGACCTGGAGCTTACCCTCGATCTCCTTCTTATCGGCGCCGAGCTGTCTGACGGCGCTGGCAACGACAATGTCGTTTACCACATAAATGCCGAGGACGCTTGCTCCGACCGACTTCGCCAGGTTGATACCGTGCTCTACCGCAACCTTGGACTTTGCGGAACCATCTGTAGCAACTAAAATCCGGTCGTACATCTCAATCTCACCTTTTATTTGTCACCCTACAACAAACCCTCTACACCTTTTAAGCTTATGACTTTACGCCTTGATATAAATAGATATCTTCTCGATATCAGCATCTAGGAGCTGATTTGGCAAGTTCGGGAACGGGGTTTGCGAAAGTTCCTCATCTCACTACAATCACAGGAAGCTCTGACCAGATCAGTACTTTCTGCGCAATGCTTCCTATAAGTTTCGAAGTGATTCCACCCTCACCGTGACTGCCAATAACGATCACGTCGGCACCATTGATACCGGCAGTCTCTACGATCTTACCTGCAGCGTCGCCTTCCCGAACCAGAGGGTCTACCTTAACTCCCGCAGCCTCGCCAATCTTTGCGACCTCGTTTACGGCCTTCTTGGCTGACTCTTTCATGTTAACTCTCAGGTAGTCCTTGGATGATCCGTGAAGAACTGCAGAACTTATGACGCTAGATATTGCAGCTTCGTTAATCACGTAGAGTGCCAGAACGTCTGCTCCTTGCGACTGGGCCAGTTTCACGCCGTGCTCGCTCGCTTTTAGTGAGGCATCAGATCCATCTGTGGCGATTAATATCTTCTCGTACATCCCCTCCCTCCTTTGAATATTTATACGCACGCTTCTGTATAAAAAGTTATCTTTTCGATAACAGTATCCTCAAAGCTAAGCGTGCGGCATTTTCGCCAGAGTCGATGCCCACACAGGCGACCGGCACTCCTGGCGGCATCTGGACTATGGAAAGAAGGGCATCCAGGCCGCCTAGTTTTGCGCTTACCGGCACTCCGATTACGGGTTTTTCGGTCTTTGAAGCTATAACACCGGGCAACGCTGCCGAAAGGCCCGCCACTGCCACAAAGATTCGAGCATTTGTCTCTTGAATGTATCGCTGCAGTTCGTCGGGATTTCTGTGGGCAGATAACACTTTATGTTCGTAATCTGCACCCTCCTCGTCAAATACTTGGAGGACCTTGTCTACCACGGGCTGATCCGACTTGGATCCCGATATAACGGCTATATCAGTCATAATTAGGGGAAGTTGTCATCGCCATAGAGTTCGTGTTGTTTCTCCAGGCACATCTTTATCAACGTTCTGACTATCTCTTTCACCGAGCCGGTGTCTAACCCAAGCTCTGTTGCCAGGTCTAAGGTCCTTTTCATCACCAGCGTCTCTTGTTCAGGGTCTTCGATCTTAAGGCCAAGGGCTTTTTTAGCCCCAAAGATGTCTCCGGCCAACGTGACCCGTTCATCTATCAACCTTATGATCTCCTCGTCGATTCTTTGGACTTCTTCGCGAAGGTCTTCCAGGCTCATGTTAGGTACCTCTCAGCCGAAGGATGCACCAGTGTTGTTTACTTTCGTCCTTATCACCCTTCCGCCCAAGTCCTTCCAGACAGATTCGACCTCGTCGATCTGGTCGCTATCGACTAGGGCGGCGTAGGCAGGACCCGTTCCAGAAAGGCTCGCGCAACTTGCGCCGCTGTCAAGTGCGGCAAAGATGGGATCAGAAGAGAGTCTCAAGGCGCTGCAGTAGATGAGGCCGTTTAGGGTCATGGCTCTCGCATAATCTTCTTTGAGAGCCAGATCATAGGCCAAATCCGCCAGCGGCGCAATAAGCTTCGAGCGATGGACGTCGGTATCTTGGGAATATATCGTCTCGTCTGGTACCAGCAGGAGAACTTGAGATGTCATCTCCTCTCTTTTGATGAGTGCCATCTCGCGATTGTCAGTAACCACCACGCCGCCAAGCATCGAGGCTGCGGCATCATCAAAGGCACCGGTGATGGTTACGCCAACTTCTAAAGCTGCCTTAACCCCTATCCTAGTGGCCTCGAGGAGGTTTAGCTCAACGCCGAGGGCGTCCAACGTGGCCAAAACCACGGAGTTGGCTGCAGCGCTGCTGCTTTTAAGACCGCTTGCCACGGGTATCTGGCTTTTGGTGCGAACGATGCCGCCAGCCTCGATGCCGAACCGTTCTAGCACCATCTCTGCAGATCTTACGATCAAGCGATCGTCTATGCCTGGAACGTCTCCTTTGATTTTGGAAGAGTCGTCCAGCACCACCTCGGCCTCGGTCTTCAGGTCGATCCCGATGGCAGAGCCTTTCCAGGTGGCAACGGCGTTCAATACGGTTACAGCGCCCAGAGCAAAGGCCGCGCCCCTCAATACAACCCCGTCTCTATGATGGTTTTTAGCTTTTCAAGGTCGCTTGTAACATCCTTGCTCTCGCCTTTGGAGTATTTCTCGATGAGCTTGTCTAAGAACTCAAGCTCTGAGAAGGTCGGATCAAAAGTTGGCGTGTAGCTTCCAAGCTGGAACAAGGGTATGACAACAGCGCCGCCCCTGGTAGTAGGAACTTTCAAGTCTTTTGCCACCACGACGAAGGTGTAATTCTTGTAACCAAGGCCTGAGGCAATGTTCTTGGCTAGGCTTCCCATCTGCTGGATTCTGCGAGTTGATAGGTTCTTGTAAGCGGCGACCGAGTCCTTGTATTCTATGAACATGAGGGCGTCGTCGGTCCACAAAATGGCATCGTACTCTACAATGGCGGTGGAATTTTTGAGCGCCACCAGGTTGAAGAGGACGCCGCGACACCAGGACAGATTCAAGTTCAGCCTGAAATCCTGTTCGGTATCCTGGATGGCCCTCGATTTCAGGACATAAGGGTCGCTCCTGAGTTCGATCATGGGGTATGGGTAGACATAGTCGATTAAAGGATTTTCCCATAGGGCAAAAGGATAAGATGGGATGAGCTGTAAAAAGAGCGTGGTGAGATATATTGGCTGAAAAGAAGGTACAACAGCTCAACGTCAAGATTCCTGACAAACTAGAACCGGTTTACTCCAACCTGATACGCATAAGTCATTCCGATGACGAGTTCACCTTGACCTTTCTCCACAAGGTCCCTGATACGAACATGGCTCAAGGTCGGGCCATCGTCGCCATAACGCCGCAGCATGCAAAGAGGTTGCTAAGGGCCCTTGGCGCCAACGTTCAGAAGTACGAGTCAACCTTTGGCGAGATCAAGTTGCTAGAAGATGCAGGGCAAACCAGAAGAGAAGATAACAACGTCGAAGTGGCTTGAGAAGATCGCTCATAATGTTTTGAGTGAATTTTCATTCACTATTTTTAAAAGTAACATAGAATATCTTCAGGAGCACGACCTACATTATCTTTAAGGAGGCGTTAACAATTAACTTACGCAAACATTATCTATTATCACGACCTATTATTATGCCATGGATGAACATGAAATCAAAAAAATATTTGATCATATGGAAAGTCATTTAAACGAG
>CAYWZG010000109.1:0-8003 GCA_964462795.1 uncultured Methanotrichaceae archaeon
GCATCCTGAAGGCCCCTTTCTGCCTCAAAGCCACAGATCCGCCCTCACCAACTCCGATCCGGTCGAGTTCCCAATCCAGATCTCGGACGTGACCTGTCACCTCGAGCACTTCCACCTCGAATTCACCTTCACAAGCCAGGGCAGGTCCTCCTCTGATGGCCTCGGCCATTCTGATAACATCTTTGCTGGCGGCCACATCGTGAGTCCTCACCAGATGGGCACCGTTGTAAACGGCGATAGCGGTTGCAGCCAAAGACCCTTCCAGCCGCTTTGCAGGATCTGATTTGTCCAGAACCGACCCTATGAAAGACTTTCTTGATACCGCTGCCATCACGGGCCTATTTAGCACCCTCAGACGCTTCATTCCATCCAAGAGGGCGAGATCGTGATTGGGTCCCTTGGGCGGGATCCAATGCCCAACCCCGGGATCTACGGTTATTTTTTCTGAAGATATGCCAAAGTCCTCTGCCATCTTCAGCCTCGATCCCAGAATCGCCACCGTTTCTTCAAGGCTCAAGATGTCACCAGGCAGGTCGCGCGAAGCCATTATTATCAAAGAGCTGTCGTGATCTTTGACCACATCTCTCATTTTGGGATCGGAAAGTCCAGATACGTCGTTTATGCAGGTCGCGCCACAAGAGAGGGCATCTTCTGCAATGCGTGCTCTCTGGGTATCTATCGAAACCTCAACGTTCAGGTTATCGAGTACGGCCTTCAGGGCCGGAATGAGCCTATTTCGCTCTTCCTCTTCTGATATGGGTGGCGATCCTGGAGCTGTCGAGACCGCGCCCAGATCGAGAATTTCTGCGCCTTCTTTGACGAGAGCGCGGGCTCTCTCGAGAACCTCGTCTCCGCATACGAAAGATCCCCTGTAAAAAGACTCCTGGCTCAGGTTTATCACGGCCATGGTCCTCACAGGATAGAAGTCACCCAACTTGATCCTGCCAAGTTTGCCTTCTATAGTCAAATCGAACGCCTCGGTAGAGAGAACCTGCCAACTTTAAAACGTTGTTCCAAGGCAGTACACAGAAAGCTTGGTTGCAACATAAAGTTCGAGTTGTGGCGCACATGAGAAGCTGATCGCTGCATGTCTAAAGTTGGGTTGTGACGCAATAGAGCGGGCATGACAAAACATTCCTCGTCTTTGCATTATTCAGACAATCTCAGCATCATTCCAGTCGTCCTGGCCCTACGGATGGCCATGTTCAGGATCAATAAGCCCAAGACAAAGTAAAATGCCGCAAGTCCTATCCCTGTGAGAACGTCATGAGACCCATATCCAAAGGCAGATCGGTAGTACTCGAGAAAGTACGTAAGAGGCATGGATCTTGCCAGAATCTGAAGCGGCCACGGAAGTATCTCGACGGGGTAGTATATCCCGCTGACCAGCATCATGATCCCACTCAGAGTCCAGGCCGCAACGTCTGCCCTCTGCCCAAATAGGAGAATCGATATGCAAACCACCATCCCTATGGAAGCTGCGGTCATGAATATTCCGACCAGAAATACCACGACTGTGATCAGACCTCCCGCCAGAAAATCAAACCCGAAGATATGTGCGCTCGGTATGACCAATATGAAGAAGACCGCAGTCCCTCTGATCATCCCAAAGAGCAGTGAGCCCACGACCAGATGGTAGCTTCGAATCGGTGCCACGAAAGTATGCTTTATGCTCTTGCTCCAGAGGTCGAATAGGAGGATGTAAGCTACATCTATCTGGGTTATCTGAAGAATGCTAAGAGCGATTGCACCCACCAAAACGAAGGCGACCATGTCTTCTCCAACCTCCAAGAAACGAGTTAGAAGCCCTATAGAAAGAAGGCCGATGAAAGGCCAAAAGACCAGCTCGAAGACGGTGAAGACGTTCCGCTTGGATATTATCCAGTTCTTGTAAGTTGCTGAGAAAAACTTGTTGAATTCACCTCTCCAGTTCAAAGATCACACCTTCCTTCGTCTTAGATTTCTGTCGATGCAGCTTCTTGTCGTTGCAGCTTCTTGATTGGCTCATTTCATCTCATCGGACCAACTCGAGGAACACATCCTCCAGGTCTGGCTGATCGATACTTATGTCCACGATCTCTGCCTTCTCGAAGGCCTTGATGATCTTGTTCACGACATTGCCAGAATTGTCGAAGATCACCTCCAACCCTCCCGGAGAAATCTTTACTTCCATCACGCCAGGTATCCGTCGCAACCGTTCTATTTCGACCTCACCACGGTAATCGATCCTCATCTTCTCGCCAAGCTTAAGCTGGCTCTTCAGCTCACCGGGAGTGCCCAGGGCAACCATCTTCCCCTCTCGAAGAAAAGCGATCCGATCGCACAGTTCCTCTGCTTCGGGCATGTAATGAGTCGTCAAGACCACGGTAATATCCTGCTCTTCGTAGATCTTCTTTACCAAGGATCTGGTCTTCATGGCCATTTCCGGATCGAGACCTGAAGTGGGCTCATCTAAGAAGAGAATTTGTGGCCGGTTCAGGATCGATTTGGCCAGGGAGACTCTCTGTTTGAGCCCTGTGGAGAGCGTCTCGAATCGGGAGTCTCTGTGAAGTTCAAGTTCAAAAGCTTCGATGGACCCTTCCACGGATCTTTTCAGGTTCTCGCCGTATAGACCATAAAGCATGGCGGAATGTTTCAAGTTCTCCTGGACGGTCAGGCTCCAGGGAAAATTGGGATTTCCGCTGCTTATGTTTATCCGTTCCCTGATGGCATGTGCCTCCTTCAGGGCATCCCGACCCAGTATCTCCAAAGTTCCGCAATCGGGACGGATCAAGGTGGAGAATATCGACATAATTGTTGTCTTTCCAGCGCCGTTAGGTCCTAGAATGCCAAAGACTTCTCCCCTTTCAATCGATAGCGATACTTCATGAAGAACCTCTTTGCTTTTAAAAAGTGTCCGAAAGCTCTTGCATACGTCCCTGGCAAATACCGCCGGCATGTTTCATCGAGACGGTGATCTTAGACAAATTACTGGCGGTCAATTAACATCTGGATCGATCCCGTTGAAGATGGCACACTATTAAAGATCAATTTTGTACAGAGATCAGCCTCTTCCAAAGATCTGCTTGGCAATGTCAGAAATTCGCCTCTTTCGGAGCGACCCAGGACGTTTTGTCCGATCTTTTCGGCCTTTTCGTATTAAAACAAGGCCGGATGTTGCGAGGGTTAAAGCCAAGAATGCAATCGAAAGATGCGCTTTTGACCTGCCCACTTCAGCTGAAAGGGATTGAGTCACAACTCCTCCATCGTATGTGATCTCCAAGGTCAATTGATGCTCTTGGGCTTTAGCATCTCGATCTACTCCGAGTTTGAAAATCGCCACCTCCACCTCACCAGGACCCAGGTCTCCCAGAAATGCACGCTCCTTTTCGAGCCGGAAAGGTTGCTTTGCGGTCAACCTGGCCGAACAGTTCTTCGCCGCAGTTTGGCCCTCATTCTTCACCGCCAATACGAAGCCCCCTTCCTTCCCTGGAAAAAGGTCTGATTCAGTTCCTGCGATCTTGAGAACAGCGTTATTTCCCACCACTTCAACTTCTACGTTCAGCTTCTCTTCAACGGGAACGTACAGAGGTGAGACTTGATCTTCGGTCACGCTTACGTCTATTTGGCGTTCGTAATCCAGGTTCAAAGGTAGGCTGTAAGTCCCGCTGGCATCTTCATTTATGAATACCTGAAATTCGAGTAGTTTTGCTTCATCTACCTCCAAAATATCGATCTGTACTGGCCCAGAAATTTCTTTTATAGGTCCTGCGGATCGAAGCTTCACTTCTAGGTTAATGGCGTTGGCACAGGCAAGCTCAGCTGTCATCTCACATGCGGCCTCAGCTTCGAACCCAGTAGAGTTGCCTCTGGGGACTAGGCTTTCGACGCTGCCGCAGTTTGCCAAGATTAACTTGAGAGTGGCGTTCTCTCCAGGAACGACGACTGGGTTGACGATTGCAGCCTTTATCTTGGGCGCACCTTGGACCTTGTAATGGTCGCCAGCAAAGTAGACTTCACCCAAGGCCGATGTTCCTGTAACCATCGAGATCGCTGCAAAGAGGGAGAAGATACGACAGAGCTGCACTGTGTCCATGTAATTCCCCTTTAATCCCATAGTTAGGTATAAGTTTGTTGCACAAGTTTTCCGGATCTTAGTCGACGATGAGATGAGGGCTTGGCCAATTCGGTGAACCCCGTTCCAATTTGGGTAGATTTATCCGTCCTAAGTTTGCCTGAAGGTTGTGGGTGTTGGCTATTGAATGAAATCTGAAAAAACGAACACGGAAAGCCCATTTTTTTGATGTTGCCCATTCGGTCGCATGTTAATGATTTTCAATAATTCACGACCACGTTTGGTGGGCCATAAGCAGAATCATGGTCGCCAAGGAATTTTAATGTTTATGGGACACGACGATGATATCCAAATAGCTGATATACCCCACTCATATGAAGATGGGGTTAAGCCATTTGATTATCCGCTCGGAAACTATTCTGGAAAGAAGGTAGATTCGGTTGTGTTGGTCGTGGATGCTGGTGAAGTATCTACATCCGATTGGGCCGTATGGCAGGACGTGAAACTTATTCGGGGATGAAATTTCTGGCGATGATGTGGGCTTGCAATAGCGGATCGTACTCGAGCTTCCTTGCAGCGTTCTGCCTTTGGCAAGATCGAGGATTGATGCCCACCCCCAAAGTGAATGCTGCAATCGAGCGCGGCCCTTAGGTCGCAGAAAAAGGGGGGGTAGTTTACATATAACCCTGGATGGGCGTGGGGTCATCTGGCTCAGAGCGCTTTCCTGGTTTTTTGATCTTGCCGGACATGTTCTCATATTCTTTCACATGGTTGTTCAGCCATTCTGCCAACTCTTTTGCGGCCAAAGGTGAGAGGATTACCTCGGTTTCTATGCGTCTTTCCATGGCGCTTATCTATTTGCCACCGCCTGATTTTGGGCTATTGTTATAAAAGGAGATCCTGAAGTCGTAAGGGCTATGCCCTCCCATCGCCCCCACCGCATATATCTGTCTGAATTTCTCGCTTTTTACGACCTCGATTGAGATTTCCATGATCTGGCATTTGCCTTCAAGATTAAAATAAAATATCAGTAATTAAACAGAAGTTATTGGAATTTGAAGGTTAAGGAATTGAGTATGTCATATTATTGTCGAGATGTCAACAAGTAACAGTGTTCAGTTATTTAAATTGAACGATAGAATGTCGTATCTCCATCACCGTAAACAATTTGGCCGAAGAGAAATAAAGAAGGCGCGCAGTGGTCCGAATTGTAAACGTAAAGGAAGAGGCGAGGGCGATTGAGTGATGAATAGGGCGTTCGAGTACGACGTTTTTCTGAGCTACAGCTCCGAGGACAAGGAGATAGTCCATGATCTCGCCGAGCGCCTGAAGCGAGAGGGCTTGCGCGTCTGGCTGGACGCGTGTGTGATTCAGCTCGGAGACTCGATCCCCCTGAAGATCAAAGCATGACCCGACGAACGCCCAGAGGCGCTTCACAAAGGGCGTTTGAAATATTTTTGCAGAGGTTAATATGGCAAATTTAAATCCAAAACTAACGGCGACGAAGCCCAAGAGCGTTTTCGAGAAGCAATTCAAGGTTGATTTCAAGCAACTGTTCAAAGCACTCACCAAGGGCATCGGTCACACCGCTTGCGGCAAATGGGAAGAAGTCGGCAACGACGCGGTGGAGACTCTGTCAGCCATCGGATTGACGACAGAGCCGGAAGAACTTGCATTCCTTCTCATCTACCGTTCTATCATCAAGGCTCTTTTTGAGTTGGTGGGCGAGAGTGCCAGCCAACAACTAATTGACGCCGAGAAGGATTCCGACGCGCTGGTGGACCAACTTGATTTCTCCATCTCAGCCGGTGAAGTTCACATCGATCACACGTTTTTCGACCGACCTGCTGAGTTGCCCCTGATCGAGGAGATTCAACCCCACCTTCAGAAGTGGCTCGAAGACCTTGGAGTAAACCCGCCAGCTGCGAAGGCGATTGTTGACCGTCTGCCCAGCTACTTTGTTTATGCACTTAATCAGGAATGGCGAAAGAACGCGAAATCCTACCGCCCGATCGTCGAAGCGCTGGATACGCCCTTCACCAAGGCTGGAGACCGGGAGTGGGCGTGGACTGCTTATTCCGCACTCTTACAGCGTCGGGTCCAGGAGGGGATTTTCGACGAGCCGTTCAGCCTGAAACAAATTTATGTTCCGTTGAACGCGTTTTACTTAGAGGATAAGGCCACCGAAGAGCGGACCAGAGAAATGGCCCGCGATGGTCGGAAGCGCTGGAGGGTCGTGGTTTCTTTGCAGAAAGAATTGGAGCAATGGCTAGATAATCCTAGCTCGCAGGATGCCATCCGAGTGATCAGCGGAGGTCCTGGCAGCGGAAAATCTTCATTCGCGCGCGTATTCGCGGCCAAACTCTCTGATAACCCGAAACTGAAAGTGTTGTATGTTCCACTACATTTGATCGACGCCTCCAACGATTTGGTTGAGGAGATTGGACGTTTCGTCAGGGACGAAGGAGTGCTGCTTCAAAATCCTTTAGATCCCGATTCATCTGAACCAAACCTGCTGATCATCTTCGATGGCCTTGACGAATTGGCCAGCCAGGGGAAAGCGGCGGCAGAGACGGCGAGAGCTTTTGTTAGAGAGGTGGACAGGACAGTCGAGAGGCGGAATAATCGAAGTGTTAAGCTTCGTGTTCTGATCAGCGGCCGGGAACTCGTCGTGCAGGAGAACGAATCCGAATTTCGCCGCCCGCGCCAAATCCTCACTTTGCTTCCCTACTTTGTACCTCGACCGCCCGAACATGAACAGCATTTTGTGCGGGATGGGGAGGAATACTATGATCCTGAAAAGTTGTTAGAGAAGGATCTTCGTCAGCTTTGGTGGAAGAACTACAGTGCTCTGACTGACAAAGGATACGAAGGGCTGCCAACGGATCTGGACCGAGAAGATCTCGAAGAGATTACCGCCCAGCCGCTGCTCAACTATCTGGTTGCGCTCAGCTTCACCCGCGAAAAACTGGACTTTACAAAGGACGTAAACCTCAACTCGATTTATGCAGACCTCGTCGCCGCGGTTCATGAACGTGGATACGAAAAACACCGGGTATACCCGTCCATTCGCCACATGACGCTTGCCGAATTTTCCCGCGTTCTCGAAGAGGTTGGCTTGGCATCCTGGCATGGAGATGGGCGCACGACGACGGTGCAGGAAATCGAAAAGCATTGTCGCGCCAGCGGAGTGGGTTCTATGTTGGACACTTTTGAAGAGGGTGCCAAAGAAGGTGTGACGCGGTTGCTCGCTGCTTTTTTCTTCCGTCAATATGGACAGCGTACCAGCGGAGATAGGACATTTGTCTTCACCCACAAGAGCTTTGGGGAATACCTCACGGCAAGGCGAGTCGTACGCGCAGTCGAAAGAATCAATCGTGAGTTGAATGACCGAGCCGATGATCCTGATAGAGGTTGGGACGAACGGGACGCTCTCAAGCACTGGGCGCAAATCTGCGGACCGAGTGCGGTAACACCATATCTTCATGTATTCCTCCTCAATGAAATAAAGCTGCGGTCTGCGGAGGAATTGGCTCAGTGGCAGGAGCGGCTCGCTAAACTTTTCAACTATATGTTGCAGCACGGGATGCCGATGGAACAGCTTCAAATCGGATCGTTCAAGAAATCGCTCTTTCAATCCCGGAATGCCGAAGAAGCACTGTTGGTCGTTTTGAATGCGTGTGCGCGCATTACAGAGCAAGTCATCCCGATAGAACAGCCAGATCCGACCGCTTTTGGATCATGGTTCAAGCGGATTCAGGGACAGCGCACGTGGCCGAAATTAACACTTGCTGCACGCTGCCTATCATTCTTGCATTTGGCTGGAACGTGTCTTGATACCGGCGATTTCTACCGCGCAAATCTCAGGTCTGCAAATCTGCAAGGCATGAAGGCCAATTTGGCCTGTTTTGTTGTGGCACATCTCGAAGAAGCCGATCTCAGAGGGGCC
>CAYWZG010000110.1:0-7975 GCA_964462795.1 uncultured Methanotrichaceae archaeon
CTGCCCCGAGCTCGTGATGGCCGAAAAAATAGTCACCAGCCTTTACTTCCCATCTATGATAGAGAGCCGGCAGATGGGTGGTGGCAGGGTCGAACTCATCGAGCTTGAAGTCCGAAAAGATATGCCTCTCGCGGGCCCAATCGGAAACTTTGCGATACCCGAAGGTTGCGCCCTTGCCGCTGTCAACAGAAGTGGCGAGATCCTGATGCCAAGAGTGGTCGAGACCATCGTGCCCAAGGACCGTCTCATCTTGATCTGCGAATCCAAATCGGTCCCCAAGCTTAGGAGGGTGATCCATCAAGAAACTGCCACTCACAAGGTCATGATAGTGGGAGGTGGCGTGGTCGGGTTCTACCTTGCCAAGTGGCTTGAGAGGATGGACTTTGCCCTTAAAATGGTAGAAATTGATAACAAAAGATGTCAGCAACTGGCAGAAGATCTCCCTGAAACTCTCATCCTGAACGGCGATGGGACTGACATATCCCTTCTCAAGTCCGAGAGCGTGGGGTCTATGGACGTGGTATTTTCGGTCACGGGGATCGATGAGAAAAACCTGCTCTGTTCTCTTCTTGCAAAACAACTGGGCGCAAAGAAAATCGTGGCCAGGGTTGACCGGAGCGATTACATAGAGCTTTTCGAGATGGTGGGGCCAGACATTGCCATAAGTCCTGGCAGAGTCACAGTTGAAGCGGTGCTCAAGCTCTTGATGGGTGGCGGCGACATCATAACCACCGGAAAGAGATGGGCCGAGATTTTGGAGCTGAAAGCGAAGAAAGACGCCAAGATCTTGGGCAAGAAGGCTGCAGAGAAGATGCCAAATGGGGCCGTTTTGGGCATGATCCTTCGAGGTAACCAAGTTATAGTGCCCGCGCCCGAGTCTGAAGTGAAGGAAGGCGACTTGGTCTTCATTCTGGCCTTGCCTCAAGCTCTGGACCGAACCAGAAGCCTGTTTGCAGTCTAAAAGAATCCAAATTATCAACTATAGATGAAATTTTTCACATTCGATCGGACAGTTCCTTTGCGGTCAAGAGATCAGAGACGAAAGCGGGTTTCAGGTTCCGGTTCCTGAGGATGGCTGAAGGGTGGAAGGTCACCAGGAACCGTCCTTCGAATACTTGGCCGTGGAGAGATGTGACGCCCACCTTTCCAAGAACTGCCTTGGTGGCGACGTTTCCAAGAAGACATACTACCTTTGGGTCAATCATCTCAAGCTGCGCTCGAAGGTAAGGTTTACAAGCTTCCGTCTCCTTTGCATTCGGGTTTCTGTTCTGGGGCGGCCGGCATTTGACCACGTTGGTGATGAAGACACAAGATCGATCGATCCCTGCCTCTGCGAAACACTGGTCCAGGATCTTTCCGGATCTGCCCACGAAGGGCTTTCCAGATAGGTCTTCATCCTTTCCCGGAGCTTCACCCAAGAGCAATATCTTGGCATTTTCGGGTCCTTCGCCTGGGACTGCATATGTTCTGCTCTTGGACAGGGGGCATCGTTTGCAGGTGCGAATCATCGTTTCCAGATCCTGGATACTAGACGACATTATCTGATTTGATTCTGAAGCTTTGGTTTTTTCCATCACTTTTTCATCCCCCTCTTTATGTCAATCAATTATAGTGTTTAACGGTACCTTTCAGACAAATGTCGAACTCCCATGAGTTCGACATTTTGTCCTATTCGTATCGTTAAGCACTATTCTGGCGAGAACCAATTAGTTTCATCTAATTGGTTCTCGACTATATCCTTGCTGGCCTAATTAAAGCCCATCTTGCGACCTGAACGAAACGTTCTTATTCAGTTAGGGCTGAAGTGGCCCCCGAAGGTGGTCATTAATGGTGGAATGGACAAGAGGCATGAGAAAGTTCGACGATATCTGGTACACCATCGAGAGGGTCGTCTATCTCAACAACCAGCTGAGCGGATTTACTTCTGAGCAGATCTACGAGAACCTGAGGGACAAATCCTTCTTCAAAAGCGCTGAGGATTTTCACCACTTCCTGATCGAGAACGGCAGAAAGTTTAGGTTGAAGGTCGCCGAGAACGGCGGCTGGGAACGCTACTGGTGAGTTATTTCTCACAGAAATATATATTTCTATCATCGGTTCCCATCTGGAGGAACCTCCCTGTGGCCAGGATCTTGTAGCTGTACTTAAGTGGAGCTACCCTGGTCCCAGCCCCAACCACTGATTCTCTTGGCAAGATTACGTCTTCACCTACCATGGGAATTCTGCCGTTGCTGTAAGGCTGGTCAGCGTCAAGAACGCAATCCGTTCCGATGGTGGAATGCCTGCCAACTATGGTCTTGTTCAGTCGGGCGTCCCTCTTGATGTGAGAGAAACTCATGACCATGCTATTTTTGATCTCAACACCCCGTTCTACCAGACTGGTGTGACCTATGTGGGAGTTTTCGATGACAGCGCCAGGCTCGATGTTGCAGTTTCGGCCGATGAAGACGTTGCTCTTAAGTTCGATCTCGCCGGATTTTAGGCACTTTTCGATCCGATTGAGTGTGGTAGGATTGATCCATTGGTGTGGTCGGTACTCGTTCCGGAATGTATATTGCTCGATCTTTCCAGCAAGAACGTCCATTGCCACCTGGTGAAGCCTTTCTGGAGTTCCTATGTCGATCCAGTAGCCTTTGATCGGGTAACCGTAAACAGGGTAACCGTTCTCGGTGAGGTACGGAATAAGGTCGCCGCCTATGTCTCGGGCCCTGTCGCCCATCTCTGATAATATTCTTCTAATCTCTGGGGAGAACAGGTAAAAGGCCGTGTTGATCATCCGGCTGGGTTCCTCGCCCGGCTTGGGTTTTTCGACGAAGCGGTTAATCCGTCCATCGTCGTCGATCTCGGCAACGCCGTACTGAGATATATTTTCGCCTTCAGGCATCTCCTTTAAGGCCACAGTGAGGACCGGCTTTTTCTCCTTGTGGAAGGCAACGAAGCTCTCAAGGTCGATATCGATCACGTTGTCGCCGGAAACGGCGAGTACATCTTCGTTCATTTCAAAGTAGTTGGTGCAAAACCTCAACGAGTCAGCGCTTCCTTTGTCGTCGTACTGGGGTTGGTATGCGAACTCTTCTGAACACTCGACTCCCAGCCGCCTGAAGAAGCCCTCGCCTGCCTTGAAGTAATTGTTAAGCGCGAGGGTGTTTTCGGCACCTTTGCTTCCGAGGATGAACTTTTTGCAACCTTGGATCGCCAAAAGCCTGAAAAGAATGGCGATTATTGCTGTGTCACAGAGATCCACCAAGGGTTTTGGCTGGCTTAAGGTAAGGGGATAAAGACGGGTCCCGCCCCCGCCTACTGTAGCGATTACTGAGGGCATCATGTTTTGCGCTCACCACCTCAATATCCGCGTCGGATCTTCATCACTATTCTTACTACCACGAACGTGATCAGGAATACTAAAGCGTAGAACATGATCTCTTGTGTTGGCATGTTTTTCTCATCTGATGTTGTGGTTTATAATTTTGGTGGATGAGGCTTGGCTGGATCAGAGTTGGGACTTGTGCCAAAGGCGGTTTCAGAGTACTCAATGGAGTCTGAGAAATAGCATAGGCAAACAGACAAAACACGCTTTGAAGCGAGAATAGATGCGACAAATTAGGGCTTGAAAGTCAAAACTCTGAGTCTTTGTGAGAAGGTTGATCTGGCAGATGATTAGTTATAGAAAGAGGGGCGATTGCTCGGGGTCAAGATTCAAACTGAGAGGATAAAAGATATGGACGAATATAAAGAGGCAATAGAGACGGCGAAAGCCCATTTGGAGACGATTCTGATAGAGCAGTTAGAGAGGGTCGAGCGGATAAAGTCTGCCGAAGACTGGATCGATTACGCCAAGATCGACCCCCTCATTATTGGCGTTGTGGGTGGGGACGGCATCGGCCCTTACATCAGTGCAGAGGCTGGTCGTGTTCTTGAGTACCTCCTGAAAGACAAAGTGATGAAAGGAAAAGTGGAGATCAGGAACATCGAAGGTCTCACCATCGAAAACCGAGCCAATTTGATGAAGACGTTGCCCGACGATGTACTCGAAGAGATCAAGAAGTGTCACGTCGTCCTCAAAGGCCCCCTCACCACCCCAAAGAAAGGTGATCCTTGGCCCAATCTGGAGAGCGCAAACGTTGCAATGAGGCGCGATCTGGACCTATTTGCCAACGTAAGGCCAGTCAAGGTTCCTGAACAGGGGATCAACTGGATGTTTTTTAGAGAGAACACAGAAGGTGCCTACATTCTCGGAAGCAGGGGGATGAACGTGACCGATGATCTTGCCATCGACTTCAAGGTGATCACCACTCAAGGTACTGAGAGGATCGTGAAGTTGGCCTTCGATTACGCCAAGAACAACGGCTTTGACAAGGTGACTGCCGTAACCAAAGCCAACGTTATCAAGACCACTGATGGCAAATTCCTGGAAATAGCAAGGAAAGTGGCAGAAGAATATCCCGGGATCGATCTAGACGAGTGGTTCATCGATATAATGTCTGCTAAACTTGTGGATGCCAAGAGGCGGACCCAGTTTGGGGTCGTCGTCTTGCCAAACCTCTATGGCGACATAATCACCGACGAAGCCGCAGAGTTTCAGGGCGGCGTTGGAACTGCAGGTAGCGCCAACATCGGGAAAAGATATTCCATGTTCGAGGCGATCCATGGATCGGCCCCAAGAATGGTCGAAGAGGGACGGGCAAAGTTTGCCGATCCGTCCAGCATGATGCGGGCCTCTGTGATGCTTCTTCGCCACATTGGCTTTGAGAAAGAAGCAGAACGGCTCGAAATGGCCTTGGATATATGCGGCCTTTTGGAAAAGAAGGTCGTCTTGACCGGAAGGGACGATGGCGCAACGGGCGCTCAGTTTGCTGACTACGTGATGGAAACTCTGAGAGACCCAGAGCTAGAGGCGAAGTGGAAAGGTTATCAGTCCTGATCTTGGCACTTGGAAATCTGAAGGGTTCTTGAAAAGGGCTCTTAAAGGTCACAAGGTTTTGGGGGGCCAGACCCCCATTTACGGATTTTATTTAGATTGTACGAGAAAATCAAACTCCTTATTGTCACTTGATAACTTTTTAGTACCAAGTCGTTTCATCATGTATCATGCTGAGCATCGAAGAGGGACGAACTGCTGTCAAGCTGGCAAGAGAGTCTCTTGCCGCTTACCTGGAGAGAAAAGAGAGGATCAAGCCAGAAGATCTTTCGCCCGCCTTCCAGAATAAGGGCGGAGTATTCGTGACATTGCACGAAGAAGGAGATCTTCGAGGATGCATTGGCTACCCCGAGCCGGTGATGGAGCTTGGACTGGCAATCGTGGACTCGGCAATCAGCGCCGGGGTGAGAGATCCCAGGTTTCCGCAGGTGAGGCCAGAAGAGCTGGACAAAATCGTCATCGAGGTCACAGTCCTTTCGCCGCCTCAACCCTACGAGGTCGAAAAGAAGGATCTGCCAGACACTGTCGAGATTGGAAAGCACGGCTTGATAGTGCGCAAAAGCATGTGGTCGGGGCTGCTCTTGCCACAGGTGGCAACCGAGTGGAACTTCGACTCGGCTGAGTTCTTATGTCAGACCTGCCTCAAAGCGGGCCTTCCTCCAGACTCCTGGATAGACGAAGATACCGAAGTCCTCTACTTCGAGGGACAGGTTTTCGCCGAAGTTGAGCCTGAGGGCGAAGTGGTGGAAAAGGAGCTAGCCGAGTGCGTCTAGATCCCGAGATTTTACACCAAGATCGACTCGATTGCCCTGACGGCTCGATCTTCTTTTATAGTGTTTAACGATACCTTTCGGACAAATGTCGAACTCGTAAGAGTTCGACATTTTGGCCTATTCATATCGTTAAGCACTATTCTGGCGAGAACCGATAAGTCTCACTTGATCGGTTCTTGACTATAGCCGTTCTGCTTGTTTTTTCTCTTTTTCTCCCGCTCCATCGCCTCTTTTGCAAGCCGGATTGCGCAAAGCTCGTTGCACATGGTGCAGGTGTCAACATCTACTCCCCGCCTGTGTCGGATCTCGCGCGCAAGTTGCGGGTTGATCGCGTTCTCGAACTGGGCGGGCCAGTCAAGCTCGTTTCTTGCAACGGCCATTTTGTGGTCCCAGGCGCGAGCTCTCTCTTTTATGTCAGGCTTGGCAAGATCTGCAGAGTGCGCCGCGATTCTCGTCACCATCGTCCCCTCGAAGATGTCTTCTTTGGTGGGGAGATCCAGGTGCTCGCTTGGGGTTGTAGCGCAGAGGAAGTCTGCCCCGTACATTCCGGCAATCGTTCCGCCGATGGCGGCGGTTATGTGGTCATAACCGGGCGCGATATCGGTCACGATGGGCCCCAAGAGATACAACGGCGCGCCGTTCGTGACGTATTTCATCGCCTTGACGCTGGTTTCGATCTCGTCGGCGGCAACGTGGCCGGGACCTTCGACCATCGCCTGGACACCTGCCTTTCTTGCCCGGTCGACCAGCTCGCCCAGCATTATGAACTCCATATACTTGGCCCGGTCGCTGGCATCCTCGATGCAGCCGGGCCTCATTCCGTCGCCCAGGCTCAATGTCAGATCATGCTCTTTGGCGATGTCGAGAAGATGATCGTACTCAGCATAGTAAGGATTGTCTTTTCCAGTCTCGCTCATGTATTTGAGCGTAAGTGAGCCGCCACGGCTTACGATGCCCATGATCCGTTCGCTCTGCTTGAGCCGCTCAAATGAGTTCAGGTTGACACCCACGTGAACTGTGACGAAGTCGACTCCGTCGTTGGCTTGTTTTTCCAGGGCGTTGAACATCCCTTGCGACGTGAGCGCACCCTCTATTTCGGCCTGGTAGATGGGGACCGTTCCCACCGGTATCGTCACGGCTTTGAGTATCGCTCGCCGGATTTCGTCTAGGTTCCCGCCGGTGGATAGATCCATCACGGTGTCGGCCCCGGCTTCCATTGCCACCACCGCCTTTTCGACTTCGTCTTTTGGGTCTGCCAGGTCTTTTGATGACCCCAGGTTGAGGTTCACCTTGGTGGTGAGGGATTCACCTACCCCTATGGGTTCAACATCTTCGCGGTTTGGGCGATGGAGGTTTCTCAGTATCACCACCCGGCCTTTGGCCACAAGGCGCCTCAACCCCTCCGGGTCGACGCCTTCTTTTCGGGCCACCAGCTCGATCTCGTCGGCGATCCTGCCAGCCCTTGCTTCTTCCATCAAATTCATGATACCAACTAACTAAATATTGAAATACTTTGAAGCGAACATTACCTTTAAGGTGTTTTTCATGGTCGAAGTGCATAAGGTTAACGGAGGTCGCCGAGAGCACGAAGGAAACGTCTACTTGATCTTGGACGAGGTTTCGGTGTTGATCGATGCTGGAATGGATCCAGAAGTCGCGATCGAGAACATAAAGAAATACATAGATCCTGAAAGGATCGAGTTCATCCTTCTCACTCACGGCCATCATGATCATACCGCGGGTGTTCCGGCGCTTAAAGAGGCGACCGGCGCCAAGGTTATGATGCATGAGGCAGAGCTTGGCGATATCGGAGACGACATATCTACAGGTGCCTATCTTTACAATGAAGATCCTGCCGCGTTCGATGTGGATGGAATTCTCGACGAGGGCGATGTCATGAACTTGGGTGAGTGGAGCCTGGAAGTTATACACACGCCAGGCCATTCTGCAGGCTCGATAGCCCTCTACGAGCGAAAGTCTAAGGTTCTCTTCTCGGGCGACACGATTCTTCCTCTCGGGAACATCGGGAGAACTCGCCGCGCGGACGAGGCGGTTTGGGACCTTGTCAATTCGATTGAAAAGCTGGCCGCTCTCGACGTAGAAGTGTTGTATCCCGGCCACATGGAGCCGACCGAGGAGGATGTAGACGAGCAGATACAAAGCAGCCTCAAGTTCGCAAAGAGCATACACTGATCCGGCCGTTGATCCCGATTGGATCGGGTGGATCGAGTGAGGTGGGGTCGAGTGCGCCGAGCGGCACGGGACCGCCGCCTATTTTTGTCTT
>CAYWZG010000111.1:0-7688 GCA_964462795.1 uncultured Methanotrichaceae archaeon
ATGTCAGTTTGCATAACATCGTATCTGGGAAACGGATTACACAGACTGCAAAAGTATTGGATTTAACCATATTGACCATCATAAGATGGAGGGCGCAATTCCTCCCTGCCCTAAAGGGCGGGGTCTCCTTGCGCATTTAAGATGAAATCGATAAATGTGTTTGTTGTTTTGCTCCTTCTCGCCAGCGCCGCCTCAGCAGAGCTGGGGGTGGACAGGGAACTGTTCGAGATAGAACTCCACCCAGGCGAGATGACGAAGAGACCTTTGACCCTGGAAAACCTGGGCGACGCGCCCTTATCCAAAGTGGGGGCAAGTCCAGTGATGGGTAAGGTTCAAGATTTCGTAACGCTGGATGACTCGGAGATAAACGAGATCGATCCTGAAGGTGAAGAAGATGTTATTATCACCTTTAAGGTTCCTGCCGAGACCAAACCTGGAATATATAAGGGGTTTGTCTACTTATTCGATGGATCACCACCTTCGCTCCCCATTCTTGTGGCGTTTGAAATCACGGTCATCAAGCAGGAAAATTATGGAGTCAGCCTCAACATCGAAGATGCAAAATCGGCGTCCATGACAGTGGATCCAGATGACCCTGCCAAGTTCGAACTGTTGGCGAGGAACACTGGACTTTTCAGAGATGTGATCCTCATCGATATCTCGCCACTTCCTGATGGCTGGAGCGCAACTTTGTACGAAGAAGAAGAAGAAGTGGTGGACCTGCCTTACCGGCTGCCCTTATCGCCAACCGGCATACCTCACGAGCTGGATCTTGAGATAGAAGGCGACAAACCCGGTAAAGGTCATGAGATGGAAATTACGGCAACATCTCTGGGCGATCCTGCTAGGAATTCCACAGTCAAGGCAGAAATAAACCTCAAACTGGAGATCCGAAAGTACAACGTCCTGCTGGACATACCTGAGATCGTGGTGGTCAACAGGACCTACAAAGGGTCCATCGAGATCAATCTCAACGTCGATGAAAGAATCCTGGTAAAGCCGGTCGCCTCGACTGGAATCATGATCATGCCGCAGACGATGTGGGTCGAGGTTGGGAAGGAAAAAGAGGGCATCGGCGAGTTCTCATTGATCGCAACGCAACCTGGGCCTTTCAACCTGACATTCTTACTGAGAGACTCCAGCGGAATTCCTCTGCCGGGTGAGACTGCAAGATCCATAGCCGTGGAGTCTGCCGAGTTTGCAATAGTGACGGGAGACGACCTTGCCCACCGGGCGATGGTGCTCTCTTATGCAGAAGGATCCAACAAATCAGTTCCCATATTCGCCCTTCATAACGGCGAACCCGGAAAAGGAGAACTGGAAGCCTTGATGACGATGCCCATCTCCAAAGCAATAATAATCGGGAACAATTCAATTGTCTCTTCCTCTGTTGAGGACACGTTGGCCGAGACGATGACTGTGGAACGGATCTATGGATGCAACGTATGCGAGACGAGCTGGCACTTCGCGTCATTCATGTGGCCAGAAGGTCCAACCGAAATCATGGTGGTAGGACCTAGCGACGTTGAGCTTTTTGGAGCTTACCAGGAGGCCGGGTGGCGCAAAGTTCCTCTGATCATCTGTGGCTCGAACCTCTCTGAAGAGAGCATTTCGGTGCTCGAGGATCTCATGAGCAGAGGATTGTCCAAAGCCTTGATATGGGGCGAAGTTAGCGACGATTTGATCCGGTTCTTGGAAGATGAAGGACTCGTAGTCAAGGATGAGGATCTCGTAGTCAGAGAGGTGGCACATTGAGACGACTTATAATTCTGATGACCATGCTTATCTTGGCCCTGTCCATCCTGGTGGTCCAGGCCGATGCCCAGCTGGAAAGAGGCACAAAGTCGGGCGATATGGAAGATATCATACTGGTTGGAGCAGACGATTGGCACAGTTCTGTAGCTGCAACTCCTCTTGCGATATGGACCGATGATGAAGGGCAAAAGACTAGACCGCTTATTGTGCTACCTCGAGAGGTCAATGCAGGCCAAAGGATGGGATGGGTCGATCAAGCGGAACTGGAACGTTACGGCCCTGAGTCTGTTCTCCACACCATGAGATCTGCGAATGTGTCAGCTCTGGTGATTCACGGTGAAGGCGAGATGGTAAAAAGCCTGGTTAAGCTTGCAGGAAAAGAAGGCATCAAGGCTTACGTCACCGTGACTTTGGAGGCTTCCAAAGATGTGATCACGATCGGGAAAGAAGATGTTGCCCAAGCATCTGACGAGACAGAGGCCCTTTTCCTTGCCAGAGATCTCTTTTTGGGTGAGATGGGACTTGAGACCTCAAAGGCGGATCTCTCTTCCGTTGACAAAGGTACCTTGCAAGAGCTGGACTCGGATTCGGCCCAGCTGGCACTAGGTCTTGAAGGAATCATCGTGAGTGATCGTCTCTGCCCAGTCAATCCAGATGTAAGAGAGGACCTTTACGATCGGGTGGAAGATCTGATCGAAGAGTACGAAGTGGATGGAATAGTCCTCTACAACTTCGGATTTGCAGGAGACGAGTACTGTTTCTGTGACGTCTGCAAAGAAGAGTTTTACAGCGATACAGGAATCGATCTTTCCAGGGTGGGCGCAAGTTCCTACAACCTCCAGAGGTGGAATCGATGGAAAGAGGAGCAGGTCCTCGAGATGGCAAACGAGGTCAGGAACATAACCACCGATCTGGGTCCCGTCAACCTAGGCGTTGTGGTTCAAGAGCCCTTTGATCGGACCGAAGGTTACAACTACGCAGAACTTGCGGATCTGGCCAATTTTATGATAATCAATCCTGTACCCGCTCCCGATCTGAAGGTGGCGTCTGAAACCGCAAAAACTCCAGTCTACGTGAGGCTCAGCGACGACTATGTAGAGTACACAATATCCACCCAGAATGTCGAAGGGACCACGGATTACATAGAAGATCTCGTCGAAAAAGGTGCAGCAGGACTTGCTTTCGAGTACGATGTGGTCTACACGCCACTTTGGTCTGAACTTGAACCTCCATCGCCTGCAACCAAGTGGCTCTTAGATAGGTTAGAAGGAACCACTCTTGGAATCGGCGACGTCTTTTGGGATTTGGATTATAGGATCGAAACAGACGATTATTTCGAGATGGCAGAGATGGTCTCTCAAAGATGGGATCGATCTTCTGGGGTGGTTCTCGTAGGTGATAATTACAGTGCGGGACTAAAGGCTGCCCTCATTGGCTCTTATCTCAACTGGCCTGTTCTTTTCGTTGGTGAAGATCTTCACAACTCAACAGTTGCCGCGCTCCAAAGATTGGATGCAACCCAAGTAGTGGTCGTAAATTCAATATCAAAAGGGGCAAAAGAAGATCTTCAAGATCTCAATCTGACTTTGATCGAAGCAGATCCAGAATTTTTAGCAAATGAGATGAAGTCGAGAGGTGATGAGATCTCCTCGGTCGTCCTGACCAACTCTCATGACCTTTCGCTTCTGCCACCAAAGCCAAAGCTAAAGGTAGAGAAAGCCGATATAGGCGATTTAGGGCTCGATGTGAAGGTCAATCCGTCCCAGATCCCTGCTGAAAGTGCAGGCGAGATCGCCCGGTTGGAGATCACTTTGAAAAACTTAGGTGAAGAGGACGTAGAAGAGATCGAGCTGATCGACACGATCATGCCTGGCAGGTTTGTAATCTGGTGGAGCACAAATACGGGGTCTGTGAACCTGACCGATTCAGTCTCGGGATTGAGTCCGACTCCTGGTGGAGCCTTCTTCAACGGTAGTCATCTCGCCTGGAGCATAGATCGACTGGGACCACATGAATACGCAGTCTTGAACCTGGAAATCGAGATACTTCACCCGCTGGATGCAGGATGGACTCAGCCTCTCGATGCTGGAATATCGGTGGTCTATGCCGATTTGGAGGACGATTCTGACGAAGACGATCTGATCGAGATTTTTGACGACGGTCCGGTAGTCAACATAACTTATCCCAAGAAAGCGATCCCCGGAAATGTCGAGATATCTTGGGAAGTTGCAGAAGAGCCTTATGAGACTTATGTCAAGTATTACAGTCCTGATGGTCGGATCGGCCGAAAATACGTCCGAAATTGTGAGCCAGAAGCTGCATGTAACGCATCGATTCTGCTTGTCAAGTCTGGAACTTGGACATTCCAAATAGAGATCTGGGCGTCCCAAACCGTGATCGACTATGCGACCGAAAACTTCACGATAGAGATCAATACCTCCACTGAGCCGATAAACGTGACCGCGTTTAGCCATACCAAAATCCCCAGACTGTCGCTCCTGTCGCCCCAGATGGCAGGTGCGAGAGGCGGGATTCTCTTTGACGTGGCAACAGATCCACAAAACTTGGATCCTGACGAGGTCGAGGAGGATCTCGAGGAGATGGTAAAAGAGCTGGATATATCGCCTCGGTACCTCATCGTTGTGGGCGGGCCTGGTGCACTCCCCTTCCCATCGACCGAATTGCCTAATCAGGACATTTTCCCTTACGAGTACGACGTCTATCGTGAATACCAGATCCCGCTCGACGACGACGGTTACCAGGATGTGGCTTCGGGCAGGATAATTGGTCTTAGCGTTTACGATGCGTCTCAGACAGTGGCGCGAACCCTCGCATATGACCGGATTGAAGGAGACTGGAGAGATAAAGCCCTTGTGATATCGGCTCCTGCAGATTATCCGATCTGGCCCCGGTCGCCAATACCGCTGAGGATCGGCGACTACCTGATCGCAGCGGGACTGGACACTGACAAGTTGCGCGAAGGCGAGGCCACTTACCAGAGGGTTTCTTCCAAGATGGATAACGGTCAGAACATAGTTCACTTCGCTTATCACGGTGCCGAATCGGGTTGGAAACTCTCGTTGTGGGCGCTGATAGATTCGGTGATTGACGAGACTCATATAAAGCAACTGACTTTGGCGCCTCAGACCACCACAACCAATGCCTGTCTGACGTCGAGGCTGAAAGGGTCTTCAATACCCCTTTCCGATGAGATTGACGTTTACCTCCCCATGGAGTTGGAAGACTCGATATCGTTGGCGTTCTTGAAGGCTGGCGCGGTAAACTACGTCGGATCCAACGTTTTCTCTTGGATATTTTTCTCGGACGATCATTCCAACAACATGTACCAAGCAATGGTCTTTGAGAACAAGACTTTGGGCGAAGCTATGATTGAAGCGAGCAACCTTTACATCACAAGGACGAAGTTTGTGGAAGGTTTGGAGTTTGAGGATCTCGATGAGTCCTTCCCGGTTGATTGGGGCGGTATTACCGCAGAGGATATGTTCAACGAGACTGCAAACGAGTACATGATCTTTGGCGATCCCGCTTTCAGGCCCACCATTCCAAGAACGCCAAAGCTTCCTTACAGGGTCGAGGCCGAGAACGTCTCCGATCCAAACGCGACGGAGGTTGCGGTCTTGATCACACCAACTCAAGAGTGGGGTGCCGACTGGATCTATTGGGTCGCAACCGAGACAGTTGATGGAGATCTCATGTTCAACGCGCCACCGGCTCTTGTAGGCGAGGTTGTGGTCTGTGAAGATGCAGACGATGTGGTGGTTAAAGAAAAGGGCAGAGTTGTCTGGCACGAGGAGATCTTGGAAGGGTCAAAGAAGCGAGTTATCTGGCCGGTGATCAGGCCGACTTTGAACGAGACGAGGTCTTTTACTGTAGAGTACAGGATCGTTCCGACCGAGGTCCAGGTTGTCAACGTCACCTTGGGATGGAACCCATTCTCTTTGTACCTGGATCCCAAAGATCCATCTTTGGATGAGCATCTGAAACGCAAGCCTTACAGGAGCGTTTTCACTCTCGCTGGAGAAGAATGGAACTATACCTCTGAAGATTCTGGATGGAAACTGTTTTCGGATCTCGAACCTGGGGGCGGTTACATAATCGATAGCACCGATAACTTCTCCTTCGAAGTATCTGGAAAACCCGTCGACCTTCCCTACAAGGTGGAGTTACAAGAGGGATGGAACCTGGTGGGCGTTCCGATGAACGAGACGGTTCCTATCGAGAATGTCACCGTGAACGCCGATCATAAGAGATATGCCTATTCTAACGCCGTGAAGGAAGGTATCGTCTCTGCCTTTTTGTGGAGATATGAGGATGAAAAGTGGGTTTACGTCTCCCGAAATAAGTTGATGGTCCCAGGTGAAGCTTACATGGTAGAAGCGATCCAAGATTGCAAACTGGAGTTTCGATGAGCTCCGGTTTTCACTTTTTTGCAGATTTCCGATATAAAAAGAGGAAGGCCACAACTTCTGAGCTGTAGCCTGACTACATTTCACAGTTTAGGTATGGGGTGGTGTTCTGACTTGTTCGGGAAGGACGCAGATGAGTCCCCAGTCTTCGGCCTCGTCATTGTTGGGACAAGTTACCCTACAGGTGTAGTTACCAGAGGTATCGATTCCTGGGACGCGATAAGTGCTGTTTACCTCGTTGGCGATCAGAGTTCCAGCTGACGATTTTCCTTCATACCACCAGTAGGTGTACAAAGATGGGTCACATCCACCGCTGGCCCTTGCCGTCAAGACTGCGGTTTCGTTCTTGTATACCTTGATGTCAGGAACTACAATCACAAGCTGCCCTGCCGTGACGTCGTATTGTATCTGGTTGCTGTAAGTGGTCACATTGTGTTTTTCATCGCGAACCTTGTACCAGACAGTATGAACGCCCACCGTATCGGCGAAGAACCAGATCTTGTAGGCGTGATCTTCCATCACATACCAGCCAGGAACGTATGATTTAACGTCATCGTTGGGATATTTTTCGTAGACGGTGAGGTTTCCGTTTCTTCCTGGGGTCAGCAGTTCTTTGGCATAGCGTCCTTTTGGCATCACAATTTGCGTTGCTAGCTGGCTGTTGCTGTATGGATAAACTATCCAGAGGCCGTTTTCTTCTGGCCCAGGAATTCCTGGATGGCTTATGTGTTCCCAGTCTGGTTCCTCTCCGTCAGATCCTCTAGTATCACTATAGAAATTCTCGTCTTCAATCCAAGATTCGTTTCCCTCTTCTGTCTCTTCTACTGATGTTTGGTGGTTCGCCTTTTCTTGTTCGGGTCTGTCGCCCCTGTCGAACTCATCGCTCCAGTCAAAAGCATCGTCCCAGTCAAAAGCATCGTCCCAGTCGAAACTGTTTTTCTCCACAAATAGGTCATCTTCACTTCTGCTGACAGACTGTGATATGCTCTCTCCTTGGCAGAAAGCGCAAGCTATCAGCAATCCAAAAACTAACAGAGTTCCCACCAACTTGATTGGATTCGTGTTATTACCCCCTTATTGTTGCAGACTAAGGAAGCTGATCGTATAAATCATTTATTTTTAACTTGCAAGAGTGGATAAGACAGAGCGGGAAGCATTGGTGATCGGTTAAGGAATTTGAGCCACATAATCGCCCCATTTTTCACACGATTTATGCGCCATAGAAATAGCATTCACTCTGAAAAAGAGCATACTCCGCCCCCTTCGATCAATCAAACTATGCTAGAGTTGCTACCCCAATCCCTCAGTACACCCGTTTTTCATCTTAACCGATCACCAATGGAGCGGGAAGTCTCCATCCTTTAGGCCGGTCTCGTTAACTTATGTATTTAGGAGTTACGCACTTGATAGTTAAAACCAAGCACATGAGAGCCAGTCAAGAATATTATGCCTTAGACAGTTTGGTGCTTCATGCTACTGTTTTTTTGTTCAACTGCGTAAGTCCTA
>CAYWZG010000112.1:0-7604 GCA_964462795.1 uncultured Methanotrichaceae archaeon
TTCCCGAATCGACCCAAAAGGGTCCAGTCGGAAAACCGCACCTGACGGCTCGATCCCAAACGAGGGGATCGTATTTAAACCCTCTGGCCCCATTATAGGATGCATTTCCTACACGAGGTCCAGAACGCATAACGCCGCTTGACAACAGTTGTTATCGTCGCTCTGCCAAGCAGGCAGACTCCCTGAGTACGGATCAGCTATTTAAACGTTGTGGATTGTGGGACAAAAAAGCAATCAACTGCCCAACGAGACTTTCGTTGAGTATTAATAGCAATAACCACATTCAGCCGTGCTTAACGCGATAAAAGGAAAAATCAGAGGATTTATTGGAGGTTTTTGATGAGTTTTACCCTGACTGAAAAGATTTTGCGTGAACACATCGTCGAAGGGTCCTACGAACCAGGAAACGAGATAGGAATACGGATCGACCAAACTCTGACCCAAGACGCAACAGGCACCATGGCTTACCTCCAGTTCGAATCCATGGGTCTCTCCCAGATAGCAACAGAGCTTTCGGTCTCTTATGTGGATCACAACACCATCCAAGTGGGATTCGAGAACGCAGACGACCACCAGTATTTGCAGAGCATCGCAGAAAGATGTGGGATCCACTTCTCCAGGCCCGGAAACGGCATCTGTCACCAGGTACACCTGGAACGATTCGGGCAACCTGGCAAGACCCTTCTTGGATCCGATAGCCACACGCCAACCTGTGGCGGCCTGGGAATGATATCAATCGGCGCGGGCGGCCTCGACGTCGCAGTGGCTATGGGTGGCGGAGCCTATTATCTGACCTGTCCACGCATAATCAAAGTAAACCTGGAAGGCGAACTTTCGCCCTGGGTCACGGCCAAAGATGTGATCCTCAAGGTTTTGGATACTCTAACTACAAAGGGAAATGTGGGATACGTCTGCGAATACGGTGGTGAAGGTGTATCAGGACTTACCGTCCCTGAAAGGGCTACCATAACCAACATGGGCGCAGAAACCGGCGTGACGACATCTCTTTTTCCCAGCGACAAGCAGACTCAAAGGTTCCTTGCAGCCCAAGATCGAGCAGACCAGTGGATGCCCCTGAAAGCCGACGACGATGCCGACTACGACCGGATCATCGACATAAACCTTTCAGATCTGGAACCTTTGGCAGCGGCACCTCACAGCCCAGGTAATATCGTTCCGATCAGCGAGCTTGCTGGAATGGCAGTCGATCAGGTAATGATCGGATCTTGCACCAACTCTTCTTATGTCGACCTCATGACCGTAGCCAAGATGCTGAATGGGCAGCGTATCCCTTCAGGCGTTGCGCTGGGGATCGCTCCTGGATCAAGACAGGTACTCCAGATGATAATCGAGAACGGTGCACTCAACAAGATGATCTCCTTTGGGGCCAGGATACTTGATTCCGCATGCGGATTCTGCATCGGAAACAGCATGTCGCCAAAGACCGAATCAGTATCAGTACGCACCAGTAACCGCAACTTCAAGGGCAGATCCGGCACGGCCAACGCCAACGTCTACTTGACAAGCCCAATCGTCGCTGCTGCAGCCGCAATCCGCGGCGAGTTCGCCGACCCAAGAGACCTAGAGATGGAGTTTCCCCGAGTTAACATGCCCGAACGCTTCGCCATCGACGATAGCATGATTATCGCACCCCGTCCCGAAAAAGAGCGCGCGAAGGTGACCATATACCGCGGCCCCAACATCGGCGCGCCACCATCCAACGACCCGATGCCCCAGGACCTGAAAGGCCGAGTCACCATCAAGGTGGAAGACTACGCCACCACAGACCATATCATGCCAGCAGGATCCCGTCTGAAGTACCGCTCTAACGTTCCCAAGTACTCCCAATTCGTCTTCGAGCCCTTGGATTCCAAATTCAGCCAGAGAGCAGAGGCTTACAGGGACAAGGGCATCCACAACGTCGTTGTCGCAGGAGTGAGCTACGGCCAGGGATCTTCCAGAGAACACGCTGCCCTTTGCCCGATGTACTTGGGGGTAAAAGCGATCATCGCAAAGTCGATCGAACGGATTCACGCCGCCAACTTGGTGAACTTCGGAATAGTTCCTTTCACCTTCCTCGACGAATCCGACTACGATTCCCTAAACGAAGACGACGAGATCAGGATCGTAAACCTTCGCGACTCTATCACCAAAGGGTACGACCCGATCAAGGCGCAGGACAAGACCACAAAAAGCGAGATTATGCTCAAAACACAGCTGAGCGAAAGACAAAGAGAGATCCTCTTAGCAGGTGGACTTTTGCCCTACACAGTCCAAAAGAGGGAAAAGTATAGTGTTTAACGATACCTTTCGGACAAATGTTGAACTCGTAAGAGTTCGACATTTTGGCCTATTCGCATCGTTAAGCACTATTCTGGCGAAAACCGATTAGTTTCGCCGTACGTGTTTAGCCCCCCAAAATGAATTGCTCGATGTTGGTTTTAGTCGGTGAACGCACGCCGATCAACAACTTGTGCCAGATTGGAAACCAATATCATTAGCCGAAGTTGCTTGGAATCAGCTCTTTGGAACAGGTCGCACGAGCCATCACAAAATGGGTTTACTGATGCCGATTGAAAGGAGCTAAACACATACGTTTCGCCTAATCGGTTCTCGACTATAATCTTGGAAAATGTAGACGGACACGAAACTAGACAGAGATAATTAGTGACTGGCAAAGACTGTGCAGAAATTAGATAAAGGTCGGCCGGTGAGATTTTCACTGGCCGAAATTATTCATTATATTATCCTGAAGGAATTGACGGTTCTTCTGAACAGAGTCCCCTTCGACCTCGAAGGGTGCCTGGTAGGTCTGATTTTTGTAGAGCCCTATTTCGTATTTGTTGATCATCGGCTCTGCATCCTCTTCAGAAGGCTCTTCGACCCCAAAGGACGAAGAAGATATGCCAGCAGGGAACCCCGCCATCCAGATAGACATGGAGTTAGTGTTTCCACCAGCCTGAACGGGCAGAGCCGAGGTGTTCATTGGGTTGTCGATGTAAGATGACCAATATCTATCGATGTACTGCTCGAAAGGAACCTCATCCATGAACGACGCTACAGGAGTTCCCCCTACCAAAAACTGCTTCTGGGACGAAGTGTAACCGTCAGCATGAGCGGTCATACACCCCAGAAAACAAACCAACAGAACCAAGTATACACATTTCACGCTTAATCGCCTCCCCTTTCACAACACAATCGCGATACGACTTTTGTCTGCTAGGCACCAACCTATTTATGCCTTATCGGCCCTTGGAACGGCCCATGCCAGACTGTTTTGAGATTCTGCACAAAGATCTGGCAGGTAGGATCGGCAGGCTCGTCACACCTCACGGCACGATCGAAACACCAACGATTATGCCAGTGGTAAACCCGCATCTAAGGCTGATCGAACCTGTTGATCTCAAGAAGATGGGCGCAGAGATCCTGATCACCAATAGCTACATCATAAACCAAGATGAGAACCTGAAACGAGAGGCGCAAGAGAGCAGCGTCCACGAACTTTTGGGATTCAAGGGCCCCATCATGACTGACTCTGGCGCGTTCCAACTATCGGTCTACGGAGACATAAACGTCCAACCTTTGGAGATACTGAAGTTTGAAAGATCGATCGGGTCTGACATCTGCGTACCTTTGGACATACCAACGCCGCCAGATGTATCAAGAGCGCGGGCCGAGCAGGAGTTGTCCAAAACAAAGAGTCGTCTGATCGAGGCGCGTGATGATTGGGGTGATTGCAAACAACTTCTTGCAGCACCAGTCCAAGGCTAAACCTACCTCGACTTGAGAGAACAGGCCGCAAGAGAGCTTCGGGAATTGGATTTTGACCTTTATCCCGTGGGCGCGGTAGTCCCATTGATGGAATCTTACAGGTTCTGCGATCTGGTAGATGTGGTGACCGCATCCAAGAAAGGGCTTGGACCTGGCGCACCAGTCCACCTTTTTGGCGCGGGCCATCCCATGATGTTCGCCTTGGCCGCAGCTTTAGGGTGCGACCTCTTTGACTCTGCAGCCTACGCCCTTTACGCAAGACAAGGGCGGTACTTAACCTCTAGCGGGACAATGCATCTTGAAAAACTGAAATATCTTCCCTGCTGCTGCGAAGTCTGCCAGAGCCACACGCCCAAAGAGCTGATGGAAGACGAAAACCGAATCCAGCTTTTGGCCAAACACAACCTCCACGTCACCTTTGCAGAGATGCGAAAAGTGAGACAGAGTATATGGGAAGGATCGCTCTGGGAACTTGTAGAGATGCGATGTAGATCTCACCCGAGGATGCTCGACGGCCTAAGAGCGCTCACCCGCCATTCACCTTGGCTCGAACAGCTGGATTCCGCCTCCAAATCGACTTTATTCTACCTTGGCCCCGAGTCCGCGTCAAGGCCCGAGATCATCAATTACGAGTCACGCCTCGAAAGGATCGAGCTTGAAGGGAAAGTCCTGGTGACTGATTCCAATCTTGAAAGAGGAAACGAAGAGTTCAATCACGTGCTCGTTTTCAAACCCCCGTTTGGACCGTATCCAAGGGAACTTGCTGAAACCTACCCCCTCAATGCAGAAGTCCCAAAAAAAGCAGACGAGGCCGCAATCCAAAGGGCCCACAAAAACCTGAAGAGACTGATGGAAGCAAACCCCAAGGCAGATTTCGTCGTAAAACTGAGAAAAAACGTGATTTCACCTTCTTTGGACGATACGGAGGAAAGATAAGGATGAAACGCCACTTTGAGGTCATCAAAAGATACGGGCCTGCAAGGCTCGGCAAGCTCGTTCTCGATGAGACACTAAATACACCGTGCTTGATCCCCAAAGAAAGAATCGTCTCTGCAGGATCGCTCTGGGGTTCTGGGTCTTTAGAAGAAGCCCTGGAAAAAGCAGATGATCTTTCTGAAACTGAGAAGCTCTTCATAGGGCCTTACGTCTCAACTTCTTTGCATGCAGAGCCGCCCGTCACGATGTCCTGGAGCCCAAGCGATGGACCTCAAAGAGAAGGACCAATCGGTGCGGTGATTCATCCCTTGTCCGAAGAAAAGCCGCCCGAGGCGGACGTGTACGTTCTGGCAGCGGCAGGATCGCTCCAAAATCCAAGAGAGCTGGTCAGGGTGATCCTGAAGGTCAAGAACGAGATTCCGCCTGACTCTGCGTTGTACACGCCAGCTCTTGCGACGCCATCAAACCTGGCACTTCTGGTCTACATGGGCGTGGACCTTTTCGATTCCACTAAAGTCTTGGTTGACGGACTCATGGGAAGGTACCACACTCGCGACGGAGTATTCAGCCCAGGAGATCTAAGCGAGCTTCCTTGCCTTTGTCCCCATTGCCAGGCATTGGAAGCGGATGGCGCGTTCGAACCCCAGCTTCAGGCCCCGAGTCGACTTTATCCTTTGCATCAGTTCCAACATCAACAACAACGCCAACCTTTGCCCGAGCAACAGTCCCCGCACCGATCTCGGCTTCAACTCCAGCACGTGAGAGATCACAACCTCTTGAAGCTGGAAGAAGAGATCCGGTTCGTGAAGAGCGCCATAAAAAGAGGTGACCTTCGTGAGTACGTCGAGCGAGAGGTCAGGGTGACTCCAGAGCAGACTACAGCGTTTAGGCTTCTGGACCAGGAACACAGATACATCGAGCGGCAAACTCCCATTTTGAGACAGGCGGTCATGTACTCCAACACGGCAGAATCTCTTCAGAGAGTCGAAGTCACTCGTTTCGCCCAGAGGGTGCTGGATCGATACAGCGCCCCTGAAAGCGACATTCTCCTACTGCTACCTTGTTCTGCGCGCAAACCTTACTCCAAGTCTAGGTCGCACCAGCTCTTCGCGATGGCTCTAAGCGGAAACAGAAGACGCGTCCACGAGCTCATACTCACATCACCCCTAGCGCTGGTTCCAAGGGAACTCGAAGACGTCTACCCAGCAGCCCATTACGACGTTCCGGTGACCGGCCGGTGGGACCTTGAGGAGCGCGACTGGATCACGAGATGTCTTGAAGCGTATCTGGAGAAGAATCGGTACGCAAGAATTGTGGCGCATCTGGACGGCGAGCTCAAAGAGATGCTGGTACAAGCCGGGATCGATGCGATATACACGAATGGCGAGACGAACAGCGAGGGGTTGAAGGACCTCTCCAAGACCACAACCGAGTTGGTTCGAGATCTCGATGCCAGACGTCTCCCCGATCAGAGAATTCTCAGGTTCAGGGCGATGGCAGACTACTATTTCGGCACGGGCGCAAGCGAGCTTCTTTTGGCAGGCGATGTCAAGGTCAAAGGGCGCGAGCTTCGGGCCGAAAAGACTCTGGCCTCGTTCACACCAAACGGCACCCTCGCGCTCACGATAGAGGGAGGAAGAAGGCTTGAGCCACTCGGTGCATACCAGGTCCATATAAGCGACTTCGTCCCGAGAGGCGACGTCCTCGCGCCCGGCGTGACCCGAGCCGACGAAGAGATTCGGCCAGGGGATGAAGTTTTGGTCAAGGGCGAGCGCGTCTTCGGTGTGGGCCGCGCCAGGATGAGCGGTTGGGAGATGGAAAAATCCACCAGAGGCGTTGCGGTGGAGCTGAGGCGAGTGGAGAAGGTCTAACGCCCGGAGATGAGGGGGGCGATTGGCTGATATTAAGGGTGCTCAACTATACCTTTCAGAACAACCGTCGAACTCATAAGAGTTCAACATTTTTCGGCACCTCGCTGTTTTATGTGGGTAAATTGATGGGATCACGAATCAGGTGGTTCGCATGATCAAAGGTATAATCGCTATCAACCACCTAAGAGACCGGACTCAAGGCAAGTTCTTGCATCATTGAGTCCACTGATTTATAGTCTTGCATCATTGAGTCCACTGATTTATAGTCGAGAACCGATTAGGCGAGACTAATCGGTTTTCGCCAGAATAGTGCTTAACGATACGAATAGGCCAAAATGTCGAACTCTTACGAGTTCGACATTTGTCCGAAAGGTATCGTTAAACACTATATCCTGGAGTTACCCACACGGGAATAGCGAAGAACCGTATAATTGCTCTATCTCATAAGGTGCGACCAGCTTGCTATAAAATTTTTCAAATTCATCATCTGTAAGGGAAATACATCATGCTATCGAGTCCATACCGTCCAAAACCTATTGTTTTTATCCTAAAACGCTAACTTTTAGAACGTGTGGACGAAATCCTGGAAAGGAGCTGGGATCGAGTGACTCCTTCTGATGGCGGTTTTTGTTTTGCCCAACAAGACTTTTTTAAAATTCTGGCGCAGATTTGTATGATACACAGGCTGAGATAAAATGGCGACTTGTGTAGAAAATTTGATTTTTATGACAGGTGGCCTCTGGCCCGCTGATACAATCATCATCCTTCGCCTTTCATCTCGCGTTCAAGGGCAGCGAGATTGTTCCGCGCCTTCACCGTGTGAGGGTGACCCTCGCCCAGCTTATCCTGGAATATCTTTAGCGCACGCTCGTGACACTCCTTGGCGCCCTCGAAATCGCCCAAGTCTCGCAGGACGTTGCCGAGGTTCATGACGGGTCGGGCCACTTCGGGATGGTCGGGTCCGTACGCAGCCTCAAAGATCTTTAGCGCACGCGCGTGGCATTTCTTGGCGCCCTCGAAATCGCC
>CAYWZG010000113.1:0-7463 GCA_964462795.1 uncultured Methanotrichaceae archaeon
ATCATCGTCCTACAGGCAGTATCTGATACGAGAAGGACGAGCGCCCCTGCAAGGCCTGATGCTGGGATGAGATAGCGGTGGTCGCTGCCTATGATAAGTCTGCATACGTGAGGCGAGACGAGCCCGATGAAACCTATGATTCCGGTGAAGGCGATCACGCTTGCTGTCAGGATCGAAGCTAGTGTCAAGCATATGATTCTAACTTTATTCACGTTGATGCCCAAGCTCGATGCCACTTCTTCGCCAGCGCTCATCGCGTTCATATCCCACGAGTAGCGAACCAAAAGCAACGTGAAGGCGAGAACAATCGGCATCAAGAAGACGACGTTCTCCCATTTGGTTGTATAAAGGCCGCCCATCAGCCAGAAAACGACCTCTCTTAAAGCCTCGTTACCTGAGAAGTACTTCAGTGAGGATATGACGGCAGAGAATAGATAACTCATCGCAACCCCTGCCAATATCAAGGTCTCGACGGAAGTTCCCCGGATGCGAGATATGCCATAGACGAGAGCCATGGTGAAGAGACTAAAGAAGAAGGCGTTGACTATTATGATGTATCGGCCCGATCCAAATATGCCAACTCCAAGGACTATCGCTATTGCGGCCCCACAGGCAGCACCCGAAGAGAGGCCAAGGGTGTAAGGCGAAACCATGGGATTTCTGAGAACTCCTTGCATCACCGCGCCCGCAACGCCGAGGCTAACTCCTGTGATTATGGCCATAATAATCCTTGGAAGTCTCAGCTGAAGCACGATCAACTGAACGAAGGGAGAAGGCTCACCTATCGGCAGAAACTTTGACAGAACTGTTTCAAGAGCTTCCATCGCGCCAAAGGATGAAGCTGCGCCTATTGTGATGGCTGCAACTGCGAAAGCCATAACTGCCGCAAAGAGTGCAAAGACGATCAGGGTCTTTTTCCAGGACGATCTGGTGTACGTTTCTTCCACCTTGAGGATGTCATCGTCCTCGAAGTCGTCTCCAAAGATGTCATCGATCATCGACAGATAATCGCCCCTAATCTCTGGTCGTCGTCCTTGTGTTGTTCCATTTCAATTCAACCTAACTTTGGATAGCGACACATATTTTGGTTAATAAGATTTGTGGACGCCCCTTCATAAATTCAGAACTGGCGAATTGATGATTATTCCATCAGCCTCTCAATATGGTCTACATTTTGTCTATTTTTATGTTCTTTTACAACGTTTTCAAACATAATTTACCAAAAACTATTTAACTTTGGCAACAAAACTTGAATTGAATCAAATAGTTTTGAGATAATGTCATGAACGTATCTACATTAACTGTATTGGCTGTAGGGGTCACAATCCTTCTTATTCTAGCGATGGCCGTTCCGGCCTGTGCCCAGATGTCTGGGCCGGTCAAGGAAAATCCTGCCATATTGATCGTAGTTTTCGGCACGAGCTATCCTGAAGCTCAGGCGGCCTTCGTGAACGTCCAGGAGATGTATGAAGAAGAGTTCCCTGATGCCGAGGTCAGAATCGCCTTCACGTCAGATTTCATAAGGAACAAGATCAAAGAAAGAGATGACATCGAGATCGACAGCCCCCTCACGGCACTTGCAGCCTTGAATGACGAAGGCTACCAAGACGTGGCGGTCCAGTCCCTTCATGTTATACAAGGTGAAGAATTCCACGACCTTGCGAACGTGGTCCAGTGCTTCAACCAACTTGGAGAAAACTACGCCTTCAGGAACTTGGGTCTTGGAATGCCTCTCTTGACCACAGTTGAGGACTATGAGGCTGCCTCTGGGGCCCTCGCGACCCAATTCGACCAGACCACAACTGGTGTAGAAAGAGCCGCGCAGGATAGTCCAAGAGATCCAGAAGAGACTGCGGTCGTCTTGATGGGACACGGAACTGAGCACCCTGCCAACAGCTGTTATTCCCAGATGGCGCGCATCCTCAATGCAAATTATGAAAACGTCTTCCTCGGAACTGTGGAGGGCTACCCTGCCTTTGAAGATGTGCTCGATGAGGTTAAAGCCTCTGGCGTCTCCAAGGTGAGGCTCATGCCTTTCATGATCGTTGCAGGTGACCACGCAACCAATGACATGGCAGGTGAAGAGGCAGATTCCTGGAAGGTCATGTTCGAGGCAGAGGGCCTTGAAACCGAGGTCTACATGAAAGGGATGGGCGAAAACGACGAGATCGCAAAGATCTATGTCGAGCACACCCGGATGATAGTCGAAGGCTTTGAGGAGTAATCCTGACAAACTTTATTTTTTTGATCTTCAGACACGTCATGCATGATAACCAATCTTATTTGATCGGAGGAAGGTATAGTGAATAAGAGATTTGCGTTGGTTCTGTTTGTGATCTCGTTCACTCTGTTGGCGTTGCCCACCAGCCTTTGCGCTGACGATTGTATAACCATAACCGATGAGGCCGGAAGTTCTGTAAAGGTTCCCTGCCCACCCGAAAGGGTCGTATGTCTCGTGCCTGCCGTGGCAGAGGTGTTGTACGCCCTGGATGAATCAGACAGGATCGTTGGCAGGACCGATGACTGTGACATGCCACCTGCTCTTCTCGAAAAATCGAGCGTTGGAACCGCCTCGAACAGGGTGAACGTCGAGCTCATACTCGATCTCGATCCTGATCTCGTCATAGGGAGGACCGGCGCCTTATTTCCACAAGAGATAGAAGAACAAATCGAGAAGAACGGCGTTCCCGTGCTCAGATACCGGGCACTTCACGTGGTTACTTTGCTTCCGATGATTGAAGATTTAGGTCAGATCTTGAAAAAGGAAGACGAAGCAGAGGATCTTGGCGATTACATCGGAGATTATTACGACACCATCATAGAGCGGACAGAGTCCTTGCCAGAGGACGAGAAGCCAAGAGTCTACTTCATGTCGATGGGCCACGTCGATTGGACCGGTGGCGAAGAATCGGCAGGCGATGAGAGAATCGTTGATTCGGGTGGCGTGAACGTGGCCAGAGGTCTTCCTGGATCGCTCGTATATGTGAATCGGGAGTGGGTACTGGAAGAAGACCCTGACGTGATCCTTTATTCTAGAGTGAGCCCAAGCAGTGGCGATGTGCCAATGGTCGAAGATTATGAAAAGACTGTGGAAGAAAAGGTCCTCACTGAACCTGGGTTTAGCGACCTTGGCGCAATCAAAGATGGACGGTTCTATCTCTTCGACATAAGCATGGCAAGCGGCCTGACTGAGATTGTGACATTGCTTTATTATGCCCAGTGGTTCCATCCTGAGCTCTTCGAGGATTTGGATCCTGAAGCGGTTCATCAGGAAACATTCCAGAAATATTTTGACATGGAGCTTGAGGGCACCTGGACGTATCAATATCGAGCAGAATGATGATGGCTAAATTTTGTTGGAGGATATGGAATTGAGAAGTGTTTTGTTCCTCATCGTGACGTTGGCGTTATTGGGCGTCGGCATCGGATCTGCCGACGTGGTGATCAACGAGATGTTGCCCCATGCTACCACTGATTGGTATCCAAACGGCGAGATCGGTGACATGAACGACGAGTTCATAGAGCTTTACAACACTGGTGATGAAGACGTCGACGTCACTAATTACACTCTGATGGACATATCGTACAGAAGATCTCCTGGAACGTACACGTTCCCTGAAGGATTCATTATTCCCGCTCAGGAATTCCTGGTTCTGTATTCAGTCGAAAGTGGCGTTTTCCAAGGAAACAACGGCGACGGCATAATGCTGAACGATTCGTCAGGCAACTTGGTCGACGAAAAGAGATACGACCGAGCCTTGGGTGGGGATGTTTCCTTCGTCAGAATTCCAGACGGCAGCGACTGGAACACAAGTTTTCAGCCAACGCCAGGCGAGCCGAACGTTCAGGCTTCAATGATCAGGGCAGTCCATCTCTCTTCTGAAAAGGAGAGCTTAAGCTTTGGCGTCGATGACCTTCCTGCTGTTAACCTGGAGTTTGGAGATGGATCCCCCTATCATAAGGTGGCCCCTGGTTTGCATAAAGTAGAGCTGATCGATCCTGAAGATGGCACTATTCTCTTGGATCTGGAGCTTGATTTGGATGCAGAGACGAAGACCACCCTTTTCGTCCGTGATCTGTCTAATCCAATAATCGTGAAAGACGCAACCGGAATGCCCGACGTTAAGACCTCTTGGCTGAGGTTCGTGAATCTGGTTTCCGATCCCGTTGACGTGACGCTTCCTGTGGGCGGGAAGATCTGGTTTGATGGTGAGAAGTCCGAGGTTGAAGAAGGAGGACATCTCTTTAAAGACGTGGAATTTGGGGACGTGACCGATTACGTCGCCGCATATTCCAGCGATCTTGATGTAGCAATCATCCTTGCAAAAGAAGACAAGTCTATTCTTGTTGACGAGTTGGAATTAGAAGATGAGGGCGTATACACGTTTGTCTTGGTCGAGGATCCAAAGACGCTGGAAAAAGTGTTGGTACTATACTGAAAGTTGAGAACCAACTGGTTCTCGACTATGTTTCTTTTAGAACAAGTTTAGGGATAAGCGTATGCGCCCTCGAGATCAAGGCCGTAGAACCTCTGGATCAGATCCCCGTGAACTTCTTTGGGGTTGACCTCCTCGAATAGCTGGGGATGGAACCATTTGGCAAGATAAAGTTCTCCTATTATCGATCGCACTCCGCTGTTGGCCTTGCTGTTCAAGACGTAGACCTTGCCGTCTTTGACGGCATCGACGTTGGCAAGTTCTGGTCGAGAGACGATCTCATCCCTCACCTCTTTGAGCTCTTCTTTGGTGGAAAGTTCTCCTGTTGTGGCCCATGTTAGCTTCACTATAACGTCCGGGTTGCTTCCGACCACCCATTCTGGGCTCACCGTAGGATAATCTATCTCCTCTTCACTGGCGATGTTTTTGCCACCTGTGAAAACTACGAGGTTGTGAGAGGACGTTCCTGCAGATGTGGTATGGTAGACCCACTCTCGCTCAAGGAATACCTTGGGCTTTTCGTCGGGATCGAGGTTGGCGATGTTCTCTTCGATGAGGTTTTGGGCACCTGCCAGAAAGTCGATCAGCTCTTCGGCCTGCTCCTCTTCGTCGAGCAAAGTGCCCAGGTGTCTTGCAACCTCGACAACTCTTGGCGGATCTACGAAGCTTTCTTCGAGCACCGGAATCCCTGCGTTCTCCAGGTTCTTTCGGTCGTCTTCTCTAAGCATGGTGTCTGCTATCACGAGATCCGGATCGAGCTCGACTATCAGCTCAAGGTCAGGGCTGCGAGAGCTCTTGCCCACGATCTCTACCTTTTCTAGATAAGGAGGGAAGACCGAGCTTGAACCTCGCCCAACGATCTTGTCTCCTGCGTTCAGGGCGCATACGATCTCTGAGCCTGAAGAACTGAGGCTGACGATGCTTTCTACGGGAAGGGTTACGGTTACATACTGGCCGGTGTAATCGATCACTGTGACTTCTTGACCGTAACCTGTGAGTGATAGTGCGAGAATGCAAAGGCAGATCGAAACCCATTTTGACTTATTCAACGTATCTGACTTATTCAAGTGAATGTCCTCTAATTAAGCTTGATTTAGTTAAGATAAATCACCTTGTCTAATAAGGATTGTGACCACCTGGAAAAAGAAGAACCAAGACCGCATGTTACGGTCTTGGGTAGACGAAGACGCCATGATTTTCCAGGTTGTAGTCTAGTTCCTGGAACCTGGTGATGTACTCTTGATGGACTGTCTTTGGATCGAGGTCTGAAACGAGGTCCGTTTGGATGATCTTGGCGAGGTAGTCTAGTCCAATGAAGTACTTTGCCCCACCGAAGACGTCGATCGAGAGGATGTAGACGTTTCCGTTCTCGACTGCGGTGATATCGTTCCATCCGGGTCGATTCATAATCTCTTCTCGCAAAGTTTCCATCTCGGAGGTGTCGTCATCTGCATAACCACCGAAACTGAGGCTTCCAGTACCGTAAATCTTGATGACAATCTTGGGATCGTTGACTATCACGCTCTCTGGGTCCACTTCTGGGGGGCTAAACACATATCACTGGATAAATCGTCTGGTTCGCGCCCTTCAATCTTGTGCCTTTGCCTCTCAAAGGGTATCGAGTTGTTCTTCGCCACGAAAAGCGGTTCGAACTTATTCTTTTTTGGGATCGTTGGAGAGATAGCGCCGCCCGGGTGGCGCTAATAACCCCCCAGATAAAATGTGCTCATTTTTTTGCCTTTTGCCTCCAGGCGCTTGGAAAGGAGCGGAAGCGCTTTTTGTCATGCGCGCGCTTCACCTGACTGGTGAGTGCTTGGTCGATCTGCTGGGAAAAAAGAAGCTGGAAGAGAAGATTGTTGACCTTACCTCTCAGCTCTCTGGTCTTATCTCTAGGGTGGCAGAGCTTGAGGATGAGAAAAACCGTCTCTTGCGCCAACTCGATAAGCGGGAGGAGAAGGTCAGGACGCTTACTCAATCCTATCAGGAAGCAAGTGTTGAGCTCAAGTCCATGACGCAGAAGGCAGAGGTGCTTCAGGTTCGCAAAGAGGATGGGGCGGATGTTGCAGTTGCCGAGCCCGAACGGGTTCGATCTGAAACGTTCTCTCCGCATTGGATCAAGAACTTGATCCAAAGGCTCGAGTCCTGTAGGTCTCCTCGAGATGACCTGGTAACTGCCTATCTGAGGAAAGGCGCAAAAGAAGACGTCGAAGAACTTCCAAAAGACGTTCGAAACATTCTAATGGGAATTGGGTCTGAGCGAGGTGTTGCCCTCTTTCATTATCCTCTACTCTTCACCTTGGCTTTTGTTCCACCTTTTCCTCTGATCGAGACTGTTGTGAAAGAGGGACCTCTCTTTGACTTGGACCCTTTAAGAGGATACTTGGACGTTCCTGTTTTGGTAATAGCGGCTCGGGCTGGAGAAACGCTCCTCGGGGTCGCGCTGAGTAATGAGGGTTTTGAGGAGCATCACGTGGTGAAAAGCACCGTCAAAGAGAAGCATTCCAAGGGCGGGTGGAGCCAAAAGAGGTTCGAGCGTCTGAGAGACGAGGACGTCCGTCAACATGCTGACCTCGTAAAAAGAGAGATTCCAGCCCTCATGAAAAGTTACCGATCACTTCTCGTTTATGCGGTGGTGAGTGGTGATCCCGTTCTCACCAAACAGATCATTTCTATCTTAGATATTCCGGTAATCGAGGCAAAGATTGGCCGTTTCGAATCTAAGCGGATAGATCAGGTCTTGGATGAAATATATGGTTTTGTCTGTTATCGGTGGTGATTTAGGATCGTGTCTGGTCGAGCTTGTTTTGTGTAGTGCTTAACGATGCCTTTCGGATAAATGTCAAACTTTCATGAATTTGATATTTGGCTTTATTCGTATCGTTAAGCGCTATTTTGGCGAGGACCAATTATAGTCCTGAGCACTATGTTTGACACTTATCCGGGGTGCAAGGTCATGTCGACGCAAGAAGCTACTCATCGGTCATCGGTTAAGCCCACCATTCCTCTCTGAATCGCACCCTATTAACA
>CAYWZG010000114.1:0-7409 GCA_964462795.1 uncultured Methanotrichaceae archaeon
ATACGTGTACACCCATTACACGAAACCGACATGAAGCAGATTCAGTATAATAATTGCGAATCATTCATATGACAAGGTTATTTCTTCGCGGGCCCTTAATTGTAACGCTGTCAATGTAGGTTCCTGTGACACGCTTTGTTTTCCATAGTTGCCGCCCAGCGATAATACCCCTGTAGTCAGCCCCTGTGAACTGTCTTTGTTGCCACAGTAGCTGCCCAGCTGCACGGCTTCTATAGCAGTTCCATCTTCCTCTGACGCAACTGCGTCATTTGCGCCCGATAAAGATCCAAAGCTGTACGAACCAGGGCCTCACATCGTCCCGACGGCCACGGGCCCTAAAACCAGCATGGCAATCGAGACTGTTATAAACGCTCTCAAAACCTGCACATCACATTGCATTTTTGTCAATCTATCGCCTTCACGCTCCACATATGCCGTTGTATGTGCTCGACCACTTCAAATTTCTGAACGTTTTTGGTCACATTTCAGAAAACTGCCCTTCAAGATGATGAATCATCTCCCGCACCGATCGGCGTAACACATCGACGTTATCGTATCTCTCTGTGATTGCCACCAATTCCTCTTGGGATAGGTCCTTCATCTCCTCAACCAGTTCGATCAGCTTAGGCAGCGCCCGGACCACGTTATCTACTATCGTTATCGTTGCAGTCCTTGCCGTTCTGGAAAGTGGGTTTAGATCCACCGTGATCACCTTCTTTCCCATTTTGACGAGTGCCTCGCACCTGTCGCCATCTTCTAGCGGCACGAGAACCACATCGGCATCGTATATTCCGCCGCGGTTAGCCTTGGCTCTCGCATGATCCAGCCCTGGGATGAGTGCATCTGGATCTTCACCAAAGATCGTCTCTCCACCCAGGGACCTGAGCAGATTCACGATTTCTTGGACCCGTTCCTCAGTTCTGTAGAAGATGTTCACCTCAAGAGGCGCACCGATCGACTTTGCCAGATCCACCATCTCTTGTGGAACGAGTGCAGCAACGTTCCCGTTCACGCTTAAGACCGGACGCTTTGCCAAAAGAAGCATGGCGGCTGCCGCCCTCTCGGCATCAATCCCCGGCGAGGTTGTCTTCTCACCGATGAAATAGTCGAGAGCTTCGCCTCGCCCTTGAGCTATCAGCCCGTTTGGGCCTGTTATCCCTTTCTCGACGCCCTCTACAACCTTTTCTCTGGTCTTCAACGAGGCATACCTTGGATGAGACCGTGGCACTATCTCACTCAAGTCCAGCACCTCCAAGACTTATCCTCGTTGTGAAATGATCACCAAGCTTCTCGAACTCTGCCAACACATCATCTCCTCCCAACGCAAAAACTGCATCACCGAGCATTACCATGCTGGCCATACCACCTGACGCCTCAACAGCCTTCACGACATCGTACATCCAGTCTCTCGCCAAACCCGATTCCCTCGTAAACTTCCAGGATAATATCATGAAATTCTCGATAGTGGGCCTTTGGAGAAGTGCTTTGAGTGCCTTTTCACCTTCTCTGTTAGCCTCTTTCATGATCTTGGGGTCTGATAAAACCTCTTCTGTCGATAAAGGTCCTTTCACTAGACAGTCGACTTTCAAAGGCAACACAGGTATCCGATCGACTATCCCCACACCTGGCGCTCCTGGCGCTAACCTTACGACCAGACCGCCGGTATTTTGAGCTATCACGTCCCCAAGGCCCGTTCCACAAACTACCTCTGCCATGTGCGCCACTTGGCCTGCGCCGTTGGCGGTAAGGCCAAGATTGAATTTCTGGTTCAGAGAATAGGCGCAGCTCAAGGCACCGGCACCGCTCGCTCCAAATCCGGATCCTCCTGATCCTTGTGGCATGGATAGCTCGGTTTCCACTCTGACTGGAACCGGCGCGAGCTTCTTTAAAACCTCCATGCTCACAGGTGCCAAAGATCGAACGCCGTTTAAGAATACTGTAGTTTCTTTGGCAATTCGAACGTTGGTTTTGGCTCTCATCTCCAGGTTAAGGCCAGCGCCGATCGATCCTGCCTTGGCTGGATCGGGATTGCGCCTGGCCCCAAAAAATCCGGTTATGTGGGCGGGTGCAGAGGACTTCAACCCAACACCTCCACGAGAGCGTCAATTACCTCTCTTGCGATGACCCTCTTTTTCCCTCGTGCCTCTGACTTGATGCCGCGAGCCCCTATTACCAGCACTCTGTTCTCTTCGGTTCCCATGCCGCTGTGCCCAACGTCGTTTGCCACCACCAGGTCAAGCCCGTTCGCCTCCATCGACTGTTCGGCTCTCTTCACCAGCTCCTCGTCAGAGACGAAGGTCTCGGCCTTGAACCCCACCATCTTAAGCTCGGGATATTGCGATCTAACTGTCTTGATTATCTTTGGGGTGCGCCTGAGCTTAAGCTCGAGGTCGCCTCCAGATTTGATCTTTTCACCGCTCGGGTCAAGGGTGTAATCGGCGATGGCTGCAGCCCCAATGAAGGCATCGTATCCCTTCTCCATTTCGGCCAGAACGGCGTTGAACATCTCTTCGGTGCTCTCTGCAAAGACTTCTTTTACGGGCAAACCGAGATTGTATCGGTGGACCAAAGTCACCTCAGCGCCTCGCCTCCATGCCTCAAGTGCAATCTCGATTCCGGTCTTTCCTGAGGCCCTGTTGGTGAGGATCCTGATCGGGTCAATCCTTTCGGCGGTGGCCCCGCTGGTCACCAGGATCTTCTTAGAATCAAGATCGTGTGGCCCAAGTAGTCGTTCTACTTCCATGACGATCGAAGCGTTATCTGCGATCTTCGCCTTCTCTTCTTCTATTCGAGGATCGATCAAGACAACGCCCATCTCTCTCAATGTCCCAAGGTTCTTCACAACCGCCAAGTGGCGGTACATCGCCTCATGCATGGCTGGGACCAACATGACCGAAACTCCGCTTCCAAGTGCAGTGGTCGCATAAGTGGTCACGGGTGTATCGTCTATCCCAAGAGCCACCTTCCCGATGGTGTTGGCAGTTGCAGGAGCTATCAAGAGGAGGTCAGCTTTTCCACCCTCTCCGCAGAACTCGACGTGTTCCACTCGGCCCGTGATCTTTGTCACCACCCTGTTTTCGGATGCGTATTCTAACGCGTAAGGGTGGAGTATCTCCTGGGCTGCCTTGGTCATGACGCAGTGGACCTCGGCACCCCTTCGAATCAAGTCGCGAACCAGGTCTATTATCCTGATAGCAGCGATGCTTCCGGTCACGCCCACCACGATGACCTTTCCAGATAGCGAATCGCTGACAGTGCCAGATATGATCGAAGACATAATACGTCAGCCTTTGAATCAAAAGCTTCGTTAAAAAGGTTCTCCCTTCATACCAGCTAGGGCCAAAGTAGAGCATAACCTTTATGTAACAAACCGCTCTAGGGAGGTTGCTTCGCGCCGGGGTGGCCTAGTCGGTTAGGGCGCCAGACTCATAGGGTACGATAATTGGGCGCTCGTCCTGAGGCATCTGGAAGTCACGGGTTCGGATCCCGTCCCCGGCACCTTTTCTGTTCGTTTTTGTTCAATTTGCACCAACTTTTGTTCGATGGGTACTTTTAAGTGGATGGATTCGAATGATTATTCGGAGTCCTGTGGATGCGAATTGGAGTCTATATATGTCATTGTGGCCTGAACATTGCGGGTGTTCTGGATCCTGCGGATCTCGCAAAGTTTGCTGAAAGCCTTCCAGACGTTGCAGTTGCTAGGGACCTTCAGTTCACCTGCTCGGATACGGGCCAAGAAACCATCAAGGGGGATATCAAAGAGCATAAGTTGGACAGCGTCGTGGTGGCGGCCTGTTCGCCCAGGCTCCACGAGCCCACCTTCAGGCGCGTGATTTCAGATGGTGGCCTAAACCCCTACATGCTCGAGATGGCCAACATCAGAGAACAGTGTTCTTGGGTTCACATGAACGAGCCAGCCCAGGCCCAGGAGAAAGCAAGAGACCTTGTGCGAATGTCAGTTGCCAAGGCCATGTTGCTCCACCCACTCGAGTCTGAGACCATCCCGATAAGCCGGGACGTCCTCATCATCGGAGGGGGCGTTGCTGGGATTCAGGGGGCTTTGGACCTTGCAGATAGCGGAATACACGTTTACATGGTGGAAAGAAAGCCTACCATAGGCGGTTACATGGCTCTTCTCACAGACGTATTTCCCACCAATGACTGTTCAATATGCGTTCTTGCGCCCAAGATGTCTGACGTCTACAACCATCCACTCATCACTTTGCTGAGTTATTCTGAAATCCTCAACATCGAGGGGAGCATTGGCAGATTCACAGTCTCTGGCATAAAAAAGGCCAGATTCGTTGACGAGAACCTCTGTAAAGGTTGTATCAACGACTGTTCCGACGTGTGTCCGGTCGAGGTTCCTGACGAGTACAGCTTTGGTCTGGGAAAGAGAAAGGCGATCTACATGCCGATACCCCAGTCGGTGCCACTCCTAGCCTGCATCGATCCTGAGGCTTGTGTGGGCTGCGGTCTTTGTGAAGAAGCGTGTCCTGCTGACGCCATAAAATACGATCAACAGCCCGAAGACTTCAGGTTCGACGTGGGCGCGATAATCGTGGCGACTGGCTGGCAACCTTTCGATGCTTCCAGGAAAGAGGAATTTGGTTATGGCCGGTACAGAGATGTGATCACCGGCCTTCAGATGGAACGGCTTCTCAACGTGGCAGGGCCAACCGGTGGCGATATCGTGAAACCTTCGAACAGCGAGGTTGCAAAATCCATAGCATTTCTCCAATGTGTGGGATCAAGAGACGCGACTGTGGGAAACGCCTACTGTTCCAGGGTCTGCTGTATGTATGCTCTCAAGAACGCCCAGCTTGCCAAAGAGAAGTATCCTGACGCCGAGATCGCCATCCATTACATAGACATGAGGGCTGGCGGCGAAGGTTACGAGGAGTATTATCAACGAGCCCAGAGGCTCGGGATCAAGTTCATCCGGGGTCGAGTATCCGAGGTCGAAGAAGTGGATGGGGAACTTTACCTCAACTACGAAGACACGCTCCTGGGAAAGTTTCAGAGGAAACATTGCGATCTGGTCTGTCTTTCTGCGGGACTTGAGGCAAACCAGGACGCAGACGTTGTGGGAAAACTCTTGGGGTTATCAAAGCGGCCTGACGGGTTCTTTGAGATCGCTCACCCCAAGATGAGGCCGGTAGAAGCTCACATCGATGGGGTCTTCATAGCAGGTTGCGCTTCTGGTCCAAAGGAGATTCAGGTATCCATCGCTCAAGGTGAGGCCGCAGCTGCCAAGGCGATGAGGCTTGTTTTGAGGGGCGAGCTCACCCTTGATCCAATGACCGCGATGGTTGACACTGACAAATGCATCGGATGCAAGCTCTGTGTCGAGATTTGTCCTAGCAAGGCGATATCGGTGGAGAAGACCGCTTACGTGGATGAAGCCGTCTGCAAAGGTTGTGGAACTTGCGCTGCAGCGTGTCCTGTGGATGCCATAAACATGCGGCTCTTTTCTGACGAGCAGATAGTTTCTCAGGTTAGGGCAGCGACGGCTGTGAGAGCCGAGTATCCTTTCATCGTTGGATTTCTCTGCAACTGGTGCAGCTATGCCGGGGCTGACCTTGCAGGGACTTCCAGGATCCAGTATCCGACCAACATGAGGGTCATCAGGGTAATGTGTGTTGGACGGGTCGATCCCTCTTTTGTGATCGAGGCTCTCAAGAACGGGGCAGATGGGGTATTGATATCAGGATGTCGTCTTGGCGAGTGTCATTACACCAACGGGAACCACAAGGCTTACCAGCGGATTCAGGTTCTGCGAGGCGTCCTTGAGAAGGTGGGGATCGATCCTGGACGGGTCAAGATTATCTGGTGTGCTGCCAGCGAAGGCGAGATCCTGGCCGAGGAGGTGAGGCAGTTCGTGGCTGAGCTAAAGGAGATCGGTCCGATCGGCTCGGAGCTGAAACTTGGATCTGGGTCAGTGTCTGAGTCTGAGTTGGTGTCTGAAACCGATCCTGAAACGATACCAAAACCCGACCCAGAGGCCAAACTTGAACCTAAAACCCCACTCGATCCTGCAGGGGGCGGTGAATAGTGGATCTGCAAAAGGACATGGACGTTCAAGGGTCTCACATAATATGCACTCAGATCTCGGACGAGTCGGTCAAGGTCCTGGATTACGATTACAAGACGTGCAACGGTTGCGGGATCTGTGTGGATCTTTGTCCCACAAAAGCGCTCCAGCTCGGTCCCGTGATCGAGATCGCCACGGGTTTGGATGCACCGCCGGTTTTGATCGATCTAGAAGCCTGCGTCTTTTGCGGAATGTGTGCCGCTTTTTGTCCTGTCAAGGCCTACAAGATGACCGCAAACGACGAGGATTATCAGGATAAGGACGTGTATCCTCATCTCCTTTCCACGGCCAAGCCAAACGAGAAGTGTCTACCTTGCTGTCTTTGCGAGCCGGTCTGTCCGACTGGAGCGATCACCGTGATCTTCATGCCGAAGCGCGATGATTTCGGACCGCTTCGTGAAGAGGAAAAAGAGAATGAAAACGGCAAGATCAAGGTAGATCCTGAGAAGTGCAACCTTTGCGGCAAGTGTGCCCGGTTCTGTGATGCGTTTATTCTCCTGGAAAAAGAGCCGAGTCCAGAGGATCTTGTGCCTTTTGAGCAGCTTTTGGTGGACGAGGATCTTTGTGACTATTGTGGGCTTTGCGCTTCTATATGTCCTGAAGAAGCGATCACCGTTGAGGGAACGCCCTTGGAGGTTGACGATTTCGAGTTTCTGGGCGACATTGAGGTCGAGGAAGATAAGTGCATAGGATGTGGCCGATGTCTCCTGGTTTGCCCTTACGAGGCGATGGACATCACAAAGCCTTTTGAGGGGGACATAAAGTTGGTGGCAAAGCAGCTACTGCAGTGTGATCCTTTGGGATGTCATGCCTGTTTCAACGTTTGTCCTGCTGACTGTTGGTTTGTGGGCGAAGATGGAAAGATAAAGGTCGAGAAAGACCAGTGCATATTCTGTGGCGCTTGTGCCAAGGCGTGTCACTGTCATGCCATCGAGGTGGATAGGACCGACGTTTCTCACACGCTGATAAAGGAGACGCCTTGGTCTCAAGAGTGGAAAGATGCGATATCTTCCATCGTAACTAACGAGAGGACGCGACCTGACCTGAGTGGGGTCGTCTTGCCTCCTGAGATCGAGAAGGTTCCCTTGCAAAAGATCGAGGTGCCAGAGAGGGATGCAAGGCTTCTTGAGGCGATCAACGAGAGGCTCAGCCAGGTGGATCTGGTAATCAACAAGCCCAGGGTGCGGTTCATGTGGGAGCGGGATGATATCCCAAAGGCTGTAGAGGGGATAGCTGAGCGGGTCCAGAAGGCACAAGAGAAAAAGGCCAAAGAGAAGACGACTGAAGATAAGATCGCTCAGGGGAAGACAGCTGA
>CAYWZG010000115.1:0-7361 GCA_964462795.1 uncultured Methanotrichaceae archaeon
GCTACCGAGATCATTGCCACATTGCGATTTTTGTCTTAACCGATGACCAATGGATGCGCTTTACAAAATCCTTGAAATCATCTTCGATATCCCGGTTCAGCTTGATGCCTTCTGCCTCCGCGGTATCGTAGATCTTCAAGGCCATGGAGACGAAGAAGTCTCGAAAATCGAAGTCGCTCACGTTCAGTTCGTCGCGTATCGAGTAGCTGACCACAAGGAACCGTTCCTCATCGATCAGGTCGAGCAGCCGATTCAGCTCTGTGCTCTTCCCAGATCCTCTAAATCCGAGAAAGAGGTACTTTTCTTTTCTATCTGAGATATCTATCCGGTCTCTTAGCTCTTCGATCGGAGATGGTGCGTTCTTTGGCCTTTCGACGTAGAAATCTCTGAACTCCTCTTCTTCTTTTAGTGGTTCTACAAAGAAATTGTTGTAGGCTTCTTTCAAGTTCTTCGCCCTTGGCATGTGGCATCATCCCCTTTTTGGCATCCCAACAGTGTGGTATGGTCTGCCAGCCATATAAAAAGGGTGGTTTATAGTCTAGAACCAATTAGATGAAACTAATTGGTTCTCAACAGAATAGTGCTTAACGATACGAATAGGCCAAATCCCAAACTCTTGCGAGTTTGAGATTTGGCTGAAAGGTATCGTTAAACACTATATAGCCGAGAGCCGCCAGTCTTCGGAGTAGAGGCGAGAAGCTCGCCTGCGACCCCTTCGCGCTCTTTTTCACGCTGCCCGAAAATAGGGCGTGCAAGATCAAAGTCACGTGTCCCCGACGTCCTGGATTTTCATCACGCCGAGGAAATCTCGCCGCTAATTCTCGAAGCCGCAAAACCGGACGCGGTCGTCGATCTCCCGATTGCTAGCTCCTCACTTGGCATGCGGAGCTCTCATCACCGATCCTGCTGTAGGGTGCCTCGGTAAACCTCGGTTGCGTCGTTCACGATCTCGTAGGCGGTCTCAAAGTCGGCAGTGGAGCCGGGGTTGGATGTTGGGGGCATGGACGGGGGGTTCCTTAAAAAATAATGACGCTAATTTAATGTATGTAGATATGTATATATCTTTAACCGAAAAACATCTATATAGGATATTTAACATAGGGGGGTTTAGTTATCATAAGGCTGCGTTATGCAGAGTTTTCACAAAAACAGGGTTTAGATATGGTATATATGACTCGTTAAGCGGGTGGGATAAATGTTATTAGAGTTTAGCGTCGAAAATTTTCTGTCATTTAAAGATGAAATGACATTAAACCTGGTTGCATCGAGTGATAAATCACTTGATAATAATCTAATCAATTACGATGGCAATAATTTAATAAAATGTGCAGTAGTATATGGGCCAAACGCTTCAGGCAAGACTAATTTATTAAAATCAATAGGTTTTGTTAAATATATGGTTATAAATTCTCATAAAAATCAAAAAGGTGACGCGATTCAAGTAATTCCATTTCGATTAGACGAAAAATATAGCGATAAACCTAGCAAGTTTGAACTTGTTTTTATAAAGGACGGCATAAAGTATGTATATGGTTTTTCCGCAGATATGACTAAAATCCACGAAGAATATTTATATTATTATCCCATGGGCCGCCCGGCAGTTATATTTGAACGAGATCATACAAATAATTACCGATTCGTTAAGGATAAAAAGGAACAAAACGAATTATCTAAAAGAACATTAGACAATTCGTTATATCTATCTACGTCATCAAACTGGAATTATAAGAGGACTGCTAAAGCTATGGAATGGTTTGTGAATAACGTTCAGGTTGAGACTTCACAAGAAATGCCCGTTACAAATATAAAAACAACAGAAATATTCAACAAAAATGAGCGGACAAGAGATATCATAAAAAAATTCCTTTATGAGGCCGATGTGGGAATAATAGACTTAGATATTTCAACTAGGTCCCTTTCTGATAAAGATCTTCCAAAAAATATTCCGGAATCGTTGCGTGAAGATATTTTGAAAAATGCTCCAAAAATTACAGAAATTCAAACATACCATTATGGATTTGATAGTAGCGGGAATAAAGTTAAGATCCCATTTGATTTTCGTGATGAGTCGAGTGGATCTAAAAGAATGTTCGAGTTGACAGGAATAATAATTGATGTTTTGTTAAAGGGCAAATTGCTCATAATTGATGAATTCGACACGAATTTACATCCATATTTAGTTAAATATTTAGTAGACCTATTTCATGATCCAAAGAAAAATAAAAACAATTCTCAATTGGTATTCAGCACACATAATACATATTTATTAAAAACCAACATTTTTAGAAGGGATCAAATATGGTTCACAGAAAAGAGACCTGATCAGAGCACTGATTTATATTCATTGTGGGATTATAAACCCCGTAAGGACGAAAACATCGAGAAGGGATATTTGGCAGGGAGATATGGTGCCGTTCCATTTTTAGGAGATGGTGACATTCTATGAGACGAAAACCAGAATCCCACACTAGAAAAAGGCATCCACGAGAAATACGAAAATTAATTATTATCGCATGCGAGGGCACAAAAACGGAACCAACTTATTTTAAAAGATTTATAAAAAGAGGATCTGGATTGAGAATTGTAATTCCGAACACTAGTCGAACAGACCCAATAAATCTAGTAAAGTTTGCAATTAAAAAATGTGATGAATATGGATTTGACATTATAAATGGTGATGGAGCATATTGTGTTTATGACGTGAATAGCAATACTGATCGTGACCTAACAGATGCAAGGAAATTGGCATATGAACATGGAATAAAGATCTGTTTATCTAACCCATGTTTTGAACTGTGGTATTTACTGCATTATGAACGGTATAGTTCCCGTACAGATTGCGCCCAATTAATTGATAGATTAATATGTCATATTCCGAATTATCGAAAAAGTATTGATTTGTATGATTTAATAGAGGATAAGCGACAAATGGCAATTAAAAATGCTAAATATTTAAATAACATTCACGACTCATCTGGAAGAAGTTTGCATACAAGGGAATGCAATCCTTCAACTCAAGTATTTAAAATAGTCGAATATATACAAAGAAATTCTGCATAATTGGGGTTTTAGCGACCTTATCTACATCCACACCCCCTGCCACCTCCCGGAGATCCTGGACGATGCCAGCCCCTGGCCCCCATCCGGTCCCGGCCGAGGTAGGGTGCGAACATGCCCCACTGCTTGCAGCGGTGTGCACTTTTTGACTTGTGGCTCTGGACTTGAAACGACGGGCGCTTGGAAATCCTCACCCCCTCACAACCTTTCGGCCTTTGTGATCTCCACTAGATAATCCTGTACAGACCGCTTGTAGCCCTTTTTGCGAGCGAGCCTTTGAATTTCCCGCCAGACGCCGCTTCCGTACTGCATCGCCTTTTTCTCGTAATTGGCGATCGAAGACGGCATGTGCCTTTCTGCAACGCTCCTTAAAGGTCGCTTCCGGATGCCGTCTTTCACCTTCTCTTCGGCTGGAATGGCAAAAGCTGCCTCGACCACCCGCACGTCCAGATAAGGCAGAGAAAAGTAGGCGCCGTGAATCGAGGCGATCGCTTGGTCTCGCGCCGCTTGCGCCTCCAACCCAAAAAAGTCCCGCGCAAGATCCTGAGCCAGAGTATCTGTCTCAAGATAACGGGCGTACCCTCCAAACAACTCGTCTGCGCCCTGGCCTGCAAGAATCCGCTCGTATCCTCGCTCAGCAGCCCATTGGGCCACGAAATAAAGGGTCGTTGCAATCGATGCGTCTACCGGCGTGACCCTGGGGATGACGCCCAAAACTTCAGTCAAAGCCTCTTCTATCCCGCCAGATATCACGACCTCGTCCAGATCGAGGCCAAGCTCCTTTGCCACAAACCTGGCCCTCTTCAGGTCGTGGGAACCTTCAACCCCTACCGCCACGCATTTTCGTTTGGTAAGATAAGCCACGAGGGCTGAATCAACGCCTCCAGAAAAGGCGACTGCACCCTCATCGCTCCTGAGCCGAACCGCGGTTTCGATCGCCTCGCCAAGATCCATCGATGGCAAATTGGGCACAGGCGCAACCTTCGATATCTCCTTTCCATCGCAAAACAACACGCCCGGCGGAGTGGCGCCCGGCATGATCCCAAACCTATCTCGCGCCATGCATCCGTTCCATCTTACGAAAAACTCTCCTCCAAAGGTCGAAATGGCACGGGGGTCTTTTGATAGGGCACGTGTCGCTTCCTGCTTTGTGGGACGAGTCCCATCTCGCTCGATCCAACCCCGAAGCTCGATATCGGTGATCATGGATGAAGACCTTCTTTGGATGCTCAGCAGGTATAACACCATTGGTGCGTCCCAAACAATCGAGTAAAAGAGATAAGAGAAAATCGCCTATGCTTTATAGCCCATATTTGGGCTCATCTTTTTATGTATGTCCACCAATCATACAACTGGAAAATGTTCTGAATTGTACTGAGACAATCCCAAAATTATTGAGATTTGCACATAGTGATGCCATGACCAAAAAAATATCCGCATCGTCAGACCCAATTCATAAATGTTATGAAAATGTCTCAACTTGTCTCAAATAGCTATAAGGCATTTATTGTAGTCCTCTGTCGTCTGCACATTATCGATTCAGGCAAAATCAGGCCGATAGATGGGGTTTAAGATTATTATGCCAAGGATTAGAAGGGAGCTATACAATAAAGAGATCTGTGCCTGCTCCATCTTTGGAGCCATGAACCGAGATGGGGAGCGCTTTACCGGGGCTGGCGTCATGAAGGCTATAGCCAACATGCACGTCCGTGGCAATGGTCTTGGTGGTGGGGTTTGCAGCCTATGGCATTTATCCTGAATACAAAGATTACTACGCATTCCACCTGATGTTCACCGGCAAAGGCCCGCATGCCAAATTTTTCGCCAAAAAAGAGCTGGATGGATTTCTTTCCCAGAATTTTGATGCAGTCTACGATGAAGAAATCCCTCATGGCGGTGAAGCAACTGTAAAGGACCCTCCTTTTGTCTGGCGCTAATTTGTCCTTCCCAAAACGCAGGGCAGGGATGCTATGCTCTCCGATGAGGATTACATCGTGAACAAAGTCATGTGGGTGAACGCCAAAATTGAGAATGCTTACGTGTTCTCTTCTGGCAAGAACATGGGCTGCTTCAAGGGCGTGGGCTATCCAAAGGAGATCGGAGAGTACTTTATGCTCGACAAGCTCTACAGAGCTCACACCTGGACGGCGCACGGTCGCTTTCCCACAAACACCCAGGCCTGGTGGGGCGGGGCCCATCCCTTTAGCCTCCTGGATACGACCATCGTCCACACAACGGCAAGGTTTCCTCTTACGGCACCAAGCGCTGGTACCTGGAGATAGTAACGGCTATGCCTGCACCTTGCAGACGGACACGGAGGTAATCGCCTATGCTGCGGACCTGCTCATGAGAAGACAGAAGCTTCCCATTGAGATTGTGGCCAAAATTCTCGCCCCACCCATTTGGAATGCGATCGACCAGATGAATGAGAAGGAGAAAAAACTGCTTACAACGTTGAGGATGGTTTACGGCCCCCTGCTCATGAACGGACCTTTTGCTGTAATCATCGGTCAGACTGGAAAAATGATCGGTCTGACGGACCGAATCCGGCTTCAACCCATTACTGCTGCTACGAAAGGGGAGATGTTCTACCTCTCCTCAGAGGAGGCGGCGATTAGACTTATCTCGCCACAGCTTGACCGCGTCTGGACGCCGAACGGAGGAGAACCGGTCGTAGGCGAACTAAATAATATGAGGAAGGTTTAGCAATGAAATCATTAGTCTTTCCTGAGTTCCAGATCACAAGGGACGAAGAAAAATGTGGCCAGTGTAGGGGCTGCGAGCGACAGTGTGCTTTTGGTGTCCATACTTACGATCCGGTGGCTGACCGGCTGATATCCGACGAACGCAAGTGCGTTGGGTGCCAACGATGTGTCATATTCTGCCCCGAGAACGCCATAACAGTTCGACCCTCTTCTTCGTTCTACCGGCCCAACGCTTCCTGGTCTCGCGAGAAGCTCGAAGACCTCAAGAAGCAAGCGGAGACAGGAGGTGTGCTCCTTACCGGATGCGGCAACGACAATCCATTCCGCATCTACTGGGACCACATCGTGCTCAATGCCTCTCAAGTTACCAATCCTTCCATCGATCCATTGAGAGAGCCGATGGAGCTTCGCACCTTTCTGGGCGCCAAACCCGACTTGATGGAAATTTCCACTGAAGATGGTGATGTGGAGATCAAGACCAAGCTTTCACCTAATCTGATGGTGGAAACTCCTATCCTCTTCTCGGCCATGTCCTACGGAGCCATAAGCTACAACGCCTTCCGCTCTTTAGCTACGGCTGCCTGCAAGTCCGGAACCTACTTCAATACAGGTGAAGGCAGACTTCCCAAAGAGATGAGAGACGAATTTGGAAAATGCGCCATTGTGCAGGTGGCATCAGGCCGCTTCGGCCTAGATGCCGAGTACCTGAACTGTGCCCAGGCCGTGGAGATCAAGGTGGGCCAAGGGGCCAAGCCCGGCATCGGCGGCCACTTGCCCGGCGATAAGGTCTCAGCGGCGGTGGCTGAAACGCGCATGATCCCCATGGGTACGGATGCCATTTCACCAGCGCCACACCATGATATCTACTCTATTGAATATCTATCCATGCTCATCTACGCTCTGAAAGAGGCTACCAACTACGAAAAGCCAATCTCCGTGAAGATCGCAGCCGTGCACAACTTTGCCGCCATAGCCACAGGAATTGTGCGCGCAGGTGCAGACATCATCGCCATCGACGGTTTGCGAGGCGGAACTGGAGCAGCCCCAAAAGCCATCCGGGACAATGTGGGCATACCAACACTGAGCTTGCCATATCCTCGTTGGACCGACGCCTACGAGATGAGGGTATCAGGAACAAATGCTCCATCGTTGCCGCGGGCGGAATTCGCTGCAGCCCCGATGTAATCAAGGCCATAGCCTTGGGCGCTGATGCCGTTTATATCGGATCTGCGGCTCTGATCGCCATGGGCTGCACTCTCTGCCAGAAATGCTATACCGGCAAGTGCAACTGGGGAATATGCACTCAGGACCCACGTCTGTCTGGCAGACTGAATGTGGATATCGCCTCGCAGAGGTTGTCTAACCTCATCACCGCCTGGTCGCACGAGATTGCCGAAATGCTGGGCGGCATGGGCATCAACGCCTTGGAGAGCCTGCGCGGCAACCGAGACCATCTGCGGGGCGTGGGGTTGCACGAGTGGGTGCTTGATGTTTTAGGAATAAAGGGTGCCGGAGAGTGAGAGACGAATGGCGAGTGCAGTTCTGCCCAAATCAAGTCTTGGGGCAAAGCAAGATGATCAAAAGATAGGAACCCTTGAG
>CAYWZG010000116.1:0-7262 GCA_964462795.1 uncultured Methanotrichaceae archaeon
GTGCGCCTGGTTTTCTCTCCATGCGGGAGTTCGGCAACAGTGCAGAAGTGCAGGAGTACGTGCGCAGCATCCTCGGTCCCCGTGGCTCCTGCGCACGTATTCATGCACTTTTGTTCTGTTGGCGTTTTTCTGGGTGGGCGCGAGGCTTTTGCCGCCATCGTCTTTGAGGTATGGGGGGTGAAGGGTGTGGGCATTGCTGTAATTCTCTATGCCCCGGATTCAATCGAACATGTATCGACAACATATATTAATTGGGATTTACATCACATTCATCAAGATGGACTATCATGACTAAGATTAATCAAATACAAAACGCATTACGAGAATTAGATGGGGGTTCCTTCCAAAAGTTAGCCGATGCATACCTTCATAAAAAAGGGTATAAACGAATCAACCCGCTCGGGTCGGTCATAGGGGCAGACAAGACTAAGAAGGGGACACCAGATACGTTTATCAGTCTCCCAAACGGAAAGTACGTTTTCGCCGAGTATACAACTCAACGGTCTGGAATCTGTGAGAAATTCAAGGACGATCTTGGGAAATGCTTCGACGAGACAAAAACGGGTGTGCCTGTCAAGATGATTGAGGAAGTGGTACTTTGCCACACATCAACCTTCACGACCAAGGAAGAACGTGCCCTTGCCAAGGAGTGCCAGAAGCGCGGGGTTAACCTAAATATTTTCGGTATTGGTTCAATTTCCAACGATCTTTGCTATGATTACCCCGGACTTGCACAGGAACATCTCGGAATTGAGATAGATACGGGACAAATCGTATCTCCTGATGAGTTCGTCGCCACTTATAACAAGAGCAAGGTTGTTGCCCGCCTTGATACAGCTTTTCACTTTCGTGATGAGAAAATTGAAGAAGTTCTGCAGGAGCTAGAGACAGGTGACTTAGTCATAGTGTCCGGTCGACCCGGCATTGGAAAGTCTCGTCTTGCGCTGGAGTGTTGCAAGCGATTCAAATATGCTCACCCTGAGTATGGGGTCCGATGTATCCTCAACCGGGAACTAAACCTTTTTGAGGATTTACGTATCTACTTCTCGGAACCAGGACATTTCCTGATCCTTGTGGACGACGCAAATCGCATAAGTCGATTCGAGTACATCGTCCAGCTTCTTCAAGACCAGCGAGAGGACAAACGAATAAAGGTAATTGTCACTGTCCGAGATTATGCCCTCGATCAGGTAAGAGAAGCTGCATGCCCTCTAGGTATTGAAAGCATCGTTGAATTACAGGTAATGGAGGACACTCAGATAAAGCAGTTAGTAATGGACGAGTATGGCATCCTAAACGAACGTTATCTTGACCGAATCGCCAAAGTCGCACGCGGTAATCCCCGTCTTGCTATCATGGCCGCCGAGGTAACGAGTCGAGAGAACACGCTTGAAAGTATTAACGATGTAACAGCTCTCTACGACGGATATTTCGCATCCATAAGGATCGACATCGAGGATTTCGGTGATACCAACGTCCTTAAAGCTGCTGGCATAGTTGCCTTATTCCAATCCGTGGATCGCACAAACGGGGAGATGATGGGTGACATCGAGGAAGCATTCGGAATCCCTACAGAAACTTTCTGGAAGGCTGCAAGACGGCTGCATGATTTAGAGGTCCTCGACATTTACGAAAATGGAGTGGTGCGAACTTCTGATCAGGTGCTTTCAACATATTTATTCTACCTCGCCTTTTTTAAAGATTGTGCTCTAGACTTCTCGGCTATTTTAAATCATTTCTACCCCCGTTTAAGGCATCGGTTGGTGGATGCCATCTACCCTGTAATGAGTGCATTCGATAGCGATGCGATCACAGAGGCTATGCGCCCTCACGTTGACAGGATTTGGGGATCTATGGAAGAAAGAGGAGATCATCAATCACTGCTACATCTGATGGACGATTTCTGGTTCATCAAACAGACAGATACACTTGTTTACGTCCAGAATCGTATTCAGGAGATGGAGGCAAAGCCAACAGATCTATCCAAGCTAGAATTTAAGGCAAGTTTTGGCATTTCATCACCGTCCATCCTCAGTGTGCTCGGTTCATTTAGACAAGCGGATAATGCCACATTTCGGATTGCATTTGGCCTCCTTTTTGACTATCTTGACAAGCGGCCAGAAGAGGCGCCTAAGGTGCTCCTCCTTCTCATTGACCAGTTTGGATTTAGGGACACGTCCCATCACTTTGGCTATACAATTCAAAGGGAGGTGATCGATGTTTTATGGGAGCGAACGTTAGAAGAAAATGACGAACTGTATTCAAAGCTATTCCTCGCTGTCGCCGAGCAGTACCTCCAAATCCTCTTTAACACGACCGAATCGAACGGGCACCATGCTTTTAATATGATCAACTTCCAACTCGCACCAATTCCAGAACTTTTCGAGCTGCGTCGAGCAATCTGGAATAGACTGTTTCAGCTCTACAAGACATCGACACTTCGAGACAAGGTAATCGGGCTTCTTCAAAGCTACAGCACGTCGGGTTGTTTAGTCTCCGCAAGTGATATTGTGGCAAAAGACGCAGCGGAAGTGCTTCCATTTATTGAGTCGGAATTTGATCCCGCCAGCTACCACCATTGCTCCTTAGTCCATAAGTACTTGGACGGTTTGGACCACTGTGAAGTAGTATTCGATCGGAACCTTCGGAACAAGTTTACCAACGAAGCCTATAAACTTTCTAAGATACTTCTCTTTGACCGGTCTGATATGAGATCCCTAGGCCTGAGCCGCAATGAGTACGAGCAACTTAAAAAGAAGACGATTGTGAGGTACTTTGAAGGCTTTTGTTTCGCCGATTATAAACAATTCTTTGAGCAGTGCCAAAAGATCCAAGCAGAACTAGATAATTACCACAAGGTGTTTCTCCTTAAGAGCGGAGTTATAGATGTACTACTCACCTTGGCTGACCAGAACTCTGATTTGTACATTGAGGTCCTAGAGCACTATATCGAAATGGGTGATCCACTTAGTTTAAATTCCGTCAGTTTAACCAAAAAGCTTGTGGAGATCTGCGGGAACGAACGCGCTTGCGAGGTTCTTAGCAAGCCCAAATACCAGACGAAACGTGTCTGGCTGTTCGGTTACTACATCTCTTTGCCCCCAAATGCGATTACGCATGAGAACTTGGATCAAATTTGTGCACTTTACCGGGAAGCACAGATAGCAGAGCTACCACATAGCTTCGATTTCTTACTCGGATATCGTTCAATCGACGAGGAAGTGATTGCACAAGTAACAGAGATTACACTGGAAAAGACCGAGGAGGATTCCGGTTCTATCGATCCCCTTTCGATGATGTTCAACCCATACACGGACGTTAACAAAGTAATTATCGACCTCTTTGCCAACGACCTAGACCTGCTCAAACGAGCCTATTTCGTGGTTTTAAAAGCTGAGCCAGACATGGATTACGACGGACAGACTTTTACCCGCATCTTGGATCTCGAACCAAATTTCGTCTTGGATTATGTCAATCAGATGTACAAGGGAAAGGAATGGCCAGATCGATATGATGACATCCTCGATTACACCTTCATTTGGACTCGAGACGATTATGAGGATCTGATGACCCGGGTAACTGAGAATATATATGGGCGTGAAGTTGGGCGAGAGTTACTACAGAACACGTACCTTGAGACGTTCTTCGTTTTGAAGGAGAACGTCAAAGATCATCCAGAGGTCAAGGAGCACCAGGATTGCTTCTTGAAAAGTCTCGTCGAGCGCCAGCACAACGACCCCGACTTCATGGAGTTCATCTTCAGCATGATCACCCATTTTTCACCTGAAAGACGCCTTCAATTCGTAGCTCTGTTACTTGAACACAACAAGAATTTTGAATTATTTCGGAAGATTCCTCTAGAGCCGAATTCGTGTGGTTGGATAGGGAGTGCCGTACCTATGCTCCAGAAGCGAGCAGAGTACTTCGAGTCGCTCCTGCCTCTGCTCAATACAGTGGACCTCCTCCAACACAAACAACACGTAAAAAGGAAGATCGGGAAAATCCGCTCGAATATTGAGTGGGAACAAAAGAGGGATTTCATGGAGGATTAAATAATCCCTCACCTCCAAACCCGCCCGCAGCTCACGAGCATTCACTCAAACTTGCCAGATTTCTTGCGGAAGCTCTGTCAGCCTCTCTGCCCCGTTTGTGGTGGTGAGGAACGTATCTTCTATCCCGACAACGCCAAGCCCTGGATAGATCATCTTTGGCTCTACGGCGACGGTCATGTTAGGCTGAATCAAATGATCCGTTGGGCCCAACACTGGATACTCGTCGATCTCAAGGCCTACGCCGTGACCCACAAACCCGCATTTGGCGCCGGGGGGGGCCGCCTAGATGATCCTTGTACCCAAGCTGTTCGCCTCTCGCCTCGGATAACGCGAATATCTCGCGCCCGGTCATGCCAGGACAAAGCGCCTTTGCCACCATGTTTTCAACATCCAGGGCTGCAAGGTGCGCATCTTCGAGGATTGATGGAAGTTTTCCGATGGAGAATATACGAGTCTCGTCGGCGATATAACCGTTGTAAACCCCGCCGTAATCCACGAGCACCGGCTCGTTTCGCTTGATCTTCTTGAATCCAGGCCCCTGAGGCTGAAGAAGCGAAACGCCCCTTCCGCCGGTGGGCGATGCAACGAAACTTGGAACCGCGGCGTTCGGGCCTGACATCAGGTGTCCCATCGGAAGGTCGTGATTGAACCTGCGAAACCGCAAAGACCCCTGATGTCCCAGCGTTCGCATCTTTGCTTCTACCTTGGATGCAAGCTCGATCTCGGTCACCCCTTCTTTCAGGTGCTCAGAGACGGACGCGATTCCTTTGTCCAGCATCTTTGCAGCCTTCCGAATCAGGTTGATCTCAAAATCCGACTTCGTGGCGCGTATCTGTTTGATCGTCTCAGAGACGTTAACGAACTTTGCATCCCCGAGGGCGCGCTTTACCCTCGAATAATTGTTGTATGGAAGAACGTCGAGCTCAAGGCCTATCAACGCGCCCGAAGGGATATCGAGGTCTGTTTTTAGCGTCTTCAAGCTCTTGAGCGGCCAAACTTCTAAAGGGGACTCTTCCTTCGCCCTCTCAAAGCTCTTTCTTATCATCACTTGGGGTTCTGAATCTCTCGGGACGTAGACAAGCCCTTCCTGTGCAGTGCCTGAAAAGTATAGCATGTCAGGGGCCTGGAACAATATCGCTCCAGTCATGTCCCCCATTTCGCGCTGAAGTCTTTTTATCCTGGCGTCGATCTCTGACTTGGGGTGCAAAGTAACTTCCATTCTTTCATCTCCTTTTCCTCATTCTTCCCTTTCCTTCCCTTCACGTCTTCTTGATTCTGTTCTGCTTTTTCTCTTCACATCAGACTTATAATCCTGAGTTGCCGATCTCTTCTTCAAGATCCAAAAGGTATCGTCTCAACACTGTCCCCCTCCTTTTGGCAAGTGCCTTTCCGGCCTCTGTGTGCATACCCGACTCCAGCTTCAAGAGCTTCTTATAGAAATGATCCAAATTCCACTTTCCGTCGTCTGGCTCTCTTGTCCTGCAGAAGGGATCCTCTGGGTTGTATAGCTCTCTTTCAAGGGCGCCTCCAGTCATGAAGACTCTTGCAATACCTATAGCACCCATGGCATCGAGCCTATCGGCGTCCTGAAGGATCTTTGCCTCCAACGTGGTGGGAGTTATGCCTTTGGAGAACCTGTGGACCTCTACTGCGTACAGGACCTTTTCCGTCACCATTTCAGAAAAGCCCTTCCTCTTTAAAAAATCCTCGGCCGTTTTCAGGTTTCTTGCGTTCGATTCTGCAGATATTTCAGCAAGTTTCGATCCGGATTCTGCGTCGTGGAGAAGGGTGGCCAAAAGGAGGACAAACATGTCAGCGCCTTCCCTTTTGCAGATCTCTTTTGCGTTCTTGTAGACTCTCAGTATGTGGGAAAAATCGTGAGCGGGATCTGCGCCACGATATAGCGGCGCGACCTCTTCCATTAAGACGCCAGGATCGAAACTGTTCTCAGAAGGTTTCATCGCCCAAGAATCGTCTCCTCGATACAAATATCCTATCGATAAATAGGGCAGATGGGCGGGCGAATCCAAAAATTCAGTGTTAGATATCCCCAAAGCGCCACTGAAAGTCCCTTCAACCTGACGTGTTCCACCAGTCGTCGGGATCGAACTCGTTAGAGAGATCGTCGCTGACCCACGCGTACCCCGCATCCACGACCATCCTGTTGAAACAGGGAACGAGCTTTGGTTTGCCCATCCCGTCGTAAAGGTAAACCATGCAGTCTCTGCTGATGTTGTTGTCGACGTCCAAGAAGACCTGAACGTTCAAGAGCTTCTCCATAGAGTACTCCCTGGAATGGACACCATCTGCGGTTCCCATAGGCGGACACTTAACATCAGCCATATTAACGACCCCAAAGCCGTCTACCTCGAACGTGCATCCGTCAATCACGCGGCGAACCACGCCAGAAACTTCTGTGGGATGGGCACAAAGGCCCCCGAGGACAAAACAAGAATCAGCAACATCAAAACCAGCTTGATCTTCATGGACGAACCTATCTCAAACCCCAACAATTAAACCTTACCAACTCGATTGATAAAAATGCCCGATTACCTACCCCTAAGCTGGGTCGAACTGTTCAAAAATGAAACTGGCGGAAGGATTCCCCTTGCGCTCCCGGATAAGATGCCAATAGTGGAAGATAAAGAACGCGAGAGAATATGCCAAGAATTGATCGATACCCTTGCCGGACTCAAAGGCGATCCTATCAGAAGCTAATGGGATATTTTAGCTCATTTTCAGAAGATCAAAAAAAGTCCTAGTCAAATTGCAGCGGCACACATCGCAGCAGAGCTGCGGGTATTCATTTTAAAATAATAGCTAAAAACGCTCGAAAACGATCTGAGATGCGGAAAATGTATTAAGGTAAGATGCATTTGGGTCACATCGGGCACCACAGGATGCTTTACCCCTGTACCTAAAAACTTTTAGGAGACTACATCCTGTCTCTAACTTCATCTTCGTAACAGCGCGGAGACCCCGGTCTTTAGGCCGGGGAGGAGCGCGTGCCTACACCACCGTTAAGTATATGCCATCTAACCATCCACCATATGAATGTGCTTAGGACGGTAACATTCAAGCTAAAGCTGACCAACCAAGATCAGTGCACTCTTCTCGATACGATGAGGGCGTACACCAATGCATTCTCTGCATCTGCAACGTGGGGATTTGAGAACGAATCCTGGAACAAGGTCGACAATCACAACGCCA
>CAYWZG010000117.1:0-7251 GCA_964462795.1 uncultured Methanotrichaceae archaeon
GGCATTATATAGGGTTGGGCTCATATGAGTTAAATCTATGGTATATGACTATAGTTACCCAATTAATGAAGCCCTCACACCCACCACATCTAAACTGGATTTCTAATTCATAACCGAAAATTTTACAGTCATATTGTTCTGCATATCTCCTGATAAGATCAACAGAACCAATTTCATTAGGTCTCACGATCTGATCGTCGTCGATAAAAAATACACAGACTTTTGATGCAAATAATAATTCTTCTATTTGCTTTTTATTGCTGCGATCTTCCTTTTTTGTAAATCAGCTATCGCTAGTATTTCGAATTCGATGTGATTCGTCACATATCAATACATCGATTTCGTTATACTCGGTATTTATGAAACTATTGAAATACATAAATTGTATACTGCCTCGTTGACCTACTTTCTTCCTTAATGTTTCAGTAAATGCTTTTGAGCCAGTTGAATAATATGTATTATATCCATTTAGCAGTAGGTCGGCCATCAAGTTAATGGCTATTACAGATTTGCCAGTCCCAGGACCACCTCTGATGATTATAGCCGTTTTCTGTTTATCATGAAATCCTTTCTTCGCTGCAGATAATACTTTATCATATGCCACAAGTTGCTCATCCAAAAGTATATATTCTGAATTTTCTTTAATAATCGTCCCAACATGATCCATAAGGTTTTTACTTGGTCTAAACTTGCTTTCTTCAATGCGTTTGAGGATGTCCATTCCTTGACCTTTGCCTACATTATTAATCAAATAACTAGATATAGTTTCTGTATCATCGGCGGTATATAACGGATACATTTTCATAACATCATCGAATTTTGAGGCAAATATAGCATCATGTAAGTTAAAATTATAATTGTGAAGATATGCGCAAGCATTAAGTTTAATGGACACTTGGCCGTCATAAAACGCCGGATGAGTATCTTCCAAATACATCTTATATTGTCCTACCTGTACTGATGGATGTAATACCTCGCGTTCCGCACCCCCAACCCACGTCAAGACCTCATTGTCACATTCGGCATATTTACATTTTTCCCATTGCTTTAATTCAATTATAACTGCATTATCCTCCAAATCATCATCCTTACCACAAACTATGCAATCTAATCGCCTTGAACTTAGAGGTAATTGATACTCCAGTATCACACCATGATCTAGAATATTTGCATGATGAAATAAAAGTGATAATGCTCTAAGTGAATTTCTCCATGAATTGATTTCGTTAGGAGATGGCCGATATCTAAAATTAGTTAAAAACGCTTTTGTAAGTTTATCTGCTATTTGGTTCTGAGTTGTGTCTTGTATAAATTGAGTTGATGAGCCAGAATACAACCTCATAAACACAGTTCTTTATTGATTTTACTTAATCTTTTCGTATTGTTTATAGGATATCTAGATTTATTCAATTCGATTTTCGTCTCTGAATCGGCACAAGTTTTGGTTAATCAAATTAAATTTTTTACATATAATTCAGATTGAGGTTAAGTAATCATCAGGTATATTCTCAAATTTAGTCCAACCGAACCAATCAGATATATTCAAGAAATCTGCCCAACAGTTAGTCATATCTATATCACCTTCATAACTATCTACATAATTCTGCCCTGTAAGTGAAGCAAGCTTTTTACCTTTTTTAACGTAAGGTGTGTTGTTATATCCGCGCACCAAATTTGCATGTATATGCTCACCTATAACTTTAAAGAATGCATAATTCATTATGTTTGGTATTTTATAAATCTTGGGAGGAGTAATGGCCCTAATCTGATCTGTCAAGATCGCCATGGATGAGTCTCTCTGTTTTTCAATTGACGTGATTTGATAAGGTCTTAATTCAGAATAATTATCATAAATCCACTTTTCTATCATTATGTCTGGAGGATAACTCGTTACTTGTTGGATTATTCCACTATGCCATAAATTAACTAATTGATTAATATCATCAGGCGATAAAACAGACTCTAATTTTTTAATATCACGTTCGATCTCATTTGTCATGATATGTATCATATTTGAATTTGCCATCGGAATTAATCTATTTTCTTCAGGAACACTGAAAGTTCTTAAAATATGGCCACATTCGTGTGCAATCAAGTGATTGATAAGTCCCTCATGATCTTTTTTGTAAAATATTATGTGGGCAGGCATTTTAAATCGGGCCATTTTAACTTTTGCATAAACATTTAAGTCGGATTTCTCTATGAGTTCTACGGGTTTATTGGTTAACTCTTGTACTTCAAGTAAAATAGAGTCTACAGAATCAATTAATTTTAAACTCATAGTACGTCCTCCGATTCATACATCCTCAAAGCCAGATCATATTCATTTGATAAGTCGATACCGATATCTAGACCCGGAGCTATTTTCTTAAAACCTATATACATAACACACACAAGTTCTAAACCTGAAAATTCACCATTTAATGATTTTAGGTCGTATTTTTTGGATGAATCATTGATATCTAAGCCAGATCGCCCTTTCATGGCAATTTCTGATGATATTAGCTGAACTTCATCAATAAACATATCGTGGAACAATTCTAAAATATCTAATAGGTAAAAAACAGCATCGAATCTAAATCCACTTGATTTTAACTGTTTTTCAGCTATTTCCCTTAAATGATCTTTAGCATCATCTTTGAGATCATCAGGCGCATCCATATCGATAAGTAATTTGAAATATTTCGCAGATTCGTCAAAGTCACCCAGTTCTCTATATGTTAATCCAAGTCCATAAACTGTAACGGAATCATTCGGATTAATACCAAATGATTTATTCAAATAGTATAATGCGTTCTCATTTTCACCTTCTTTACCGAAAACCCCACCCAAATTTTTTAATGCATAAGGATTGTTTGGGTCCAAATCAATCGATTTTAACAAGTGATTTTTAGCTTTATCCAATTCACCTTTTTTGAAATAAGCGAATCCTAATGCGACATAAACATTAGAAACGGTTGGATCTATTTTTATGCACTTTTCTAGTAGATCAATTGCCTTTTTTGGATTTCCTAATTTGGTATAACACATTCCTAGGTTGTATAACAATGATGGATTTTTAGAGTCTTCTGATAATAAAACCTCAAATACATCTTTTGCAGCTTCGTATTCACCGTTCTCTATATGTTCTAAAGCTTTAGCGAAGAAATCCACAAATCTCACCTAATCAGTTAGCGACAAGCTGTTTATGTTGATATAAGTACATTTCTCCCCATGCATATTGAAAAATTATACCGAAGCGTCCCGTTATCCATCATGTCACTGAAATAATCACAAGAATCATTTCAAAATTGATAAGACACCATTAAATAAAAAAATAATTTAATAGTCAAAATAGATCTGGACATGAGTGATCCCTTTCTTCTGATCAGATTTCACAGAGTCTGCATACTGCTCGACTATGAAACTCTATATTTTATGGTGACCTGTTTACAGCAGCAAGAAAGTCATTGGGCTTGAAGTGAACAGCACACCGCCCTAAAAAATTAGGGGGCGAATCGTCTTCTCGTTCTCCTTGCCCGCACCTCAGCGAGCTTTATCGTAAAACTACGCCGCAAAGTTCATACAGTCTCCGCTCGCGATCAGATTTTTGTCGACTTCCACTCGCGCCATCCATATTCAGGTCAATGGAGAACATTGACGGACAGTAGTGGATTATCTAGCGCTCTGGTGAGCGATTTTGGGCGGGTTTAGGTTGGACGATGCTTGCACTTGGGATGGTGTTGCAACAGAAAAGTTTAACGTCGACTATGCGAAAGGATAAGTTGGATTTACACCGTCTGGCCAGAAAGTGGCTCGAAAAGCGGGAGTTCTATGCGCATAATTTAGCATGTTAACATAGAACAAGGAATATCTTTGAATTATTAGGGTGAAACCAATTAATAATCGTGAAAAATAGGAGATGGGGCGAAATGACGGAATTATTTGATGGGGTCTTAAGCCAGGCGAAAGACGAAAACAGAGCCTACCTGATGGAGCACGAGTGCAAGGCGATCCTCGAAGACTTGGGGATTTCGACTACGGGTGCCCTCACAGCCCGTTCAGAAGATGAAGCGGTCAAGATGAGCGAATCGATCGGATACCCAGTGGTCCTCAAGATCGTATCCCCTGAGGTCGTCCACAAATCCGATGCGGGCGGAGTGAAACTGGGGCTGAACGATGCCGAAAAGGTCAGGCTGGCTTACAACGAGATAGTCGACTCCTTTGCAGATAAAGAGGTCGTCGGCGTTGCAGTACAGAAGATGGCGTCATCTGGGATCGAGGCTATCGTGGGCGTGACAAATGACCCCACCTTTGGCCCTATCCTGATGTTCGGACTTGGCGGAATCTTCGTTGAGATCCTAAAAGACGTATCTTTGCGATCGATACCCATCACCAAATCCGATGCAGAAGAGATGATCGAAGAGATCAAGGGCCACCCACTGCTGGAAGGCTATCGTGGCCACTCTGCCGACATCCCTGCTCTCAAAAAGCTGCTGCTCCAGATATCAGACCTGGTGATGAAACACCCCGAAATCGCAGAGATGGACTTAAACCCCGTGTTCCTTTACCCATCAGGTTACCTGGTGGTCGATGCGAGAATCATCCTGGGCGATCGACCCGAGCCATCCAAAACGCCAGCCCCAGCGCAGGACCTCCACGATCTATTCTACCCAAAAAGCATCGCCGTCATCGGCGCTTCCGGAACGAAAGGAAAACTTGGTTGGAACGTCTTTTGCAACCTGATCGGCCACGACTTCAAGGGCGAACTTTACCCGATCAACCCCAAGGCCGAAGAGATCCTGGGAATCAAAGCGTACCCGAGGATAAGCGACGTGAAAGCGCCGATCGACGTTGCAGTCATCCTCGTCCAAGCCAACATAACCCCAGAAGTGGTTCGGGAATGTTGCGAATGTGGGGTAAGATACGTCATCGTGGAATCTGCCGGATTCGCAGAGATGGGTGACGCTGGTCGCAAGATCGAAGAAGATATGAAAGCGATCACCGATAGCTACGGGGTTCGACTCCTCGGCCCGAACTGTTCGGGCATAATAAACACCCACTGCAGCATGGTCCAATCGATCGGGATTGTAGATGCCTTGAGTCGAGGCAACATCGGGCTCATATCCCAGGCAGGGGTCTGCGCTGCAGGGATGCTCTGGGGACTTCGCCACATCATGGACTTTGGGATCGTCGCCACGATAGGGAACAAGCTGGACATCAACGAGACCGATATGCTCGAGGCTACGAGCATGGACGAAAACATCGAGGTCATCTGCATGTACCTGGAATCTGTCAAGGCCGGAAGGCGATTCATCGACGTTGCAAAGGAGATCACCAAGAAAAAGCCCATAGTCGCGCTCAAGTCTGGCCGGACCGAGGCCGGACGCAAGGCAGTGGCCTCGCATACCGCATCGATGGCAGGAAACGACCTCATTTACAGTGGCGTCTTCGAACAGGCCGGAGTGATCAGAGCCAAAGATTACGAGCACATGTTCAACCTGTCAAGGGCGATCTCCAAGCAGCCGATGCCAGAAAAAGAAGGAGTATTCATCATAACTTATGCAGGCTCTCTTGGAGTGATCTCGGCAGATGCGGTCATAGACGAAGGGATGAAGCTTGCAGAGCTCGAACCGGACTTAAAAGAGAGGGTTCTCGATCTTCTGCCAGAGTACGTGGGCGGGCTAAACCCCGTTGATTACACGTTCAGCATGGATGCAGATACCGTGAGAAAGACGATCGAGATCGGAGTGGATAGCAACGACGTCGGAAGCTTCATCGTGATACTCCAGGCCGAAATATTGGGCAGCTACGTCAATTCCTTAAGGGATATCGACTACAAGGGAAAGCCGATATTTGCCTGCGTCGCCGGAAAAGAGTTTGCAATCGAGGACGTCATAAAGATGGAAACTGCTGGAGTTCCGGTCTACCAGACGCCAGAACAGTGCGCCGATGCCATCTCGATCATGTACAAGTACAACAAAAAAGCCAGATCCGCTCGATAGGTCTGATCGATCGGGCAAATTCAGCTAGGTCGGATATGGGCAGGATAGATTGACCTGGTGCGCCAGGGGGCCCTCCTGGCACCTATCTTGCCCAATCTGTCGTCTTCAAAGCCTGAAGCACAGGGCTCCAAATATCAATTATAGTCAAGAACCGATTAGATAACACTAATCGGTTCTCACCAGAATAGTGCTTAACGATACGAATAGGCCAAATCTCAAACTCTTGCGAGTTAGAGATTTGGCTCAAAGGTATCGCTAAGCACTATATTTCGTCAAAGGGTTTCCACGTCCTGGGCTTGCGTCCAGTTTCCGTACTCGTATACCTGAAGAGAGGACTTATTCTGAACGAAGTCCATTGTCTTTGTCCAGTTCTTCCTGGAGAAGAGGAGAGCGGGGTCTATCATCCGTTTCTCCCTCGGGTCGGTGCCAACGGCCGAAAGGTTTCCACCGTTTTCGTTCGTCCCGCCCTCTTGCCGTTCAGCAAGTTCCCTTGCCACTTTTCCCAAGGGGATCGGCGCTCTTTTGGACGAGCCAAGGCCGATTGGATCTTTGAATACCTTTGATCCAAAGTAGTTTTGGTACTGGCTGTAATCGACTTTCGAGCCAGGCCCACCCGAGTAGAATATGGGGTCTGAGAAGTAGGACCTAAGCTCCCCGTAATTAGGGCCGCTGCCATCAAGCCAATCTGCGGCGGCCGTATCCATTCCTGCGATCAGGATTACAAACAACATCAACGATATCAAATAACGTTTCCAGATCATCTGGATCACACTCCCCAACGGAGGTATGTCCCAAGATGGTTTAAGTTTTCCGGCCAAAAGGTTATTTTGCTGCTGAAACGCCACGCGTTCTCAAATGTGGCTCGAACCGTTGATAGCGTCGAAAGGTTCAACGCTTGGAAAGCCTCATGATACAGCCGTTTTCGGTGTTTTCCATCTCGAGGTTCAGGCCCAGATCTGAGAAGACCTTGCGCCAGTGTGAGTCTACACAGGTCTTGCAGTGCTTTTTTGCAACGAGACCTGCGCCAAGCCTTCCAAAGGCCTCGATGCCTTTCTTGAGGGCACAGTTCTCCCGCCTGATCTCGGCCCAGTCATCGCCTTCTTCCACGGTGACCACACTTCCAAAGAGGTTCTTGTCGTTAGTGGCTACCGCAAAGGCAACGTCTTTGGGCGCGGAAATTTCGAGCCTCTTGAAGGTATCTGCCACTTGGTGAGCGCCCAGGTCTTGATATTCACGCAGGCCCTTCTTGCCAAGCCTCTTTCCTACG
>CAYWZG010000118.1:0-7178 GCA_964462795.1 uncultured Methanotrichaceae archaeon
CGGTTTGGTGACCATCCCAACCGCAGCAAGCTGCGGGGTATTCATTTTAAAATAAAAACAGAAAAAGGGATAGGTTTCATAAGAGGGAAACGATCAAGCGGATATTTTACGTTATGTGATGTTTTCGGCAAAATGATAACTACAAGTGTAAATATTATGAGAAACTGCATCAGATTAAGGGCGAGCGGTACAACCTTAATTCAGGCTGTGAATATTTGAACGCATTCCTCCCCCCACTAAAGTGGGGGGGATCCTGCTGCGTTCGTCCTGAATCTGAATCTAAAGGATTCAGCAACATATCCATCTGTTCTTTGAGGCGACGAGATTGGCCCGAATCTTCAAGATAAGGACAAAGAAAGCAGGTCTTCCGCCTGGAACTTTGATCCACGTGGGCGAAAGCAAGGCAGAGGAGGTGACGGTCACCGTCCTAGATTACGACATCAATCAGTACAGAGAGTTCGAGATCGAAGACGTAGATCAATGCATTCCCCTGAAAGATACGCCCTCAATCACTTGGATAGATGTGGTGGGCGTTCACCGTTTGGACATAATCGAGAAGATCGGAAGCGGTTTTGGTATACACCCACTCGTCTTGGAAGACATTGTACATACCGAACAGCGGCCCAAGATGGAGGACTTCGAGAATTACGTATTCATCGTGCTGAAGATGCTCAGCACCGAGGAAAATGAGGAAGATGAAGACGGCGAGGATATAAGGTCCGAGCAAGTCAGTCTGATCGTGGGAAAGTGTTTTGTCATATCCTTCCAGGAGACAAAAGGCGACGTTTTCGATCCTGTGAGAGACAGGATCCGAAAGTCCAAAGGCAAAATTAGGGGAAAGGGTGCTGACTATCTGGCCTACGCTCTGATCGACGCCATCGTTGATCATTACTTTTTCGTACTGGAGGACGTGGGCGAAGATCTAGAGATCCTGGAAGAAGAGCTAATGACGGGTCCCACCATCGAGACCTCCCAGCAGATTCACGAGCTGAAACGGGACATGATATTCCTGCGAAGATCTGTCTGGCCTCTGAGGGACGTTATAAACGCCCTTGCCAGAGGTGAATCTCGGCTGTTCGAAGAGTCTACGGGCATCTATCTTCGGGACGTCTACGATCACACAATCCAGGTGATAGACACGATCGAGACTTTTAGAGATATGCTCTCAGGGATGCTGGACGTCTATTTGTCTTCTATCAGTAACAAGATGAACGAGGTCATGAAGGTCTTGACCATTATCGCCACCATCTTCATACCCTTGACATTAGTTGCGGGGATCTACGGCATGAACTTCGATTATATGCCAGAGCTTCATTGGCGTTGGGGTTATCCGGCCGTGATGATTTTCATGTTCGTTGTTGGCGCGTTGATGGCAATATATTTCAGGAAGAAGAGATGGCTCTAGACATGCATATCCAGCTTTCAATCCCACACATATTTCGTAAGCGTCTGTAGGTAGAGGTGAACGCCATGGTTCTCAGAATGATCGAGATGATCCTCCCCGAAAAGGAGAAAGAGCGCCTCGAAAAGGTGCTGACCAACAACGATCTTCCCATTCTTAGGGTCTGGATACAGCCGATGCTGGGGATCTGGGAGCGACCCGTTGCAGGCCTCTGGAAAAAGAGCGTCGATGAAGATCGGATCCTGGTGAAGGTCTTGGTCTCTACCGAGTACTCAGAGTCCGAGATAGACCATTTCGAGAAGGGGTTCCACAGGACTGAAGGCTGCCGGATGGTGGTCCTCCCTTGTGGCAGCTTCCTTGCCAAGGCTAGAGGTGGAAGAAGAAACGCCAGAGCCGCTCAGTGAAGAGAAGACGGCAAAGAGCAAGCGGATCAGCAGAGAAGAGCTTTACTCAGACATCGCTTACACGACTCGCCTGTCCCGGATTTACGTTTTCATGGCCGTCCTCTCATCGATAGTTGCTGCCATCGGCGTTTTGAGAGATAACGTGGCAGTGTCATTATCGGGGCGATGGTGATAGCGCCGCTTCTTGGCCCGAACGTCTCTTTCTCTCTTGCCACAATACTAGGCGATGCAAAACTTGCTAGAAGCGCCCTGAAGGCAAATTTCGTCGGGATCTTCACGGCGATAGTCATATCCTTCGCCTTGGGCGCGGTCCTTCCGGTCAATCCCGAAACTCCAGAGATCGCGTCTCGGACTGTGGTGGGTCTTGGCGAAGTGGCCCTGGCTCTTGCCTCGGGAAGCGCAGGGGCTCTTGCGTTCACCACCGGCGTTTCTGCGACCCTTATTGGGGTGATTGGTGGCAGTGGCGCTTCTTCCGCCCCTGGTCACTTTCGGCCTTCTCATGGGTTCAAGTCACGAGACTCTTGCCTGGGGCGCGATGCTACTTTTCGTCACGAACTTTATCTGCGTGAACCTCTCAGGAGTTGCCACCTTCCTTGCTCAGGGCATAAGGCCATCAGGCTGGCTTGAGGCAAAGAAGGCGAAGAGGACGTCGTTGGTGGCGATAGTTCTTTGGATTTTCATGCTCGCCGCCCTCGTCATCATAATACTCAGGCGGGGTGTAGTCTAAGGCAAGAAAAATATATATGGGGCCGTTCGCAATCGTTTTCAAGATATTCTTTATAGAGACCAGAAAGACCACCCATTTTGTTCCGGGTCCGCGTTCAAGGAGGTCGGTGCCATGACTGAGACGATTACAGATCAGATGATTAGTGATCCCAAAGGCTCTGGAAAGCTCGATTCTGAGAATTTCAAGAGAGAACATCTGGTCCGGGAGGTGAGGCGTGTCACCTGGGTCGGCCTTGCGGTGAACCTGGGCCTTTCTGCCCTGAAATTCGTAGCAGGGACCTTGGGAAACAGCCAGGCTGTTGTGGCAGATGCGGTTCACAGCCTCTCAGATACCATAACTGACATCGCAGTCCTCGTCGGGATCAAGTTCTGGTCTAAACCCCCTGACCGGAGTCACCCTTACGGCCACTGGCGAATCGAGTTTCTGGTGACGATTTTAATCGGCCTCCTCTTGGCGCTGGTGGCTTTGGGCCTGAGCTACAACGCCCTCGTCTCCCTTCATCAGCCACGCCCTAAACCCCCTGGAATGATAGCGTTTGCTGCGGCGATCATTTCGATAGTCTCAAAAGAGTTTCTCTACCGCTGGACCATATCCGAAGGGCGAAGGCTCAAGTCTGCGGCCCTGATAGCCAACGCCTGGCACCATCGATCCGACGGGTTAAGCTCGATACCCGCCGCCCTGGCAGTGGCTGGAGCAATCCTTGTTCCTTCCTGGACCTTTCTCGACCGCCTCGGTGCGATAGTGGTTTCGCTCTTCATCTTCCAGGCGTCCTGGAAGATCGTTCGACCGTCGATAGAGCAGTTAATCGATCAGGGCGCGCCAGAGGAGATTTGCCAAGGGATCGAGCAGCTCGCCTCAACGACGCCAGGGGTCCTCGAAGTTCACGCGATCCGTACCCGGAACATAGGCTCAGGGATCGAAGTCGATCTTCACGTCCTGGTAGATCCCACGCTCTCAGTCGAGGAAGGGCACAAGATATCCGAGGATGTCAAACGGCGGCTGATCGATTACATATCCGACGTAGTGGACGTGGTCGTCCATCTGGAGCCTTACGAAAAGGGTGAAAAAAGAGATAAGGTTTGAGGGCAAACTCTCCGGGCGGTGCTTTGAGGGTGGGCGATAGAGATATGAGCGAGTGGAAGATTTTCGATCGGGTGATCACGCTGGTGGCGATAGGCGAGGCCATCTTGCTGGCAGGTTTATCCGTGTGGATTTTGGGCTGGGTGATCGGCGTCAAGAAGATGGAAAATCTCGATAAGTTCATGAGCGCCTTCAGCGGCGTTATGATCTCGCTTTTCATGATCGTCGTGGTTCTGCTGCTTCTCGCTCTTTTGATAATGCTCGGTCGTTGGCTGTTTGGAAAAGAAGACGGCCTGATAATCCTTCCTTTCGAAGTTGCCACCGGCGAGAGCGTGTATAGTGGAGATGCACTATCTCATCTGCTCGTTGCAGAGCTGCAGAGGATACGAAAGATACATGGTCGAGAGCTGGAGGGAATAAGGCCGATAGAGTCAGAGCAGTTGAGCCTGCCATTTTTGGCGCCTACAAAGGCTATTGCAAGCGAAAACATCACTTATAGCATTGCAAACATAGGCACTATTGGAACTGGCTCGACCTCAATTCCAGTAGGGCAACTTTTGGTTGCTCTCAAGGGCCTTTGCCCTTGGGGCAACACTGGACGAGTCATCACAGGAAGCTTACAGAAATACGGATCGATGATAAGCTTGGTGGCCTGCCTTGAACACGAAGATGTAAACGCCTGGGAAGTCAGCCGTAAGATTAAATTTTATAGCAAGGTCGACGATGAGCACATTCCAAGCTTGGTCAAGGACCTGGCCTTCAAGATTGCCCATGAACACGCAGAAGACCCATCATCGGCCAAGACTTGGCAAGGGTTCAAGCATTTCACAGAAGCGCTAGATGCTTATTATCAATATACTTTGGCCGAAGATATTAAGGATCTCGAACGCGCCCGCAAGAATTGTCTTCGGGCGGCAAGCCTTGAGCTGAAATATGAAAAGCTCTTGGGCTTGTTGTATAACTTAGGAATGGCCTATTCTGAAAAAAAGAAATATGATCGCGCTGAAAAACTGTTGAAACAAGCGATTGAGATCAAACCTGATTATGGATTTGCATTATTAGGTTTAGGGTACGTTCATGTTATCCAAGGCCAAAATGAGCAAGCGATTATATATTTGGATAAAGCAATCAAATCGGATCCGGAAGACGCCCTTTATCGGGCCTTCAAGGGCGTTGCTCTCAGCAACCTCGAAAGGTGGAACGAAGCGCTCGAATCTTTCGACAAAGCGGTCGACCTCGATCCGGAAGACGCCCTTTATCTGGCCTCCAAGGGCGTTGCTCTCAGCAACCTCGAAAGGTGGAACGAAGCGCTCGAATCTTTCGACAAAGCGGTCGACCTCGATCCAAAAAACGCCCGTTACTGGTCCCGCAAGGGTTTTGCTCTCGAAAAACTCGAACGATGGGACGAAGCGCTCGAATGTCGCAACAAAGCAGTTGAACTCGATCCAAAAAACGCCCGTTACTGGTCCCGCAAGGGTTTTGCTCTCGAAAAACTCGAACGTTGGGACGAAGCGCTCGAATGTCGCAACAAAGCAGTTGAACTCGAGCCGAAAAATGCCGGTTACTGGTCCAATAAAGGTTTTGCTCTCGGCAACCTCAAACGGTGGGACGAAACGCTCGAATGTTACGACAAAGCGATCGAACTCGATCCAGAAAACGCCAGTTACTGGGCCTTCAAGGGCGTTGCTCTCGACAACCTGAACCGACATGAAGAAGCGCTCAAATCTTACGACAAAGTGATCGAACTCGACCCCGATGACGTAACCGCCCACATCGCCCTTGCCCGCTTGCACCGCAAACAGGGCCGCAAGGCCGAAAGCGCCAGAGAATGCGAAGAAGCCCGCCGCCTGATAGATACCGAGAATGAATACAACCGCGCCTGTTTCGAGGCGGTTTGTGGGAGCGCCAATGAGGCGCTCGATCTCTTGAGATCTGCGCTAGAAAAAAAGCAGGCAACGCCAAAATGGGCACGCCAGGACCCCGACTTCGAGTTCATCAGAGACGAGCCCGAGTTCCAAGCGCTCATAGATGAGTTCGCCGAAAAAGAGGGGGGCTCTGGGGAATGATCGCGAATCGCAAGTGGCAATCGTCTGTACGGCGAGGCCTAGCACAAAGGATCGACACTTACAACTTCTTTAACGCTCACACAAAGTAACCTTCAGGAGGACGTCTGATGATCCAAGAGGACCTGGAGCGAGTGCGCCGGACAATGTGAGACCGAAAATATGCTGCGCGCCTCTCGCCTTGGAGGGAACGGAAGGGCAAAACGAGCCTGCTGGCAAGCTTATCCGTATGGATTTTGGACTGTGAGATCAACGTCAAGAATATGGATACTCTCGAAAAATTCATGAGCGCCTTCAGTGGCGTTATGATTTCACGTCTCATGGTCGTCGCTGTTCTGTTGGTTCTCGCTCGTTTGATAATGCTCGGTCGTTGGCTGTTTGGAAAAGAAGGCAGTCTGATAATATTTCCTTTTGAAGTTGTCACCCGATCTTCGGCATGACACAATATGTCATGGCTATATTTTCTCCCTATATCGATTATCGCGTCGTGTCCCATAAACATTAAATTCCTTGACAATCATGACTCTGCTTATGTGGCCCACCAGATTGAGGATAAAGAAGAATACAAGAACGTTATGAAAGGTCGGGCAGCTACACTCTACGGTCCTTTTGAAGAGTGTTGTGATCATGGAAAAACCGAAAAGGGAAACATAGTCTTCGTACTTCAGTAGCTAACATCTCTGTGCCAAACTGCCTGCAAAAATACGTGAACTATTTCGCCCTAAAGGGCAACGCTTCCTGATTCACGAGACTCTAGAATTCACATGTGTTTAGCTTCCTTCAATCGGCATCAGTAAACCCATTTCATGATGGCTCGTGCGACCTGTTCCAAAGAGCTGATTCCAAGCAACTTCGGCTATTGATATTGTTTTCCAATCTGGCACAAGTTGTTGGTCGACATGCTTTCATTGACTGAAACCAACATCAAGCAATTGATTTGGGGGGCTAAACACATACTAAAATTCAACTGGCACCCTACTAACACGGAAAATATGCTAAGGGCCAGTAGTGAAATAACTTGCACATAATCGGGTACGACCATTATACAAAACCGACATGATGCAGAGTCAGTATAATAATTACGAATTGCCCATATGACAAGGTTATTATTTCTTCACGGATCCCAAGCAATGTCGGAAATGGCGAGTGTATGACACGATATTTTACGCATGACCTAGAAACTACAGAATCAACGAATCGGACATACGTGTAATAAAAATTTAAAATATAAATATCATCGAGGACGAATTAGATGGAGCTAATTGGTCCTCACCAGAATAGTGCTTAACGATACGAATAGACCAAATCTCAGACACTTGCGAGTTTGAGATCCATTTTAAATGCGCAAGGAGACCCCGCCCTTCAGGGCGGGGAGGAATTGCGCCCTCCATCTTATGATGGTCAATATGGTCAAATCCAACACTTTTGCATTTTGTGTAATCCGTTTCCCAGATATGATGTTATGCAAACTGACATTCCCTTTCGAGGATCCACCTACATAG
>CAYWZG010000119.1:0-7041 GCA_964462795.1 uncultured Methanotrichaceae archaeon
TTTGAATGCATCAAATGGCATAAAAATATTCCGGTCAACTGCGTAAGTCCTAAATAGTTAAGATAATCGATATCAAGAGAAAATAGGCCCATGTCACAATATGTCATGCCGAACGTCGGATCTAAGCTCTTGTGAGTTTGAGATTTGTTTGTCCTATAGCGTTTAAGGCACGCCTGGGCGTTATGGAAAACTTTAGAGCACCACATATCAAATTGCGTGCAGCATACCCCGCCCTAACGGACGGGGTGGGCCGCACGCCCGGTTTTCCGGATTTCAGAAATCTTCGAGTCTTCGTTGCCCAGATTTCCCTGATCAGCACGATTGAAACTCGGCTTTCGATTTCCTCTGAAAAGTCTCCAAAGTTTTACCGATTTAAAGGAGCACGAAAAACGGGCGAGGGTTCACTTCATCCTGTTAGCGACTTATCGTCGCTAACTCCCGTTAACTCCAAGAGTTAACGAGACCGACCTAAAGGTCGGAGTATCCGTGACCCTCTGCGCTCCCGAAGTAATGATAAAGACATTCTGATCGCAGTCTACCAGACTCTGGTGTACAGAAAGAAAGATCCGTTGCCTTTTCTGTGAATCCATTGATCTAGCAATTTCGTCGATTGAAAAACCGAGATGGCAGACTCGTCTAAACCACTCGATTCCGCAACGTTCCTAATCTTTCGATCTCGACTTCCACTACGTCACCTGATTTCAGCGATCCCACGCCAGGAGGCGTTCCTGTCGCTATGACGTCACCTGGAAGAAGTGTCATAATCTCACTGATGAACTCTACCAGCTCTGGCACTGAAAATATCAGGTCTGACGTGTTGGAGTCCTGTTTTATTTTGCCGTTTACCCGGGTCTGGATGTTCAGATCGGCTGGATCGATCTTTTCGATGTAGGGGCCCATCGGGGCAAAAGTGTCAAAACTCTTGGCACGAGTCCACTGAACGTCTTTTCCCTGAAGATCTCGAGCAGTCACGTCGTTGAAGCACGTGTAACCCAATATGTAATCTTCAGCCTTTGAAGCGGGAACGTCTTTGCACCTATTTCCAATAACCACACCCAATTCGCCCTCATAATCCACTTGGGTGCTTGAAGATGGCATAATTATGTCTGCGCCAGGGCCGATCACTGCAGTTGGCGGTTTGAGAAATATTATGGGATTTTCGGGCAGATCCATCTTGAGCTCTCTTGCATGCTCGACGTAGTTTAGGCCTACACATATCACCTTGCTTGGCACTGCCGGTGCGAGAAGTTTCACATCATCGAGGCTAAAATCGCAATTTTCGGCCTTGATTCGCTCACCAATGACTTCGCCGTCTATAACTTTGCCCTCGTAAAGAAATCTGGCTATCAACCCAAATCATCTCCTGTTATTATAATTAAGAACCGATCAGACGAGTCTAATCAGTTCTCACCAGAATAGTGCTTAACGATACGATTAGGACAAATCCCAAAATCTTATGAGTTCGAGATTTGTCTGAAAGGTATCGTTAAGCACGATACTTTTTAGAACCGCTGGGGCCTCTCTTGTAACGACCAAACTCGGTATTGAGAAGCCTATCTGCCCTGATTACTGGCCCTTCGACGCAAACCCTCGTCCCGTCTGGATCAAGACAGCAAGAACCACAGAGACCCATGCCGCATTTCATGTAACGCTCGATGCTGGCTTGGATCTTATCTTCAAAGCCTTTGCACCTTTGAATTATGTCGACCATCATGACCTCTGGACCACAAAGGTAGATCTGATCGTAATCTTCGAGATCCAGACAGGATAGGCCTGAAGATGCGCGGCCACAAGTCCCAAGAGAACCATCGTCTGTGGTTATTACAAGATTACCCATATTCCTGAAACGTTTTTCAAAAAGAACGTCATCGCCGCACCGATAGCCCACAAGAGTGGTGATCTCAACTCCACTATCCTTTGCCACATCGCCTAAAAAGGCAAGTGGTGCTGCTCCAACGCCGCCGCCCACAAGAAGGATTCGTTCACCTCCCAAAGTAAAACCGTTGCCCAAAGGGCCACGAACTCCGACGCTATCGCCGGGGCCAAGATCAAATAGAGCACTTGTAGTGTCCCCAACACGCTGAACCGTCATCCCGTTGGGGTAAGAAAAACTCATCGGAATCTCATCGGTCCCTCTAACCCAAAGCATCAGGTATTGGCCTGGTTTTGGGTCTAAGGATGCATCGAAAAAGAACGTCCTCACTGAAGGAGTCTCTTCCCTGATCTCTTCGATCACACAATTTATGGGCCTCATCTAAAACCTCCTTGCCATGCCCCTAATCTCCGGAAGGGTGAGGCTCTTCCTGTCAAGGTAAGAGGCGACCCCGCCGCAGATTGAATCAAACAGGTCGTAACCTTCTTTCAGGGCCGTACCGATCTGAACCCCTTGGGCACCGGCCAGAATCATCTCGATCGCATCTTCCCAGGTTGAGATTCCGCCAACGCCGATCACGGGTATCTCCAGGACCGATGCGAGATCGTAGACGCATCTTACGGCCACGGGCTTGATGGCAGGGCCCGAAAGCCCTCCGAACCGATTGCCAAGAATGGGCATTCCGCTCTCCACGTCTATTGCCATCGCTTTTAGCGTGTTTATGGCCACCACCGCATCTGCTCCACCCCTTTGAGCTGCTAATCCCAAAACCCTTATGTCTGTCACGTTGGGCGTGAGCTTGACCCAAACCGGGACCTGGACGCTTTTTTTTACGGCTCTTGTGATCTCTTCGACGTTAACGCCCTCACATCCGATCTCAGCGCCGTACCTTTCGGCATGAGGACAGCTCAAGTTTAGCTCGAAGCCGTCGGAATTTAGTCCTTTTGCCACTTCAACGAACTCTTCTGCACACGATCCAAATATGCTGGCGACGACCGGAATGCCGCCTTCTCTGGCCACATCGATCTCTTCTTGGAAATTTCGATACGAGGGGTTGGGCAGGCCCATTGCGTTGAGAAGTCCGCCTTCCACCTGGACCACGGTGGGTCCCTTGTAACCTGCTTTTGGCTCGGGTCCTAAGGATTTTGTCACAACGCAACCCACGCCGGAACGAGCTGCTCTTCTTAGGGACGCGCCCGTGGTGCCCAATATTCCCGCCGCCAACATGACAGGATTGGGCATGAAAAGGCCGCCCACCTCTCCCGAAAGGGATGCCATGGTGTAAGAGTCGGGGGAAGAAGATAAAAAGTCTTCTCGAACGGAGATGAGGGCTTCTTTGGGATGAAGAGAAGAAAGCGTTCTGCTCGGTCAATTCAGCCCATAATATTTATCTTTAAATATGGCCACTATTTTTCTCTGAGGAAATTGATACATGAAGATTTTGGCATTGATTGGAAGCCCCAGAAAAGGTGGAAACACTGACCTTCTGGTCGACCAGATCCTGAGGGGTTCTGAATCGAAGGGAGCGAGCGTTGAGAAGCTATAACTTTACGATTGTCAACTATCACGGCCTAAAGGTCGTGGCTCTGCGAACGGCTAAGCGAGACTAAACAATTATACTTGGGGGCAACAAAATGCAGCAGCGTTGTGGGCCACTAAAAACGGCAGAGTACTTCCCTAGCTTTGCCCGCTTCTGGACTAGGCTGAATCCGATGGGATTTGACCATATTGACCCTCATAAGATGGTGGGCGCAATTCCTCCCAGACCCGAAAGTGCGGGGTCTCCTTGCGCATTTAAGATGAAGAACCATGACTATCTCCGATAAACGGTTTTGGCCCTGTTTATAGAGGTGGGCTTCATTGGCCATCGGTTAAGACAAAAATCGCAATGTGGCAATGATCTCGGTAGCAAATACGATGAAATCGACTGGATTAAAAAAGGTACAGGGGATCCGTTTCCGAATCCAACCCCATTTATGTAGTGCATAAATCGTGTGAATAACTGATTGATTATGTAGCTCAAAATCCTTAACCGATGACCTATGAGGTGGGCTTGGATTTACTACTTCGGGAGGGGGGGGGCTGTCGTTTACCATAGCGATTCCAGCAAAGATTCCAAGGGAAATTACCGCCTCCAGGAAAAATATAGTCATATTGAATTTGCTCGGTTTCATAAATATAATGCATTTTCGAGATGCATATACACATTGTGAAAAACGCATGCCCGTACACATCAGTACAGATATTTATTCGGTGTGGACTTGCTCCCGTCCCGTTTTGTTTGCAGCCCCTTCGCACCCATCCGAAAACAGGTCCTGTAAGAACCTCTCACCCGCCCGATCGAGGTCGCCGTCCAAGGAGAATGTGAGGCTGCGAACCCTGATCAACCCGACGTTTTCGTCAAGCTGCGCCTCCTGTGGTTTGGGATATATCAAGATCGCTTCACGGCACTCTTTGGTCACCGCATAGGTGACGATCTGGTTGAGGTCGGGATTTTTCAAGGCAGGGGCCTTGTATTTGGTGTCCAGGACGCAAGAAGCCTTTTCGCCCTCGTAAAACACGAGATCGATGTCGAAACGAATCCTATTTCCCTCGCCGATGACGACCTTTTCGTGAGGCTTGATCGAAAATCCCTGCGACAGGAGCGATCTGTGGGAACGGAGCCATTCAGCCACGAAGAGCTCGTAGAGGTGAGCCATGTCCACCAGGAATGGCAGCATGGTCTTTTCGCCCACCCGATGACTCGGGCCGCTCTGTTCCAGGAAGAAACGGCAGAGGGCGAGAACATTGGCGAGTCTCTCGTAGAACTCAAGCAAAGAATCGCAGTCGGCCAACCCATCGAGAATCTCAAAGCTTTTGAGTCTGTAGGCGTACTCCAACATGCCAAAGATGTTCTCTATCGGGATCTTGGGGCTCAAGACGAGTGCCATTTCGGGGTTCAAGGGGATGTGGCCCACCCATCCAAGGGATGTCAGAGCCCATCGCCTTTTGTTCTTGAAGGAGGGCGCATCTATCGAGATCTGGCTTTTGTAGTTTTGCCATATCATCTCGCCCACGTCTTCGCTGATCTCTGAACGGTCAAGATACTTGGAAACGTACTCTGTAAGCTCGATCAGCTTCGGGCTCTCGGCGTTCATAGCAGGATCTCACTTTGGACATTCTCCCAGCGGAAGTCGTCGACGTTTTCCGGTTGGTCGAAGAAGTACTCTTCCAGGTAGGGCTCGATCTCCATCTTCCAGATGTCCTCGATCTCTTCATCCAGGTTTTCCCGGAGGAAAAAGGTGATTCCCACCTCGTAGTGAGGATCGCTGATCTGCTGGTTCAGTCGGCGCAAGACGCCGATCAAGCCGCCCGCAGAAAATCCTGTATTCTGATGATACCGGCTCAGGATATCGTAGTTGGGCTGGAGCCGAAGGAATGCGAAGCGCCGACGCAGGGCGTGATCCACGAGGGCGATTGAGCGGTCGGCAGTGTTCATGGTCCCGATGATCCGAACGTTCTTTGGGATTTGCAATGTTTCGCCTCCCGCGAGCAGTATCTCTCGTTCTCGATATTCGAGCAGGTACATCAGCTCCCCGAAGACTCTGGCCAGGTTGGCGCGGTTGATTTCATCGATTATCAGGACGCTGGTTCCCTGGCGGGATTCGGCCCGCTCGCAGAATTCGAGGAAACGACCCGGGACCGTGGGATAGTCCAAGCCCCCATCCTCTCGGGACTTGGGCCTGATTCCCTGGATGAAGTCCTCGTAGGCGTAGGCAGGATGGAACTGGACAAGATCAACAAAACCGTCTCCACCGCCAATGAGGTGATCTGCCAGGTGCTCAGCCACGTAAGTCTTTCCGGTACCTGGCGGGCCGTAAAATATGGCCTGGCCCTTGCGCTCGATGGCCCGAACCCATCGCTCCAGCATGTCGATGTCGAAGCCGGTGTCCTGGGCGCACTGAGAGATTGAATATTCTGGATTAGGTTTGGCAAAGATCAGTTCATCAAGGATTTGAGCCTGTTCTTTGGTTACCGCGAAGTTCGTTCCTTGAGGGCGCCTTATTACCTGCATTGATCCAAGCGTAGGATGATCGACAAGATCATCTCGTCTAATCCTCTTGGGCAGTATGTAATCTATGCGAAGATTAACCCACTGCTGTTTCCCCTCTGCCTTCTTTTTATCGCTGATGAATCCGCCATCGATCTCTGGCACGTAATATGGATCAGAAAGCACTGTAGCAACTGCAAGAATACCTGCATTTTTTCCTGATGTCCAGAGATAAGTTACATCACCAGTACGTATTTCATTGGCGTGCTGATTAACAGTCCAATTAAAATTAACCATATCGTCTTCTGTTATATCCTCAAGATCTTTCTCCAGGTCATAAAACTTGGGATTGGACTGGAAGATCCAGTGAGATGTGCTCGATCCATGATCATTGAGTTTCGAAAGCTCAACTTGTGGACTTATGGAGGCGTTACAAATCCGCTCAAACTTTTCGCGATCTAGTTCGATCAGAGTTCTGCGCCAACCTGGTTCGCTCACCTTACGCAGTTTGATGTTGTCCCATTTAACCGGCAGTCTATGTCCAAAGTGCTCATCACTGACGAAATAACACGGCCTCACGACTGTACCTACGCCCAATACCTCGGTGGTCCCACGGTTGGCTACTATCCGGTCACCCTCTTTGATGTGGGCGAATTTCCATAATTGTTCGATCCCTACCTTATTCCAGCCAATTTCTATTCGTTTGGACTCAAACTCAGATTTGCTCAGGCGCGAGACGTCTCCCATGTTGTCCCATCCCACGGCGATGAAACCGCCTTCTAAACAATCTTCCCATTGCCAAGCATCTTCGCCAGGTGCTATCTTCCAGTATTGAGTCATATCGATTTCACCAGGTGTATGTAGATATTTGTTACCAAATCCATATCCATTCCCTCCATGTCCCAATTCTGCGCCATATGATGCACTTATTCAATCTACACACCAAGCCATCCACGAAAAACATTTCGTCTGATTCGATTCCTTAGAACCTGCCTTCATATCCGAAGCGTGCATAAACAATTGGCAAGTTAACGACCACAGCACTCTCGCGCCGCATCTTCCCCCAAATTTTTATTAGAAATAACGTAACTACTCAGCCCTTGACCACAAAACTTATTATGGTTAACGATATATTAAT
>CAYWZG010000120.1:0-7017 GCA_964462795.1 uncultured Methanotrichaceae archaeon
GTGAATAACTGATTGATTATGTAGCTCAAAATCCTTAACCGATGACCTATGAAAGAGCCTTACAGGATTCCCAGAGACGGATCCAAGGTGGTGGTCGTGGATCTCGGAATCAAGAGGAACATCTTAAACTCACGTTCTAAATACGGTTTTGACGTAAGGGTGGTGCCAGCAGATACCAAGATATCTCAGATCGAAAAATACGAACCCGAGGCGATATTCCTCTCTAACGGTCCGGGCGATCCCGAATGCGCCACCAACGCGATAGACGTGGTGAAACATTTCGCAGGCGAAGTGCCCTTGTTTGGAATCTGCCTGGGCCTTCAGATAATCGCCCTTGCCTTGGGCGTTGAGACCTACAAGCTCAAGTTCGGCCACCACGGCGGAAATCAGCCAGTAAAGGACCTGGCAAGCGGAATCGTCTACATCACATCCCAGAACCACAACTTCGCAGTGGTCCCCGAATCTGTGGAAGGAACCGGTCTTGAGATAACCCAAACCAACGCCAACGACGGAACCGTGGAGGGCATAAAGAGCGATTATTTGGACATCATGGCGGTCCAGTACCACCCAGAAGCCTGCCCTGGCCCCCTCTGTACCGCAGAGACATTCTTTAGCGCCGTTCAAAAGACGCTTGCGAGGAAGAGGTGATCTAGCATTGCCAAAAAGACCTGACATAAAGAAGGTTATGCTCATCGGATCTGGTCCAATCCAGATCGGCCAGGCAGCCGAATTCGATTTTTCGGGATCTCAAGCCTGCAAATCCCTACGAGAAGAAGGAATCGAAGTCGTCCTGGTCAATTCCAACCCTGCCACCATCATGACTGACCCAGAGATGGCCGACATAATCTACATCGAACCCCTGGTCCCAGAGGTCGTCGCCAAGATCATCGAAAAAGAGAGGCCCGACGGCATCATCGCAGGGATAGGAGGCCAGACCGGCCTTAACATAACTAGCGAGCTTGCCGAGATGGGCGTCTTCGAAAAGTTCGGAGTCGAGGTTATGGGAACTTCAGTCAATGCGATCCAGGAGACTGAAGACAGAGACCTCTTCAAGAAAGCGATGGAACGGATCGGCGAACCCGTCCCCAGGAGCAAGGCAGTAAACTCGATCGAAGAGGCAAGGGCGGTCATGGAAGAAATCGGCCTTCCATTGATCATACGGCCCGCTTACACCCTTGGCGGAAGTGGTGGTGGCGTCGGCCGAACCGAGGAAGATCTCTTCGAGATAGTGGAGATGGGCCTGAAAAGGTCGAGGATACACCAAGTCCTACTCGAAGAGAGCGTCGAGGGCTGGAAAGAGCTAGAATACGAGGTGATGCGTGACGCAAACGACACCTGCATCACCATCTGCAACATGGAAAACATGGACGCCATGGGAATCCACACCGGCGAATCCATAGTCGTCACGCCAATCCAAACGCTCTCAGACCAAGATGTCCAGCTGTTGAGGACTGCGGCCATAAACATAATCCGGGCGCTCAAGATCGAGGGCGGATGTAACATCCAGTTCGCAGCCAAAGACGGCGAGTATCGGATCATCGAGGTCAACCCACGGGTTTCGAGAAGCTCTGCGCTCGCCTCTAAAGCTACTGGCTACCCCATAGCGAGGGTGACCGCCAAAATCGCCATCGGAATGACTCTCGACGAGATCAAAAACGACGTTACCGGTGAGACTCCAGCATCTTTCGAACCGGTGGTAGACTACGTCGTGATGAAGATCCCGCGCTGGCCTTTCGACAAGTTCGTCAAGGCCGACAAGACTCTGACAACGGCCATGAAATCCACTGGAGAGGTCATGTCCATCGGCCGCAACTACGAAGAGGCCTTGATGAAAGCGGTCAGATCCTTGGACATCGAGATGGACTTTGGCTACGAGGGCAAGTACACCACCTGGACCGATGACGACGTGAGACATCTCCTAAAAGTCCCCACAGACGAGCGGCTCTTTGCCATCTACCAGGCACTCAGGCGCGGCTTTTCCGTGGACGAAATCTCTGATCTCACCTTGATTGACCCTTACTTCATAATGAGGATAGGAAACATCATCGAGATGGAAGACGAGGTCAAAGAGAACTTCTCGGCAAAGACCCTCCGTAAAGCCAAGAAGATGGGCTTTACCGACGAGCGGATCGCAAAGCTGGTTGGCAAGACTTGGGTAGAGATCACCGACATGAGGCTAAGAGATGGGATCACTGCCACCTACAAGATGGTGGACACGTGTTCAGCCGAGTTTGCGGCCAAGACCCCTTACTATTACTCCACTTACGAAGACGAATGCGAACTTGTGCCTACCGATAACAAGAAAGTCCTCATCATAGGGTCTGGCCCCATCCGGATCGGTCAAGGAATCGAGTTCGATTACTCGACGGTCCATGCCGTTTTGGCATTGAGGGAACAAGGCTTGGAAGCTCACATCGTCAACAACAATCCGGAGACCGTCTCCACCGACTACGATACCTCTGACAAGCTCTTCTTTGAGCCTCTGACTTTGGAAGACGTGATGAACATCATCGAGAAGGACCGGTACTACGGCGTCATGGTCCAGTTTGGCGGCCAGACCGCGGTGAACCTGGCAGATCCTCTCGAAAAAGAGATCGCTCGCCGTGGCTTTGATACCAAGATCCTTGGGACCAGCCCTGAAAACATCGACATGGCAGAAGATCGAGAGCGGTTCAACCTAGCACTCAGGAAGATGGGGATACCCCAGCCCGAGGCCGGATACGCCACGTCCCCGGATCAGGCTAAGAGCCCGCGAAGAAATAACCTTGTCATATGAATGATTCGTAATTATTATACTGAATCCGCTTCATATCGGTTTCGTGTAATGGGTGTACACGTATATGCGCAAGTTATTTCGCTACGGGCCCTAAGGCCGAGGCCAAGAGGATAGACTACCCCGTTCTTGTGAGGCCCAGCTACGTTCTCGGCGGAAGAGCGATGGAGATCGTCTACGACGAAAAAGAACTGGATGTCTACATGAGGGAAGCTGTAAGGGTCTCTCCAGAACATCCCATCCTAATCGACGACTTCCTCCAGGACGCGATCGAGATCGATGTTGACGCGGTATCCGATGGCAAAGATGTCCTCATAGGGGGCCATAATGGAGCACATCGAAGAGGCGGGAATCCATTCTGGCGATAGTGCATGCGGCATTCCGCCCCAGACTTTGTTCTTCTGAAGTTATGGACACCGTCCGCGACTACGTCAGGAAGATCGCTTTTGCATTAGACGTCAAAGGTATCCTGAACATTCAGATGGCCTACAAAGACGGTGAAGTCTACGTCCTCGAGGCAAATCCCAGGTCTAGCAGGACGATACCTTTCGTATCGAAGACTGTGGGACACTGCCTCTTGCCAAGATTGCAGCAGGCGTGATGGCAGAGTCCACCTTAAAGGAGCTGGGGTATACTAAAGAGCCAAAGCTTCCTTACGTCTCGGTCAAGGAGGTTCTCCTTCCTTTCGACAAGCTCCCTGGCGCAGATAGCCTTCTTGGGCCTGAGATGCGATCCACTGGCGAAGTGATGGGGATAGATTATGTACCAGGACTTGCTTTCTTCAAAGCCGAACTGAGCGCCGATAACGCCCTTCCGATGGATGGGATCGTTTTCGTATCTGTGAGAGACGAGGACAAAGACGAGATCTGCAAAGTTGCAAAGAAGCTCTCAGACGTGGGCCTCAAGATCATCGCCACTCAAGGGACTGCAGACTTCCTCAGCGCCAAGGAGATTCCCGTAGAGAAGATCAGGAAGATCTATCATGGCAGTCCCAACGTTTTGGACTACATGAAACGCGAAGAAGTCAAGCTCATAATAAACACCCCCACCACCAAGCAGTCTGTGAAAGACGGTTTCCAGATCAGGCGGAGTGCGGTGGATTATCACGTCCCCTACATAACCACGGTCCAAGCCACAAGAGCAGCAGCTCAGGCCATTGAAATCGCAAAGAAAGGCGTGATCACCGCAAAGGCGCTGAAAGAGTACCATCGGGAAATAGAAGTATAGCGTTTAACGATACCATCGGGGCCAGTCTCAGACTCGTTAAGAGTTTGAGATTTGGTCGAATCTTATCGTTAAGCATTATTCTGGCGAGGACGGGTTAGTTTTGGTATTTGTCCTATTTGTATCGTCGAACGCCGTTCTGGTGAAGACCAAGTAGTCTCATCTAATTGGTTCTCGACTATAATCGATTCTTGGTTGTAGGCGCTTTTGAGTCTGCCGTAATGGCTCCTTTCTCACTCTCCAACCGAAGAGTTTATCTTTGAAAAGCTCGATGGGGGCACCTGTCAGATGTGGGCTCGTGGTCTAGCTGGTTATGACATCGCCTTGACATGGCGGGGATCATGCGTTCGAATCGCATCGAGCCCACCAATCTGTGCCCAGGTAGCTCAGTCCGGGAGAGCGCCAGACTGAAGATCTGGATGTCCCCGGTTCGAATCCGGGTCTGGGCACCATTTTCTTACTTTTGCAATTTCAGACATTCCGGCTTGTTCGTATCGTTAAGCACTAATCTTGCGAGAGCAAATCATTTTCATCTGATTGGTTCTCGATTATGTTCTTCTGCATCGAATAACATATCGCAATTATTTTTCGATTGATGATATCAAAAAGTTTAAAACTGATTGGTGGTTCATATAATGTAGGGGTTAAATATGAGCGATGTTGAATCGTTACTGAAGGCAGCAATCCTCGAGATGGAGAAGCTTTTGACGAGCAAGACCGTGATCGGTGATCCCATAACTGCGAATGAAAAGACAGTCATCCCTCTATTGAGCATAAGTGCAGGGTTTGGTGCCGGTGCCGGACCTGGAAAGAACAGTGAAAATGCTGGAGGCGGTGCAGGTGGTGGATTTGGGATCAAGCCAGTGGCCGTGATTGTGATAGAAAAAGACGAGGTGAGGATAGCCCCGATCAGAGAGGGAAAGGTCTCAGCAATCGAGAGCGTGGTGGAAAAGATTCCTTCACTGATCAAAAGCGAGATCGAGGATAGGAAAAAAGGGAAAGAGGCGAAAAAAGAGCATAAATCAAAAGAAAAAGGGAAAGTAATTGACGTAGTTTGAAGGTACTCATGCCCATTTCCACCATCGACCTTCCATCTTTTGCGGGGATCCACTTTTCAGTGTTCTTTGTGGTTCTCTTCATCATTTTAGTCTTCTTGTTCCTGGTTCCGTTAGACATCAAGGCCGTGTGGCGTTGGGATGAGGGTTCCAAGTCTCAAATCAGGGTTATTTGGCTCTTTGGCTTGATTTCGAAAGATCTGAACTCAAAAGATCTGACCTTGGAAGAAAAAAGCGAGAAGAGGATAAAAGAGGGAAAATGGATCACGGGCAAGAAGGGCTTGTCTATTCTTCAGACTGAAGGATTGATGCGAAACCTGGAACGCCTGGCCTTGGGAATTGCCCAGGCCGTTAAGGTTCATTTTCTCAAAGTCTGCCTTAATGTTGGCCTTGAAGATCCTGCAGATACCGGCGTTGTTTTCGGGTTTTTGTGGTCCATAGCTGCCCCCTTCGATGCACTCGATCCTGTAGATATAACGATCGAATCCTCTTTTGAGGACGAAGTTTTCGAGGGTGAAGCGTCTTGTTTTCTTAGGATCTGGCCTTTCAGGATTCTTCTACCCATTTTCAGATTCATCTTTTCCGTTCCCACTTTGAAGGTGGCTCGGACGCTGGCGATCATGAAATGGCGATCGCAATCCTGAAATGACATTTCCAAGGGGAGACGTGAAATATGTCTTGAGTTAGAGAAAACGCGAGGTGGATCTGTTTTGAAGATCTTGATCTATGGAGGTGGCGCCGTCGGGCTTGGGATCGCAAGTTGCCTCTTGCGATTTGGTGATTGGGTGGACATAGTCGCAAGAGAAAAGACCATCAGCACCCTGAAGCACGATGGGCTTGTGAGAACTGGGATATTTGGTGATTACAGTGCAAGCCCAAATGAGTTTGGAAGCTATTCATCACTGGAAGATCTGCCAGAAGAAAGCTACGACTACGTTTTGGTCTGCACCAAATCTCATGACTCTTCAAAAGCTGCAAAAGATCTATCGAATCACACAATTCTCTTAGGCAATGTGGGCAAGATAGTCCTCTTTCAGAACGGATGGGGCAACGCCGAGATCTTTGCTGCCCGGTTTCCAAAAGAGAGGATTTACAGCGCGCGAGTGATTACCGGCTTTCAAAGGCCCAAGCCGAATGTGGTCGAGGTCACCGTTCATGCAGACTCAATCCACATAGGAAGTCTCTTTGAAAACGATCTCACCTTTATGGGGCCTCTCAGCAGATCGATCGATCTGGGCGGCATTCCGTGTCAGGTAGTCCCTGACGGTAGAACGAGATCTTTGGGCCAAGATGCTCTACAACTGCGCGCTAAATCCACTTGGTGCAATCTTTAACGTCAGTTATGGTGTCCTTGGTGAATGGTCATATACGAGATCGATCATGGAAGAGGTCATAAAGGAAATCTACAGGGTGATGGAGGCGCACGGTTATCATACCCACTGGGATTCTGCTGACAATTATATCTCGGCCTTTTACGAGCGGCTTCTCCCACCCACGCAAGGGCATGAGTCTTCGACCTTGCAGGACCTTCGCGCCCGAAAGACGACCGAGATCGAGGCTCTTAGCGGCGCGGTCATTAGGTTGGGCGAAAACGCAGATATATCTACGCCCTACAACTTCATGCTTTACAACATGGTTAAGTTCCTGGAGGGTAGGAATCTTCGAGAAAGTGAAACTTAGGGTCAGATATATTTTTTGATTCAGTTTTACTAGAACGTATCCAATAGTCACGGGATAATCATGCTGTTTTGTTGCAGGCAAAATCGATTTTCCACCCAAAACAAAATAAAAATGTATGGGACATGTGATATACTTTACACTGTGTGCACAATGTCACGCCAACTTTCTGCCAGAGTTCTGCACCAAAACCGTAACGCGTATCATAGATCCATATCATAGATCCATATTAACAGCTCTACTTTCCAAGTTTTCCCACTGTCACCCCTGGTTTATAAACTACTTTCA
>CAYWZG010000121.1:0-6898 GCA_964462795.1 uncultured Methanotrichaceae archaeon
TACATGCCTCGTTGAAACGTTGCATGGTCTCCAAGAGCATTTGATATTGATCATCAGACGGGTCAAGTCTGACCATCAGAGTCTGAAGCATTACGTTGAAATGGCGTGTTCAATGTATATAAGTATGCCAATTGACAAGCACGTGCTCTTCCCCCACCCTTCAGCTTACGCTGAAGAGCTCCAGATCGCGAGATCTGGAGCCCCTAAAGGATGGGGCCTCCGCGCTGCCAACGAGGTGAAACTTTGAACGATCCGACCAGAAAATACATTCAAGATCGGTTCAGAGAATACTATCTCCAAGAATCTCTGGAAATGCCCCCTGATTTCCAATCGAGAGAATGGGGTTTTATCCTGTTTCGCGATCTGCCCAAAAAAGTGATGCGCCGGCACAAGTCTTTTGGATCTCGGTTCGAGCTGGTGGATTACATAAGAGGCATGACACCCCTTCACGCATACTATTCCACCGCCCTCTACCGCCATCCAGGTGCCCCTACGATGAAAGAGAAAGGCTGGCTTGGCGCAGACCTGATCTTTGACTTGGACGCCGACCATCTCAAGAACGCGCCCAACTCCTACAACGAGATGCTCGATATGGTCAAGAAAGAGACCCTAAAGCTCCTCGAGTTTCTCCTATCCGACTTTGGGTTTTCGGAACGAGACGTGACCGTGGCATTCTCGGGCGGCAGAGGCTATCACATCCACGTGAGAAATCCGCGCGTTTTGGAACTGGGCAGTGGCGAGCGCCGGGAGATCGTTGACTACCTCACCGGGCGCGGTCTGGACATCGAGAGTTTCATCTATAAAAGGCCAGTAGAAGGCGAATTTGGCATAGAGAGGGCCCTTTTGCTATCAGTCCCACCTGAAGACGCGCGAGGGTGGCCTGGGAGAGTCAACCGTTCCATGATCTTTTTCGTCCAGTATCTTCGGGATCTCGAGGAAGACGAAGCAGTCAAGGTGCTGGCCTCAAGAGAAGGGATAGGAAAAGGTGGTGCCACCGAGTTTTATAGGAACTTGAAAGGCGATAACGTCCTGGATCAGATCAAGAAGGGAAACCTGAGTGGTTTTAAAGGCAGCTCCAAGATATGGAAATCTTTGATCAACGATTATCTAGACGAAGAGGGAGTCCATCTCGGATTCAGCCCGGATCAAGATCGTGGCGAGACAGATGAGCCCGTCACCACTGACATCAAAAGGCTCATAAGGTTCCAGCTCAGTCTTCATGGGGGAACTGGCCTAAGAGTTACGCCACTCACAGTCGACGGCTTGAAAGCCTTCGATCCTATGAGAGACGCGGTCGTCTTCGGGGACGATCCTGTCGAGATATGTCTTCGAGCCCCCTTCCAGTTGGAGATGCGTGGCGAAATCCACTCCTTAAAAGAAGGCCCCACCGAAGTGCCTCAATGTGTCGCAGTGTTCCTCATGGCCAGAGGATTGGCAAATCTAGGCAAAGCTTTAGATTGATGGTGATGATGATGGGCTTATATACTTGGCCTCCAACCGAAAGGAACCCCTCTAACTAAAGGCGCGTGTTCGAATGAAGGACTTGGATCTGGCCAACATTTTGAGAAAAGAGAGAAGGATGCCTGACCTCGAGATTCTGGAGAAAGATTTCTATGATCGAGTGGGCGAGTACCTGGCCGAGCTGGAGAACGATCTAGCAGATATAGGCGACCACTACTCAGTCGAAGCCCAGATCGTAGGAGACGAGCTGAAGGCAGCTCGGGGGGGCATAGGCGGGCTAATCAATCAGAGGATGAAGAAGATCACAAGGAAGGTTCAGCGCGCCAGTTCTTCTTCCAAGGAACTTTCTCTCAAGGGAATGACCCCTCAAGAAGAACAGATATATCGCCAAATGCTCTCAGCCCTCATTCAAGGAAAGGAGGTAATTCTCGCCCAAGTCAATCGCGCGGATCGCCCTGGCACCGAAAGGGCTTTAATGGCCAAGAAGGGTATGTCGCAAGAATATATACTTGTTAGTATGATAGACAGCGTTCCGACATTCGTGGGCGTTGATGGGAAGCGTTATACCCTGTTCAAAGGCGATCTGGTCACGCTCCCTCCCGTACATGCAAAAAACCTGTGTGATAAAAATTTAGCACGTGAAATTGATCTGGTGTGATCCGATGAAGATGCCAAAAGAATTTAAGGCTCATTGTCCTTTCTGTAAAAAGCACACTGTCCACGTCGTGGAGAGAGTGAGGAAGGGGCGAGCTACTGCTATGGCCCATATAGACCGACAGAAGAAACGCGCAGTGGGCATAGGCAACGCGGGCAAGTTCTCTAAGGTACCCGGTGGCGACAAGCCCACCAAAAGGGTTAACCTCAGGTACCGATGTAAAGAATGTAAAAAAGCCCACAACCGCAAAGGCTTCAAAGTATCAAAATTAGACCTTGTGGAGGGTTAATTTTGTCTAGATTTCTCAAGGTTAAGTGTAATGACTGCGAAAATGAACAGATAATCTTTGGAAATGCGTCTACGGTAGTTAAGTGCTTGGTCTGCAGTAGGACCCTGGCTGAACCCAAGGGTGGCAAGGCCCTGATAAAGACGCAGATCCTAGAAGTACTAGAGTGATTGAGATGAAACGTGAGGATTGGCCTGAACCTGGCGATTTGGTTGTCTGCACCGTCGAGCAGGTAGTGGACTTCGGAGCTTTCGTCATCCTGGACGAGTACGAGAACAAAAGAGGGCTGATCCACATCTCCGAAGTGGCCAGCGGCTGGATAAAGTATATCAGAGATCACGTTCGCGAAGGCCAGAAGATCGTCTGTAAGGTTCTCAACGTCGACATACACAGGAACCACATCGATCTTTCGTTCAAAGATGTAAATGACCATCAGAGGCGAGAGAAGATCCAGGCATGGAAAGCAGACCAAAAGTCCTGGAAATGGCTCCAGATGGCATACGAAGGTAGGGATGAAGAAGTCGTAAAACATGTGGCATCCACCCTTTCTGAGAACTATGATAGCCTCTATGCTGCCCTGGAAGATGCAGTCGTCAACGGGATCGATGTCCTCTACGACGCAGGTCTAAGTGAAGAAGATGCTCAAAAAGTCCTGAAAGTCTCGATGGAGAACGTAAAGATCCCCTACGTGGAGATAACTGGGTTTGTGGACCTCAAATCGATCGCCTCGGACGGTGTCGAGCAGATAAAGGCCGCTTTGAAGAAGGCCGCCCGCACTAAGGAGACGGATGTGTCCTTGGATGTCCGATACGTGGGAGCGCCCAGGTACCGTATCCACGTGACCGCTCCTGAGTATAAGCTAGCAGAATTGGTGCTCAGAACAGCGGCACAGACCGCCATAAAGCACATCGAGAAGACGGGTGGCGAAGGGACTTTCCATAGGCAGGCATGAGATCGAAAATAAAGAAGTGCAAGGCTTGCGATCTGTACACGTTGAAGGACATTTGCTCCCTTTGCGGAGGGGTGACCAGTCCGACAAAACCTGCCAGGTTCTCTCCCGAGGACCGTTACGGCCGGTACAGGAGAGCGTTGCAACAGGAGGCGAGATGAAAGAGACCATCCTTCGCAGGATTAAAGATGCATCTTTGAACAGCCCGACCTTAATCGAAGGCCTGCCCGGTGTGGGCCACGTGGGAAAGCTTGTGGCCGAGCACTTGATAGAAGAGCTGGACGCAGAGAAGATCATCGAGATTTACTCGCCCCATTTCCCACCTCAGGTTTTAGTTCAAGATGATGGCACCGTAAAGCAGGTGAAAAACGAGATCTACGCTTACAAGGGCGAAGACAAAGACATTTTGCTCTTGGTGGGCGATTATCAGAGCGCCACCAACGAGGGCCATTACGAGCTTACAGGGATCTTCTTGGACTTGGCCGAAGAATTGGGAGTAAAGAGGATTTACACTTTGGGTGGGTATGGAACCGGTCAGTTTGTGGACAAGCCCGAGGTGATGGGCGCAGCAAACAGCCTCGAGTTGGTTGAAGAAATGAAAGAGCTTGGCGTTGTCTTCCAGGAGAACGAGCCCGGCGGCGGCATAGTGGGCGTTAGCGGCCTTCTGGTGGGGATGAGCGGTTTAAGAGGCATAGAAGCTGTCTGCCTAATGGGCATGACCAGCGGATACCTGGTAGACCCCAAAAGCGCCCAAGAAGTTCTTAAAGTTCTCTGCACGGCCCTCGAGATTGAAGTGGGCATGCAGGCTTTGGAAGACAGGGCCAATGACATGGAAAAGATCGTCGGCAAGCTTCGAGAGATGGAAAAGTCCCATCTTCCCTACGAGTCTGCCAGTGATGACGACCTGCGGTACATTGGATAAACATGACTTCCGATCCGATCGAGAGTGCGCGCCGCCTCCTCAATCTGGCAGAACGGGCCGGTGCAGAGGAAGCCGAAGTCTTCGGACTTGTGACTAGATCTGTGGACGTCGATCTGCGGAAAGACCTGGTTGAGATGGCAAGCGAGAGCTACAACCAGGGCCTCGGGCTCAGAGCCGTCCTCAAAGGGGCGGTGGGTTTTTCGAGTACCAGCGACCTATCCCGGCTGAAGATGGTGGCCCAAAGTGCCGTTGCGGCTGCAAGAGTCCGAAAAGGGGATGACAAATGGCGACGTCTTCCTTTGCAAAAGAAACTGATTTCACCTCAGGGCATATTCGATCCTGCTATTGAGAAGATCGGCCCTGAAGATTGTATCGAAATGGCTGCAGTTCTTCTTGAAGGGTGCGCCGCAGTTTCGGGGGCAAAACCCTCGACTGGCGGAGTTGCCTGTGCATCCATCACCGAGTTTATTTTAAACTCTAACGGGATCGAAGCTGTTGAGACGAGCACCGTAATGTACGCTTCTTTAGATGCTGTGGCCAAAGGTGACGAAGAGCTGGCGACAGGTTACGAGTTCGGGAACTCAAGAGACCTTCAGCCACGATACGGCACACATGGTATCGAGCGTATAGGCCGCTTGGCTGCAGAGCTTGCCAAGAAATCTCTGGGTGGCAGAAAGGGCGAGACTGGCGAAACTGAGGTCTTGCTAGGGCCAGTCGCATTTGCCGAAATTCTGGAGTCCGCTTTTGCACCTTCCGTTTACGCCGACAACGTCCAGAAAGGCAGGTCCTCCCTCATCGGAAAGATGGGGCAACTGATTGGTGACGAGAACCTCACCATAGTCGATGACGGCCTTCTCGAAGGTGGTATGGCCACATCGGCTTTCGATGGAGAAGGTGTACCATCTCAGAAAACCTCCATCATCGAGGAAGGCGTTCTCAACGGGTTCCTTTACGACAGCTACACCGCTGGCAAGGACGACGTCAAGAGCACCGGTAACGCCAATAGAGCTGGTTACTCGGGCATTCCCAGGGTTGGAACCACCAACCTGATTGTTGCATCAAGCGATCCTCGAGACGTTTTGGCAGAGACCAAAGATGGCGTATTCTTCAACGCCGTCATAGGGGCTCATACAGCCAATCCCGTATCCGGTGATTTCTCGGTGGAGGGGCGGAACGTTTTCCTGATCAAAGATGGCGAAGTTGAAAAACCGCTAAGATCCTTGATGTTGGCAGGAAACGTTTTCGATCTGTTAAAGCAAGTCGAGGTGGGAACCGACACAAGGGCGGTAGGCTCGATGGTAACTCCCACGGTAAAGGTCAAGATGAGGGTCGTTGGAAGTTGACGGTTCAAGATTCCCACGATTCAATTGATTTCGCTCGATGGACAATCGACATTAATCGATGAAAGACCGGATTAAACAACGGTCGACAAAGTTCAATTAGTTATATCTTAACGATGAGAGGCGATCTTTGATGATTATAGGGGGCCCTTCTTCTCAGCTTCTGGCTGGCAAGGTGGCCGGAATTCTCGGAGACGAACTGGCGCTGTGCGAGTACAGCCAGTTCCCAGATGGCGAAGCTTACGCACAGGTATGTTGCGATATCGAAGAAGATGTTGTGATCATTCAGAGCACCCCTACGGATCGGGATATAATCCACCTGATTCAGCTTTTGGACGTATTCAGGGAGAGCAAGGTCGATTTGGTGGTGCCTTACTTTGGGTACGCCCGTCAGGACAAGCAGTTTAAGCCTGGTGAACCACTGAGTGCGCGTGCCATGTCGATTGCTCTGAACGCGTTCCTGAACGAAAAGTCAAGAGTATTCACCGTGAACATTCACGATCGCTCAGTTCTATCTCATTTTGGGCATCAGACTTGCGACTTGGACGCAACACCCTTGTTGGCAGAAGAAGTCGGAAAGATGGGGCTTGAAAATCCTGTGATAATCTCACCGGACAAGGGCGCGGTGGAGATGGCTCAGGTTGCAGCATCAAAACTTGGCGCGGATTACGATTATCTTGAAAAGACCCGGCACAGCGGGACCGAAGTTTCCATGGCTCCAAAAAAGATCGATGCCAAAGGTCGTGACGTGGTTATCGTAGACGACATGATCGCAACCGGAGGGACAATGGCCAAGGCGATATCCATCCTGAAAGAGCAGGGTGCAAAACGAGTCTATCTGGCATCAGTCCATCCGGTCCTCACCGGCAATGCGGTTCTCAAGCTCTGTCGTGCGGGCGTGGAGTCTATAATCGCAACCGATACGTTGGAAAAGGGCGTTAGCACGGTGTCGGTGGCAAAATTGGTTGCAGAGGCTGTAAAGTCTTAAAGGGCTTTTGCCTCACTGTTTTTTTCTTACTTCGGGGGCGCGGAGGGTCACGGATACCCCGACCTTTAGGTCGGTCTCGTTAACTCATGGAGTTAACGGGAGTTAGCGACGATAAGTCGCTAACAGGAGAAAGTGAACCCTCACCCGTTTTTCGTGTTCCTTTAAACCGATAAACATTGGTGACTGCTCAGAGGAAACCGAAAGCAAAGTTTCAATCGTGCAGATCAGGGAATCTGGGCAACAAAGACACAAAGATTTCTGAAATCCGGAAAACCGGGCGTGCGGCCCCGAAGCATA